>NZ_JALBWM010000001.1 GCF_023895975.1 Microbulbifer okhotskensis
TCGAGATAGATAATTGGATAGACCCGATCCAGCGGTCGATTTTGCCACTCTGTAACGGTCTCCAGAACCTGCTCAGTAACCTTAGATACCAGTGTTGCTGAAACATCGGCTCCGTACATTTCCTTGAAAGCATCGACAATGTCACGGGTACTCATCCCCTTCGCATACAGGGCCAAAATCTGATCGTCCATCTGTGTTAGACGAGTTTGGCCCTTGCGGACAAATTGAGGCTCAAAAGATCCGGTTCGATCGCGGGGAATGTTGATTTCAACTTCACCATGCTGCCCCTTAAGGCGTTTGGAGCTGGCACCATTGCGGCTATTGCCAGAGCCTCGACCAGCGGCATCATGCTTTGTATACCCGAGGTGCTCATCCAGCTCAGCCCCCAGGGCTGCTTCGACCGTCATCTTGATAAGCTTCTGAGTGAGGCTGTTGAGGTCGGCTTCAGATTTAACACCCTTTGCTAGCTCTGTGATATTGGCACTGAGTTGCTGCTCGAGGTCTTTATCGTTCATTGTTTTGCTCATGGGTTGCTCCGGTATAGAGTATGGGGGCATGAGCAGTTACACAATTTAAATTACAGCCTCATTTCATCGTAGTTTTTCAGAGAATACCTGTAAGCGTCAATGGTAAGTTATATGCCATCGCTAATGGATTTACACCCATACATAGATTTTCGGCAGCGTGCTAAATAATTACTGTGTATATTTTTAAATCCTGAAAGGTGCCATTAATTAAGTAGTAATTGGGAATGGTATCACTGTGTACACCACCTACCCGCTCGGCAACTGCAATACTGGCAGTATTTTCCGATAGGCAATGGATCTTCAGAGCTGTAATGTTTTTTTGGTCTTTTAAATAGACGCCTATTTTTCCCAGAACCCGGGTCATTACGCCTCTACCCTGGCGCTCTTTACAGAGCCAGTAGCCAACTTCCGCACTATTCTTTTCCTGGTCTATCGTCTTGATACCAAAAATTCCGGCAACTTCACGATTAAATATTATCTTGTACCAGGCGGAGCCAAAATGATTGCTGTAAACTCTTTCATTAATATATTCCTGTGTCGAAGACAAGTCGACAACAGTTTTTGCCCAGTAAAGATATCTTTCCAGTAATGGCCTGTTACTTTCTATGAGTTCAAAAATCTGCTCGGCGTCGCGCTCCATCAGTGGGTCAAGTTGTATCTCATTGTCAACGGTTATTTCTAATATTCTCATATTTAAAGGTTTTAATTATTTCTGTACTAATGCAAAGTGCGTTTGGCTATTTTTAAAATTAACCTACTCACAATATTGTTCTTGCAAGGTGTTGCGAAACAGTTTGTTTGGTGTGTAAGTTGTTGGCGATGGCTGTTAGTATAAAGAGTAGATAACTCGAATCTTTGTGGTTCCTCCTCAGAGTACTGGTAGAGAGATCGGGTGGCAGCGAAGAGACTTTTTACCAGAAAATTTTTTTGAGCTCAATTATTATTCAATCGAGTGTTCTGGTGAGTTATCCTCAATAAATTCCAATAATTTATTAAGCTCGATTTGGGGCGCGGATGAATATTGTCCTATCCTGCGAGCAACAAGTAGATATCTTAGGGTATAGAAGTGTTTTATTAGAAATACCTGGTCGCAGTGTAAATGACATTTATAGTTGGTCCTGGTGATACTTCGATAGTGGAGGATAGCTTTAAGTTTTGAATACATTTCCCTGACTAAGTTGAGACAATTATCCGGAACTTGCTATCATTAAAGTAAGTGCTAGGAGATTGTATCCATTCGAGAGATACGAATCCCCAAGCCTTGCTGCCAGATTCGATAGCAAATAAAATACGTACATTATGATCCGACTCAGTTTTCCGCAAGCGAGATATATTTTTTTGTAGATACGTTATTCTATCATATTGATATCAATTTTTTTATTGGCCGGTTTATTCCAGTGCTATAACTCCGAGAATACTAATATTACATTTAAACAGGCAGTTGAGAGCAATGATTTCCCTAACCCAAATAGGAATGCTTGATCTGCTGTGGACTCGTGGCGGACAACCTCGGTAAGCAGTAGTTGGTAAAGGCCATAGAATTTTATTCTTCACAGCCCCAAATGATTACCGAATAGACTCAGGTCTCCAGCATAAAAGTAACGGGACCATCATTGACTAATGAAACCTGCATATCCGCTGCAAATATACCGCAGGCTAGGGGAGAAAATTGAGTTTTAGCACGTCCTAGAAAATAGTTGTAGAGCTCTTCAGCATATTCGGGAGTGGCGCCGCAGCTGAAACTGGGCCTTAGCCCTCGGTCGGTATCCGCTACTAGTGTGAATTGACTGACAACAAGTAGCCCGCCCCCTGTCTTTTGCAAGTTGAGATTCATACGCCCCTTTTCATCAGGGAAAATACGATAATTCAATACCTTGTGCAGTAGTTTATCGGCGCTGTCGGAGCTGTCTTTGGCTTCAATACCGAGCAGCAGCAGAATGCCTTTATCGATGGCGCCCACCGACTGTCCAGCCACATCGACTTGGGCATGATTCACCCGCTGGATTAATCCTTTCATCTCACCTCTCTCTGTCTCTCTGGAACCTATGGCATAAATGGCCTAGATTAACGGACTGATCCAAGTAGAGAAACTGAGAATAACAGTATGAAGAGACAGATAGTGGCACTACTGGCTGGAGTCCTTGCTGCGGCGAGTGTTCACGCAGGGGATGACTATCCGGGCAGCAAGAAGCTGGTACATGTCGATGAGTATTTTGGTCAACAGGTGGCAGATCCATACCGTTGGATGGAGGATATGTCCAGTAAAGAGGTGAAAGCCTGGGTGGGAGCGCAGAACGACCATGCGTTACCCCGTTTAAAAAACATACCCGGTTGGCAGAAGGTCAATGACCGCCTTTCTGAATTGTGGCGCTATGAACGCTACGGTGTGCCCTACAAGAAGGGCGGTAGCTATTACTACAGTTACAACACCGGTGATTGGGACCAAAATGTCTTTTATAAGGCCACGAACCTCGGTACTGAGGGTAAGGCGGTACTGGATCCGCGTAATCTCAGTGAGGATGGGACCATTGCGGCCAGACGTCTCAAGGTAAGTCCTAAAGGCCGCTACCTGGCCTACGGTGTCTCAGATGGCGGTACTGACTGGACGGACTACCGTATTCGTGATCTGAAAACCGGCAAAGACCTTAAGGAGCAGCTAACCGGTATTAAGTTCAGCAGTGCCAGTTGGGCTGCTGATGAATCTGGCTTTTACTACAGCCGCTATCCGTTCAAGATGAATGGCAGTGCTGATGATAGCCAGCAGGTGGCTGTGTATTTCCATAAGTTGGGGGAGGCAAAAGAACGAGATCAGCAAATTTTCCAGATTACCGATCATCCAACCCGCAACCCTGAAGCCTTCGTGAGCCACGACGGTGACTATTTGTTGCTGTCTATTTTCGATGGTTACGACTCAAACGGCTTTTATTATCGCGATCTTCGCGTGGAGAGCGAAAAGGTCGTAAAGTTGCTGGATGACTGGGATGGCCTCTATGAGTTTCTGGGTAACAAAGGCCGAACCTTCTTCTTTAAAACCAGTGCAGATGCGCCTCTGGGGCGTGTGGTAGCGATTGATCTGGACAAGCCACAGCGCAAGTATTGGCGTAATCTGATTCCAGAGAGTCAGAGTGCTCTGCAAAGTGCCAGTCTGATGGGAGACCGATTTGTACTCCACTACCTGGAAGATGCCAAGTCTCGCGTCCTGGTAACTGATACCAAAGGTGAGCAACAGTACGAATTGAAGTTACCGGGAGTTGGCTCGGTGTCAGGCCTGCAGGGCGAGCAGGATGCGGTTGAGACCTTTTATTCTTTTAGTAACTTTATTACTCCGCCAAGTATTTATCACCTGAATGTGCAGACCGGTGAAACCAAGTTGTTCAGGCAACCAAAATACGCTGCGGATTTTTCAGATTTGACAGTGAGCCAGCACTTTTACAAGAGCAAGGATGGTACTCGTATACCTATGTTCTTGGTGCACAAGAAAGGCATGAAGCGCGATGGCTCCAATGCAACACTGTTGTATGGGTACGGCGGTTTTAATGTGTCTATTTTACCGCGCTTTTACAATCACTTTGCGGGCTGGCTGGATATGGGCGGCACCCTGGCGGTGGTTAACCTGCGCGGTGGTAGTGAGTATGGTGAAGCTTGGCACCAAGCGGGTACCAAAACTCAGAAGCAAAATGTCTTTGATGACTTTATCGCTGCGGCAGAGTGGTTGATTGAGGAGAAGGTCACTTCCCCGAAAAAGCTGGGTATTAATGGACGCTCTAATGGTGGGTTACTGGTCGGCGCCACCTTGGTACAGCGCCCGGACCTGTTTGCCGCAGCTCTACCTGCAGTTGGTGTATTGGATATGCTGCGTTATCACACGGCTTCTGCGAATGCGCGTCAGTGGTCCAGTGACTATGGCCTGAGTGAAGATCGCCAACAATTTGAGGCCCTGTACTCCTACTCGCCTGTGCACAATACCCGTGAGGGTGCCTGCTATCCGGCAACCCTTATCACGACTGCGGATCGAGATGACCGTGTTGTGCCCTGGCACAGTTATAAGTTTGCCGCAGCGCTGCAAAAAGATCAGAGTTGTGAAAATCCGGTCTGGCTTGCGGTAGAGACTCGCGCAGGGCACGGCGCCGGTAAGCCGGTATGGATGCAAGTAGAGGATTATGCAAACCAGTGGGGCTTTCTCGCTTACCAGCTGGGATTGAAAATCGATTAACGGGTAACTCCGACAGGGTAGGAGAATACCGGTGACATTGTGATGGCTGTCGGTATTTCTATAAACCGTTGGGGGAAGCCTTGAGGCTGCAACTGCATGGAAAATCGGGTGTAGCCAGCTTTGTCGAAATAGCGGTTCCACTCATCGGTTAAACCCTGCGAAGAGTGGCGTTTCCGGCAGAGAGTATCACTGGGTATAAATAATGATAAATATCATCCGGTGGATTTATGAAACATGCCTTTGTAACTGGGGGCACCGGCTTTCTCGGTGCCAATCTTGTCGAACAGCTTATTGCCAGTGAGTGGCAGGTGACTGCCATGCACCGGTCCAGCTCAAACCCCCACCGACTGCGCAGTATGGGGGCTGAGCTGGTCGAAGCCTCGCTGAGTGATGTAGATTCCCTGGCGGCTGCTGTGCCGGACAAGGTAGATGTCGTTTTCCATATGGCGGCCAATACCAATATGTGGCGTGGTGGCAATGCCCAGCAGTGGAAAGATAACGTTGAGGGTTCGGCCAATATTGCTAAAGTTGCCAGAGAAAAAAGCGTAGGGCGGATGGTTGTTACCAGTTCGATCTCTGCTTATGGCTATCACCAAGGAGTGATTGCAGAAGACAGCCCCAAGCTTGCAGATGATCCTCGCCATCATTATTTGTATACCAAAAAACGCGCAGAAATTGTGGTTCGTGCAGAAATTGAACGAGGTCTCGATGCAGTTTTCCTAAATCCTTGTGGCATTGTGGGAAAATACGATACCGGTAGCTGGGCTCAGGCATTTTTCCTGATTTCGAGGGGGCAGCTTCCCGGCGTGCCACTGGGCTCTGGATCTTTTTGCTATGCAGGCTCGGTGGCGAGAGCGCATATTAGTGCCTCTGAACATGGGCGTTGTGGAGAAAACTATATCCTCGCCGGCGCTGATGCCAGTTTCCTGGAATTCTTCAGCACCATTGCGGAATTACTAGATCAACCGGTGCCCAAAAGAACCACTCCTGCTTTTGTGATCCGGGTAATTTCCGAAATTTCAGATTTTGTATCCCGATTTAATGGCCGTGAACCGGTAGTAACGCCGGAGAAGGCAGCTTTGGCTACGCGCCGTGTAATAGCGAGTTGCGCCAAAGCAGAGCGCGAACTGGGATATGATTCAACAGTGGAATTAGATGCCATGTTGTGCGAATGTCGCGATTGGTTATTACAGGAAAAACTATTGGAGGTATCGTGAATCGTAACAATATTATTTTCGGACTGGTCGCCCTGCTTTTGGTTTTACAGCTTGTACAGTATTACTTTTTTTCTGGTGCCAGCTAGCCAGCGGTTTAGGAGTAATCATGAAGGAGAAACGCTGCGGTTGGTGCCTATCGACACCGCTTTATCAGAGCTACCACGATGAGGAGTGGGGCCGGCCGGTGACGGACGATCAGACCCTGTTTGAATTTTTGCTATTGGAGGGGGCCCAGGCAGGATTGTCCTGGATTACGGTCCTTAATAAACGAGAAAATTATCGCCGTCTTTTTGATGATTTTAAGGTGGAAAAAATTGCTCGCTATACCCCTAAGCGGGTTGAAAAACTGTTACAGGAGCCGGGGATCATTCGCAACCGGCTCAAAGTGGAATCCGCAGTAAAAAACGCACGGGCTACGCTTACGCTACGAGAAGCGGGTAGCTCCCTGAAGGATTTTCTCTGGCAGTTTACCAACGGGTGGGTGCTGATCAATCGGCCGAACTCTCTCAAGCAGGTACCTGCTAGTACCCCGGTGTCTGATGCTATGAGCAAGGCATTGAAAAAGGCCGGCTTTAGTTTTGTGGGTTCCACCATCATGTATGCGCATATGCAGGCCACGGGCATGGTCAATGACCACCTGCAAACCTGTCCCGCGCATCAGCGCTGTGCCGACGAGGCGAAGGCTATGGGGCTTGTGTGAGTCGGGAATAAGTGTGATAAGACCCCATTTCGGTAAGATTAACGATGGATATCAACAGTTTGGCCAGCAACTACTGGCCCCTATTGATCGCGGCTCTCTTGAAGCTAGGGGCCGCACTACTGGTAGTTGCGGTAACTCTTTTTGTTGCTCACCTCGCCCGCCGAGCCATCGACCGTTTACCGGAACGGTTCGATGTTACCTTGCGCCCGGTGTTGCGCAGTATCTCCAGTTGGGCCATTTATATCGTCGGCGCCCTGTTGGTGCTGGATGCCTTCGGTGTAAATACAACCAGCCTGATTGCCCTTCTCGGTGCCACGGGTGTCGCGGTAGCACTGGCGTTGAAGGATACGCTACAGAATATTGCCTCGGGATTTATCCTGCTCGGACTTCGCCCCTTTCGTGTTGGGGATGTGATCCAGTTTGGTAGCACAATGGGCACGGTGCGGGAGGTGGGGCTATTTACCACAGAAATGGATGCCACGGATGGGTTGCGAATTACTGCACCCAATAATGCAATCTGGGGACAAACTCTCACTAACTTCAGCCGCAACAAGACCCGCCGTATTGAAATAGTCGCCAGCATCGCTTATGGCGACGATATTGAAATTGGGCTGGCAGTATTGCGTCGCCTGGTGGCAGCGGAACCGCGCTTACTGGTCGAGCCTGAGCCCAGTTATACCGTGCGCGCCTTAGCTGACAGTGCGGTCAACTTACAGCTGCGCGCCTGGGCATCAACCGAAGAATACTGGGAGGTCTATTGGTCGATGATGAAGCAATTGAAACCTGCGCTGGAAGCTGCCGGACTCACGGTACCCTTTCCCCAGCGCGAGCTGCATATCGTGGATCGGTCTTCGAGTAAACACTGATCGCTTTACTGATTGGTCACTGGTCTTAATTTCGGACCCTTGCATCTATTTTTAGGAAGAAAACCTGCGATCTGCTTCGACTCGACGCACAGATATGGCGTTTGGGGGGGCTTTGATCGACACCTAGCTGATTTCGTGTCAAAGTTAGCGGCGTTTTTTTGTACAACTTTTGATCGAGATAGAAAGATGCCGATGAAGCTGAATAATCCACTGATCCCCAGTCTGTTGGCTGTCGCTATTCTCGCGGGCTGTCAGGGTGACAAGAGCGCTCAGTCCGGAGCGAATGTCGATAAGTCTCAGGGCGCTGTTGCCGAAGAGTCGGTTGCGGTGGATGCGGTCGCAGAAACCAAGCGCCTGACAGAGTGGTTGGATGAGCGCTATGAAGAGCAATTGCAGTTCAGCCCGATTCAGCTCTCCTATTTGGGTCGCAAAGAGCAGTACGACCAAATTGACGATATGAGCGAGGCCGCTGAGGCTCGCCAGTTGGCTTGGCTGGAAAAAAGTGTTGCCGAGCTGAAAAAGAACTTTGACTACGAAAAATTGAGCGGGGAAGGCAAGACTTCCTACGATATATGGGTGTACCAGTTTGAGCAGTCCAAAGCTGCCGAACCTTTCAAGCGCCACGGTTATATCTTTGAACAGATGGGCGGTGCGCAGTCGCAACTGCCCAACTTCCTGCTGAACTTCCACAAGGTAGAAACTGCCGAGGATATGCAGGCCTATATCACCCGTATTGGTGGTATCTCCCGCGCTATTAGCCAGCTGCATGAACGTGCAGAACTGGCTTCGAACGAGGGGATTCGTCCACCTCGTTTTGCCTATGAAGGTGCGATCGAACAATCCAGCAAGCTGATTGCTGGCGCCCCCTTTAGTGATGGTGACGACGCGCCTCTGTGGGCCGGCGCCAAGGGTAAGATTACCGATCTGCTCGAAGCGGGCAGTATTGACCAGAAGCAAGCGGATAAGCTGACTGCAGACGCACGCAAAGCGCTGGAGAGTGAGTTTCTGCCCGCCTACGCAAACCTGATCACCTGGCTAGAGAAAGACGTTGAGAAGGCCTCTGCAGAGCCTCAGGGCGCCAGCAGCCTGCCGAATGGTATGGCTTACTATAACCAGCGTCTGGCCAATACCACCACAACCAGCCTGACGGCCGATGAGATCCACAATATTGGTCTCAAGGAAGTGGCGCGTATTCGCGGTGAAATGGAAACCATCAAAGAGCGGGTTGGCTACGAGAATAGCCTGCAAGACTTCTTCAAATTTATTCGTGAAGATGGCCAGTTCTACTATCCGAATTCCGATAAAGGCCGCCAGGGTTACCTGGATGATTCCACAGCCTTCCTCGACAATATTTCCAAGAAACTGCCGGAATATTTCGGTCTACTGCCCAAGGCTGAGCTGGTTGTGAAGCGGGTGGAATCCTTCCGCGAGCAGGATGGCGGTGCCCAGCACTACTATCCCGGCACTCCAGATGGCTCGCGTCCGGGTATTTACTATGCACATTTGTCTGACATGAGTGCTTATTCCACAACCGATATGGAAACGGTGGCCTACCACGAAGGTAATCCTGGTCACCATATGCAGATCTCTATTGCGCAAGAACTTGAAGGTATTCCACAGTTCCGTACCCAGGCACACTTTACCGTGTATGCCGAGGGCTGGGCGCTGTACTCCGAGAAACTGGCCATGGAAATGGGCGCTTTTGAAGACCCCTACAACCTGTTCGGACACTTGACCGCAGAAATGTGGCGTGCAATTCGCCTTGTAGTGGATACCGGAATGCACGCTAAGGGTTGGAGCGAGGAGCAGGCAGTAGAGTACTTCCTGGAAAATTCTGCCATTCCTGAAACGGCAGTGCGCTCTGAAGTGCGCCGCTACCTGGCGTGGCCGGGGCAGGCTACCGCTTACAAGATTGGTATGTTGAAAATTCAGGAACTGCGCCAGCAGGCCGAAGAGCAGCTGGGTGACAAATTCGATATCCGCAGTTTCCACGACACCGTATTGGGTGGCGGCGCTCTGCCGGTACCGGTATTGGAGAGTCGAGTCGCTTCTTGGGTGGAGTCAGTTAAGCAGTCATAAGCTTCTCTGCTGATCCCAATAAAAAAGCCGGGCAAAGCCCGGTTTTTTTATTGGGTCTATTTCTGTAAATATCGTCTGTATATAGGGAATGCTGGATTTCCCGATAGTGTTTATTCAATGGATATTTAAAATGGATTCAAATATTTACTCCGCTCCGGAGGCTGACTTAGATACCACTCTGGAAGGTGAATCATCATTTTACGTAGTATCTCCAATCAAGTTCTGGGTGATGAGCCTCGGTACTATGGGGTTGTATTCAGTTTATTGGATTTATCGACATTGGGCTGAATACCGGCGTGCTAGTGGTGAGGATATGTGGCCGGTTATGCGGGCTATATTTTCGATATTTTTTACTCATTCTCTTTTTTCCAAGATCCAAAGTCGTTTAGAGGAAACTGAGATAGATTACCGCTGGTCACCGGGGCTGTGGGCTACATTTTATGTAATATTTACGATTGTGGGTTCTATCGTCGACAGGGTCTCCTATTATTCCGATGAAATTTCATTGGTCGATATGGTGAGTATATTATTACTACTATTGACGGTGTGGCCACTGTATCAGGGACAGAAGGCAGCCAACATGGCTAGTGGAGATGTTTCTGGACAAATAAACTCAAGGTTTACCCCCTGGAACTTTATATGGTTAGCGATAGGTGCTTTGCTTTGGGGGTTTGTTATTTTTGGGGCCTATTTTTTATTGGGCGTATAGAAAAAGAGGGATATTGATGAGGTATATAGGATTTTTTATTTTTGCCTTGGCATTGCAATTATGGACGGCTACATTGTGGGCCGAAACGACGCCTACCGAAATTACCGTGCGCGCAAAGGCTAAGGATGCCAAATTTATTGGCTCCTCTATTGGGGGTGCCATGGTAATTATCCGCGAAGCGGATACCGGGGAAATTCTCGCCAAGGGGCTGACCCAGGGAAGTACTGGTAACACTGGCAAGATTATGAAAACCCCGCGCGCACGATATCAAGCAATTGCCACTGAGGCGGCGCATTTCACCGCTACACTGGATATCAGTGAGCCGGTATTTCTGACCGTAGAGGTGCTGGCCCCTTATATTAAAAAACAGGCTCGGGTAATGGCGCAAACTCAGACTTGGCTGGTGCCTGGCAAGCCGATTGTGGGTGATGGCTTGATTGTGGAAATACCGGGGATGCTAGTCGATCTGCTCAGTCCTCAGACCCACCTCTACACAGGCCTGGATAAGAGTCCCTTTGAGATTCGCGCCAATGTAGTGATGATGTGTGGCTGTTCTTTGACAGACGGAGGGCTATGGGACGGCAGTCAGATCGAAGTTATGGCGCTGCTGGAAAGAAATGGTGAGCGTTTCGCCAGTATCCCCCTGAAAATTCAGGAAACGATGAATACCTTCAGCGCTCCTTTTGCAACAGATGTACCCGGTGCCTATAAAATTCTAGTGTATGCCTATGATCCAAAGACGGGTAATACCGGTGTCGATAGGGGTAGCTTTATAGTGAGGTAAACGGGCAGGCCTATGCCGCCTGCCGGGGAGATCCGATGCAGATCCGGGAAGCGACAAGTCATGATATCGAGGGGATGTGGAGTCTTTTTTGTGGCGTACGAGCCAATGGTGAGTTGCGTTACTCAGCCAAAATCGGTCGCGAAGAATTTTCCGTCCAATGGTTCAATAGAGACTTGCAGACGTACGTCGCCGAAGAATTGCCGCACTTATTGGGGGCTTATAAATTGGGAGTTAATTTCCCGGGCATAAACAGCCATGTTGCTGCGGCATACTATCTGGTGCACACGGCTGTGCGGGGCCGCGGTGTGGGGCGCGCGCTGATCGAGCACAGTATTTCCAGGGCCCAAGATGTGGGCTATCTGGAAATGCAGTTTAACTATATCCCGAGCACAAGCCAGCCAACAATGACACTCTATACCGAGTTGGGCTTCGATATCATCGAGACGCAACCGAGGGCATTCACAGACCGCTGCGGGGAATTGTGTGAAGCCTATGTTTTGCAGCGTTTTTTACAGTAACTGCTGACACTATCCGTTACAGAATGCAGGCTAGGCATGGACGACCACAGCCCTGAACAAAACGGGGAATCCCGTAAATCCCTACTCGATGAGCACCGGCCGGATCGTATCGAGGCGCGCTTACAGCGTCCGCCCCATTCACGGCGAATGTCTGACTTTGTTCTTGGCGCGATAGACGGGTGTGTGACTACTTTTGCCATTGTCGCTGGGGCTTTTGGGGCGGGATTTACCGAGGCGGTAGTACTCGTGATGGGCTTTGCCAACCTGATTGCCGATGGCTTTAGTATGGCCGTCAGTAACTATGAGGCGGCGAGTGTGGAGCGGGAGCAGAGGATTGAAGCTACGCGTACAGAACGCCGGCATATTGCTCTGGTTCCCGAGGGTGAAAGAGAAGAAATCCGGCAGATTTTCCATCAAAAGGGCTTCACTGGGGAAGTCCTGGAAAATGTCGTTTCCACAATTACGGCAAATCGTCAACTGTGGATAGATACCATGCTTGCCGAGGAGTACGGTATCAGTCGTGCGCGACACAACCCGTTAAGTGCCGCATTGATGACCTTCACCGCTTTTGTGTGTGTGGGGGCTATCCCCTTATTGCCCTACCTTTTTCAGGGTCTTAATACCACTGAGCAGTTTTACAGTAGTGCTGTTTTATCGGCCTGTGCGTTCTTCGCCATTGGGCTCGCTAAGGGGCTAGTGTCTTCCCGGCATACCTTGGTGGCAGCGATTAAAACCCTCATTTTCGGCAGTTGCGCTGCAGCCCTGGCACTCGCTGTTGGCTACCTGCTGCGTCATTTCGTTGTTTAGTTAGAATGTTTGAGACGTAATTTATTTTGGGGAGCTGTAGATAGACGCTGCGAGCCAGAATAAAAAAGCCACGGTAGACCCCTTTAGTAATCCATTCGCAGTTTATGCGGCCACCACTTTGTTGCGACCGCCGTTCTTCGCCCGATACATACGCTTGTCCGCCTCGCCCAATAATTGGTTGAGGGGCTTTCCGCTGATGCTGCCTTCGACAACCCCGAGGCTGATAGATATCTTCACCGGGCGGGTATAGCGCCTGCTTAGGGCTGACACTTTGCGACGCAGTTTTTCTGCCAGTACACCGCCGCCCTTAAGGTCGGTGTTGGGTAATAGCAATAGAAATTCTTCGCCGCCCCAGCGGGCCACAATGTCCTCTGTGCGAGTGTTACTTTTAAGAATTTTGGCCACATCCTGTAATACACGGTCGCCGAAAGAGTGCCCAAAGGTATCGTTGATGGTTTTAAAGTTATCCAGGTCACCGATCAGGATGACATATTGGTCCTGGAGCTCAGCATTGCGGCGCTCCATCTCGCGGATTGCACGGAAGGCCTCACGGCGATTGGCCAGGCCTGTCAAGGTATCGGTTGCGGCATAGCTTTCCAGCTCGCCAGTCAATCGTTGAAGCAACTGCTGGGTTTGATGGCGGCTGCTATCGAGCAGTGCGGTAAGAGCGGTTAAAGCACCAAACACGGCTATAAAGCGCGCGCGATAGGCGGTGTCGTATTTGGCGGTGAGGCCTGGGAAGTCCGGATAAAACAGGATTGCAGCGGTGGCCAGGCCGATACCCAGTAGAGCGGTGGTGCCAGTTTTATAGCCGTATAGATTGATAAATCCCGGAACTAGCATCACTGCCCACATTAAGCCAGTATTGTTAACGCCGCCGGTCATCAATAGGTAGAAATAGAGCACCAGTAAAAGAATACCTACCAGCAATGGCGTCTTTTCGCTGGGGCCTATGAGATTAACGGCGATATAAGCCATCAAAATAACAACGGCTGCTATAAAAAGTGTCGATGCCTGCAGGATGTTGGTCGCAGATAGAGCGATAATGGCCATGGCCCCGGTAATCGCCATAGCGAATATCAACATGTAGGAAGAGGCCAATATACGGCGGCGCAGGTCTATGCGCTGTACCTCATCAATAGAGGTGGAAATCGCGGGATTCTGATTGTTATACCCTGTGTTCATAGTCATTCCCGTTGCTATACCGACTGCAACCTTCCGCTTGCTCGGGACTGCCCTTCATTTACAACCAAGGAGGGTAGCCACTACCGGAGTGAAGCAACGCTGAGTATAGGGGGAATCCGTCACCGACCAAAGTAGCAAGCTACAGTATCAGTAACTCAAACTTTAGAACTGAGAAATCGTGACACAAATTGAACTGACTTGGGGCGATATTTTAACGATGGGAGGGGATGCATTGGTGTGTCCCGCCCACAAGTACCTTATTCGGGGCCGTGGGCTTTCCGCACAGATTTATGCCCACTGTGGGACCCAATTAACCCCTCAGTGCACCCGTCAACGGGCTTGCCCCGTAGGAGAGGCTCGCCTAACCAAGGCCTATGATTTACCCGTCGATTATCTTCTGCATACGGTTACCCCCCAATGGAGTAGTGGCGATCAGTGGGGCAGCCAGGCGATAGTGCAGTTGCGATGCTGTTATGAAAGTGTTTTGAAGTTGGCGGAACAACGGGGGTGCAAAAAGATACTATTTCCAGCACTAGGGGCTGGTACGAACCGCTTCCCACACGAGATTGCGGCACATCAGGGCCTGGCGGTTTTGCGCAGCTATGCCGCAAGCTTTGAGCGCCTCACAGTTTGTTTGCACTCACCAACTGCATTGGCGCAGTGGCAGAAGATTGAGCGTCGCTTCTATGGCCCTCATTGATGTATTGTATGGTGAGTGATTGAATAGCATCGTATGGGGCTAACAATCCAGTAAAACCCTATTGATCCAGTCTGGTTTATTTTTCGTCACAATAATTTCTTGTTATTTGTGTAAATGATCACTGCCGGGTGCGGGGATCGAGTTATAGATTGCTATTCCAATAAGTATCAACTTATCATGCTTCTTCTTCATTCTTGGAATTGTAGATTTATGCTGTTATACAATCTTCAGTTTTTTACTGTTCAGTGCCATATTTCCATTTGATGATTTAGCTCAATAATTTTGATCTACCACAGTAAATGTCGCTTTCATTTATTGTAAATGGTTATCTGTTCACTAGAGATGGTTTTTTGATGGCATTGTTAATAATGGCCCAGTTTGTATTAGGAAATTTTCCAGCATAAGGAGGTTTTCATAGCTATGAGTTATTGTAAAGTCTGTATACAGGAGCAGAAAATTTATGAAGATGTAGGGCATAGATGTGTATTGTGTCGGGGTTGGGAGCCACCTAAAATAAAAAAGAAGCCATCTTTTTTACAATTTCCTATGCCTGATATGAATAGGAAACATATTTTTATTCGCTGCAAGTGGGACTTGTTTGTCATCGTGCTTACCATTTCACTAGTAGCTCTTATAGTTATTTCTTACTTTAAGGTGGTAATATCTCAGCGAGTAGAGTCTCTCTCTGAAGGGGCTATCTTGGCAGACCTCACCAGTGAGGGGTATATTTTTTCGACGCTGCCAGTAATTTTTGTTTCTATAATATTATTTGCCACCCTCTCTAAGCTGATTTCATATTTAATTCCTACGGCAAGAAAAGAACTTGATAAAGAGCTAAACCTGAGATACCTGGGGGGCTATGGGTTGAGGCAGTCAATCCGTAATAATTTTAGAATTCTCCTGTGTTTTCTTGCTTTTTTTGTGCCTATGATGGGGTTGGGTCTAAATAGTTATTATGTTGTCAGCTCCAGTGGACTGAAATTTAACTCATTATTTTCTCTTTTCCCTAAAGAGTATAATTGGAGTCAAATTCAGGCGGTTGAAACAACTACCGGTACTGGCGCAGCGCGTAATCGTTGGATTCCTAAATACATTTTTAGAATGGATGATAATAATAAAATCAATTTAATTGATGATAAGCTACAAAAATTTATTGCTTCTTACCCCAGACTCAGAATTTATCTGCGAGATCAAAATCATATTAAGTATGAGCAAAGTTTGACAGATGATGGTGTTCGTTGGTTGAGAAATCATTTGTCAAAGAGCGATTTTGGTGAAGTGATGTATATCTTACAAGATACCCCGTAATGATTTTTTATGAGCGCGGACTAAACAGTATATAAAAAGGGCCCATAAGGGCCCTTTTTATTAGAAGAAACCTTCAGCCGCCTTCCTTGAGGAGACGCCCAAAGTGTATTCAGGTTACTGGCAGGAACTCGCTTCCCAGTACTGGGGAGCGTTAGCTGGGGACCACCAGTTTGGTCCGAAGGTTGAGGCGTATACCTGGCCCTCAAAAGTCACCATGTCACCAATTTCATAGCCGGCATCACCCGCGTAAGGCTGCTGGAACTCAGGACAGGAGGCTGCAGAGCTGTCGCCGCCGGTGCTGTCATTTGAGTTATCGTCGGAGCCATTGTCGGTATTATTGTCGGAGCCATCATCGGCGGTTTGACAGGTGGTTTCGCTCCACAGTGATGGTGCAGCGCTCGGAGACCACCAGTTTGGCGCGTGGTTTGACTCGTAGGCGACACCGTCGAAGACAACAACGTCACCGACTGAGTAACCCGGGTCGCCGGCATAGGGCTGTTCGAATGCTACACAGGCACTGCTTCCTGTGCTGCCATCGCTCCCGGTATCGCCGGTATCGCCGGTATCGCCGGTATCGCCGGTATCGCCAGTATCTCCGTCATCTGCGCTATCGTCATCTTCCGATCCAGGGTCAGTTTGACCGAAGACCTCAAGCGCAGCATCCAGCAGGGGGTACTGATAGGTGTCATTCTCCTGAAGCATTCCGCCACGGAGCTGCCAGATCATCACGCCACCCAGGTCTTGGTTGACCACGTATTGAGCGCGTTCGGCAATAGAGGTTGTATCTTCGAAAGAGATAAAGCCACCATCCTCAAACCATCCATAGTGGGTGACCGCCTCTGGGTCGTAGGCGGTCTGGAATGAAGAGTCGCTCTGCATTTTCTCCACGATCTGGTAATAGCGTGTCTCGGTGTCAGAACCCCAGTGAGCGACGTCCTGCCCCGATGCGGTCTCGCCGATCGCCGTGGCACCGGCGACGCTACGGCCATAGTGGGACATACCCAGAATGATTTTTTCGGCTGGGATATTACCTTCAGTCATCCACATGTTGCGGCAGCTGTCCGCATCGAAGCCCTCATTGACCTGGCCTTCATAGGGGAACAGCGGCGACGTGTGCTGAGCTACTGTATCCCAGTCCCCACCGAAGTCGTAGGTCATCAGGTTGACGTAATCGAGGACCGCTCCGACCTCAGCAAAATCATAACCTTCTTCTGCAATTGATGGGCCGCAAGCGACTGCTGCGGTCAGCTCCAGGCTTTTGCCAGTCTCAGCTTCGACTTCATCGAAGCGCTCGCGAAGCTCCTTGAGAAGTGTTGTGAAGTTGTCTTTGTCGATCGAACGCCCACCGTTCGGTGCATAGCCCGGATACTCGAAGTCGAGATCGAGTCCGTCGAAGTCCCAATCGGTCAGGAGTGTTACTGCATTCTCGATGAATGCCGCACGCGCGGTGTCGCTCTCCATCATCTCAGATACTTTATGCGACAGGGTCCAGCCACCCATGGAGAGGATCGCCTTGGCGCCGTCGTCGTGCACCGATTTTACGAAGCCTGATTCGTGGTCGTTCCACCCCTGACAGACTGCGTCCTGAATACTTGAATCGTACTGGCTGTAGGGATGCCAGAATTGCGGTGAGCACTTCACTGGGCCATCACCGGCGCCGCCAGAAAAGGATTGGGCACCGAGTCCGTAGAAGACATAGGGGTCCGTAAAGTAGATGTTGCCGTCTTCGTCGTTCCACGCGAAGGCATACTGAACGTGAGTGAGTTTGGAGAAATCCACGTTGTCGTGGGTGAAAGATGAGTCGGCCCAATATTCCCAGTCGGCCCAGTAGGCCGATACTCGTTTGCTTGTCTCTTGTGCGCTGACATTTCCGCTGAAGGCGATTGCTGCTGCGAGTGCTGCAGCCATTTTTAATTTAAACCCAAGTTTAGATCCGCGTTCACTGCGGTTGCCCTCCAACATCCTTGTTCGATCCTGAGATTGCAGGAAAGAAAACATTAGATTGACCTCCCATAGGTCCTATTATGTATTAATGAATTTGTCGTTATATTTGGGAAAGTTGGAATAATTGAAAGCGTAAAAGTTCCGCGGGGAAATGTGGAATAAATGTGGAAGCCGCTTGGACAAGGGGGCTAATGGCGGCAAGAATTTCTTTGAGGTTGTTTTAAAAGCAATAAGAAGAAAGGCATAGGTGGGGCTTATTAGCCCCTATTCAGGATAATGTTAAAAATTTAAATATCGATGCGAATAGTCTAAAACCTTTTATTAAGGAAACCTTTTTTTTATTTTTTTGTTCAGAATTGGGAAGCAAATACTACATATGAAGGGTTAACCACATATTTATTTGGCGGGGCATAATGGATTTTTCAAGTGGCCTCTTTATTGAGGCATCAATTAAAAGGCTATTTATTATTTTGTAAGGAAACAGAACATTTGAGATTTTGGGTCTTTAATAAATCCTGCTGTCACTAAATGGCAAATAAAAAAGGCCCCGTGGGGCCCTTTTAAAATTTGAAGAAAATATAAATTATTTCTTCGCGCGCTTACGCATATTTTCCTGCAGGACTTTTTTGCGTAGACGGATAGAGTTGGGAGTTACCTCGACCAATTCGTCGTCTTCGATGAACTCCAAAGCCTGTTCCAGAGTGTGGCGAACCGGCGGCGACAGAGTCAGCGCATCATCGGTACCGGAGGCGCGCACGTTGGTGAGCTGCTTGGCTTTGGTGGGGTTTACCACCAGGTCATTGCCGCGGGAGTGAATACCAACGATTTGCCCTTCGTAAACTTCTTCGCCGTGGCCAAGGAATAGACGGCCGCGGTCTTGCAGTGCAAACAGGCCGTAGGCGAGGGTCTTGCCCTTAACCATGGAAACCAGTACGCCGTTGACACGCTTGGCCACTTCACCCTGCTTCACCGGACCGTAGTGGTCGAAGATACTGGTCATGATGCCAGAACCGCTGGTGATGGTGAGGAACTGGGAGCGGAAGCCGATCATGCCGCGCGAGGGGACGATAAAGGTCAGGCGCACGCGGCCCTTGCCGTCCGGCTCCATATTGGTGAGGTCGGCTTTACGCAGACCCAGCTCTTCCATAATCGGGCCCTGGTGCTGGTCCTCGACGTCGATGACCACCTGCTCGTAGGGCTCGTGAATCTCGCCATCGACTTCTCTTTGCACTACTTCGGGGCGGGATACACCCAGCTCGAAGCCTTCACGGCGCATGGATTCGATCAGCACGGACAGATGCAGTTCGCCGCGTCCAGAGACCTTAAATTTGTCCGGAGAGTCGCCTTGCTCTACGCGCAGGGCCACGTTGTGAATCAACTCCTGATCCAGGCGTTCCCGGATATTGCGCGAAGTGACGTATTTGCCGTCCTGGCCGGCGAAAGGTGAGTCGTTGACCTGGAAGGTCATGCTCACGGTGGGTTCGTCTACGCTCAGGGCGGGCAGGGCTTCCGGGGTGTCAATATCACACAGAGTGTCGGAAATATTCAGCTCACCGACACCGGTAATACAAACGATATCGCCGGCGCTGGCCTGTTCCACTTCCACACGCTCCAGCCCCAGGTAACCCATGACCTGCAGAACCTTGGCCTTGCGTGAGTTGCCTTCGCGGTCGAGTACCACAACCTGTTGATTGGGCTTGAGGGTGCCACGACTGATGCGGCCAACGCCGATGACGCCCACATAACTGGAGTAGTCCAGGGCGGAAATCTGCATCTGGAAAGCACCGGTGGGGTCAACCTTGGGCGGCTCAACCTTGTCCGCAATCATCTGGAACAGCGGCGTCATATCGTCGGCCATGTCCGTGTCGTCCAGGCCGGCGATGCCGTTTAGGGCTGAGGCGTAAACGACGGGGAAGTCCAGCTGTGCATCGGTGGCGCCGAGGCTGTCGAACAGATCGAAAACCTGGTCCATTACCCAGTCCGGACGGGCGCCGGGGCGGTCGATTTTGTTGATAACTACGATGGGGTTGAGGCCCTGCTCAAAGGCCTTTTGAGTCACGAAACGGGTCTGAGGCATGGGGCCGTCCACTGCATCGACCAACAGCAGTACTGAGTCAACCATGGACAAAACACGCTCTACCTCGCCGCCGAAATCGGCGTGCCCTGGGGTGTCGACGATGTTGATGCGGTAGTCGTTCCAGCGGATGGCAGTGTTCTTCGCTAGGATGGTGATGCCGCGCTCACGCTCCTGATCGTTGGAGTCCATGACCCGCTCGGCGCCTTCGTCGCGACGGTCGAGGGTGCCGGACTGGGACAGCAGCTTGTCCACCAGGGTGGTTTTGCCGTGGTCAACGTGGGCGATAATGGCAATATTGCGCAGATTGTCTATCACTGGGGGCCTCTGGGCGTTAAATCTGGGTAAATCGGGGCGGGGCACCTGCGGGGTTTCTACAGCAGCATTCCGGCCAAAGGCGGCGATTATAGGGGCGTAGCGTTACAAATGGGAGCAGCAATTGGATAAAAAATGCGCGGAGATGTGGGATTGGTGGTGTCGGCCGCCCGCAATGGGCTTGGGGCCGGCTGGGGAGCGCGGGTGTCTCCTCAGTTCGAAGTGCCCACTTGGCGGCTAGTTTCGTCTGCAGGGGGGATTGTTGGAGAAGGTATTTCCTCGATGCCGGGCCGTGATACCAGAACAGGTCGTGCAACTACCAGCAGTTACTTTTACTTGAAGGGGGCGTGAGGGGCGGTAGGAGTGAACTGCCGGCCGCCGATAGTGGCGGCCGGGGTTTAGGGTGTGTCAGCTGGCATCGCCGCTATTTTTGTTGCCCGCGTTGCGATGTGGGAGCTCCGGGCGGAATACTCCGACGTTGCGAAAGCCCTCATCCAGCAGGTGGGAGGCGTGCAAGCGGCTCATTACACCGCGCGCGCAATACAGCAGGTACTCCCGGTCCTGGTCCAGGTGGGCAAAGGTTTTGTTGAGGCGATAGAAAGGCACCGTCTGTATTTCGCAGTCCAGCTCCAAGGGGTCCAACTCTTCCTCGTCGGGGTGGCGAATGTCGATCACGATTGCGTTGCCAGGCTCCTCGCGGATATCCACTTCAGGTGCTTCGCCATCCACTTCTTCGATCACTTGGTCGATGTTCTGAATTGTACGATTGCTGATGGCACGGTCCAGAACGGCGAAGTCGAAACGGTTTTCCTCGGATTCCACCTTTTCGATTTTGGCTCGGGTGGTGGGTCTCACCGATATCACGCCGCAGTATTCGGGCATGTTCGCCGCGAACTCTTCAGTGCCGATTTCCCGCGAGGTGCGAATAATGTCGGTTTTATCCGTAGTGATCAGCGGGCGCAATACCAGGGTGTTGGTAACACTATCGATAACCGCCAGGTTTTTCAGGGTCTGGCTGGAGACCTGGGCGATGGCTTCACCGGTCACCACCGCATCCACCTCTAGTTCCTTGGCAATCACATCGGCGGCGCGCAGCATCATACGCTTTAAAATTACGCCCATATGGGAGTCGTCGACGCGCTCAAGAATTTCTGCGACCACTTCCTCAAACGATACCGTGACAAAACGCACGCGGTGGGAGGCTCCGTATTTATTCCACAGGTAGTAAGCCACCTCCTTAACGCCCAGTTCGTGCTGGCGCCCCCCCAGGTTAAAGAACAGGAAGTGAGTGCGGAGACCGCGTTTCATCGTCAGGTAGCTGGCCACGGTGGAATCAAAACCGCCGGATACCAGCGACAGTACCGGGTCCTGGGTGCCCAACGGGAAGCCGCCGAGACCGGGGTGCTGCACCTCGATGACATTGAGCTTGTCGTGACGGATTTCCAGTTTCACCGTGATATCCGGGTTTTTCAGTTTTACCCCGGCTGCCTCGGTGTTCTTGTTGAGGCCGCCACCCACGTACTGTTCCACATCGAGGGATTTGAAATCGTGTTTGCCCGAACGTTTTGCCCGTACACAGAAAGTCTTGTCTTTCAGCGCGGGGCCCCACACTGATAGGGTTTTCTCGTACATGTCGTGCAAGTCGCCCAAAGGGAACTGACGCACGCGGGAGAAGTTGGCAATACCGGGGGTGTGAGAGAGCACCTCTTCGATACGCCCGCCCAAGTGAGAGACAGCATCGGGAGCGATCACATCGATCTTTTCCCAGTCCTTGCGCACCTGGATACGATCGTCCAGCGGGCGCAGCAGGCGCTGCAGGTTGTCCTTGAGCTGACGCGACATGCGTTTGCGCACAGGGTTGCTCTTAATGGTGATCTCTGGAAAAAACTTGACGACAAAGTGCATGGGAATCCGTGGGGTACCGCATGTTGATAGAAGGTGCCGCATTATAAACTAGCCAGAGGCAACTTGGTTGCGCACTGTTTGTGGGCGAGGTCGAACTAGGTGTGTGCTTTTTTGGTGCGTATTTGGGTGGCCGCCGGGCCACAATGCATCTATCCTGGCTCCGTTAGCACTTTGCTGGGCCTTGCACTGGCGCCACAAGGCGATTGCCCTAATTTGGCACACTCCTTGCTTTATTACACGCCAGGTAAAGAGTGAATGCCAGCAGCGACTGCAAGGCATAGCGACCAATTACTTTTCAAGACCTGGAGGACTGCAATGTCAGCGAAAACGCTCGGTTTGATTAATGAGAGTGAAGCGAAGTGGATAGACCTGCGCTTTACCGATACCAAGGGTAAAGAACAGCACGTTTCCATCCCTGTGTCGGAAGTTGACGGCGAGTTCTTCGAAGAAGGCAAAATGTTTGATGGTTCTTCCATCGCCGGTTGGAAGGGTATCAATGAATCCGACATGATCCTGATGCCGGATGACGACACTGCTTTCCTCGATCCCTTCACCGATGAAAGCACCGTTATTATTCGTTGTAACATCGTAGACCCGATCACCGGTCAGGGTTACGAGCGCGATCCCCGCTCCATCGCACTGCGCGCTGAGGAGTACCTGAAGTCCACCGGCCTGGGTGACACCGCGCTGTTTGGTCCAGAGCCTGAGTTCTTCGTTTTCGACGACATTACTTGGGGTGCCGAAATGGGGGGCGCCTTCTACAAGATCAACTCCGAAGAAGCGGCCTGGTCCTCTGGTCACAGCTTCGCCGAAGGCAATATCGGTCACCGTCCCGGTGTTAAAGGCGGCTACTTCCCGGTGCCTCCGGTTGACTCCCTGCACGATATCCGTGCCGCTATGTGTTCCGCTATGGAGCAGATGGGCCTGCGTGTAGAAGTACACCACCACGAAGTGGGTACTGCTGGCCAGTGCGAAATCGGTGTTGCTGCCAACACCCTGACCAAGAAGGCGGACGAAGTACAGATCCTTAAGTACGCCGTGCACAACGTTGCTCACGCCTACGGCAAAACCGCAACCTTTATGCCCAAGCCGTTGGTTGGTGATAACGGCTCTGGTATGCACGTACACCAGTCCTTCAGCAAGGACGGTGTCAACCAGTGTGCCGGTGATGCCTACGCTGGGCTGTCCGAAGCTGCTCTGTACTACATCGGCGGTATCATCAAGCACGCTCGCGCCTTGAACGCACTGTGTAACGCCTCTACCAACTCTTATAAGCGTCTGGTTCCTGGCTACGAAGCACCGGTTATCCTAGCTTATTCCGCGCGCAACCGCTCTGCGTCTATCCGTATTCCTTTCGTACCTTCCCCGAAAGGCAAGCGCATCGAGACTCGCTTCCCGGACCCGACCGCCAACCCCTACCTGTCTTTCGCCGCACTGCTGATGGCGGGCCTCGACGGTATCAAAAACAAGATCCACCCTGGCGACCCTGCGGACAAAGACCTTTACGACCTGCCGCCAGAAGAGCTGGCCGAGTACCCAACGGTTGCTACCAGCCTGGAGAGTGCCCTGGACGCCCTGGACGAGGATCGCGAGTTCCTGACAGCCGGTGGCGTATTCACTGATGATGCGATCGATGCCTATATCGAGTTGAAGCGTGAAGAAGTAGAGCGCCTGAACATGACCACTCACCCGGTCGAGTTCGATATGTACTACTCCGTGTAATAGCGACTGGCATCACTTGGATGCCGTCGAGCTGTTCGCGAAAAGCCCGCACCCCTCTGGTGCGGGCTTTTTTATTATGGGTACACTGTCAGTTGGAAGTTGACTGTGCCGTTGTTGCCGCATCTGGGGTAAAGCGGTATTTAAGTGTGTCATGAAGCCCTTTGAGGGGCTGAAAAGGAGCGTCCGTCCAGCGGTCGAATAACACGATGGGAATTCAGAGGCTACTGAGAGTTATTTTCCTGGCTACACCACTAGTGGCTACCGCGGGTACCGATGGCGGCAGTGAAACCGGGGCTATTTACAAAGTCACTGGCCCCGATGGTCAAGTGACCTTTAGCGATACGCCACCGCCTAGTGGAAATTCAGAGAAAGTCGAGCTCGCCCCTATCAATATTCAGCCGATAGCGTTGCCGCGGGAGCTGCCCAGGCGCAAGTTGTCTCCGAGCAGCGATGAGGATGAGGCACTGGGTCCTGTCTCGATTCGAATAGTGAGTCCTTTAAGTGAGGCAACCATTCCTCCGGGACAGACATTAATCGCACTCCAAGTGGAGGTGGCTCCCCAGTATCCGAAGGGGGCGAGCTTCTATGCAATCATCGACGGCCAGCGCTGGCAGGGGAGTTCTGGGGGGGAATCCTTGGATATCTCAGCGCTGGAACGAGGTGCCCATAGCGTGCAGGTGGTCCTGGTCGGGGCCAAAGGACAGCGCCTGGCCCAATCCCCGGCGATAACCATCTATGTTAAACGCCCGATAGCGAGGGGCTGAGGTCACAGTATGGGGCGCAATGCCCCTTCAGGATTTAATCGCTGCCTCCCCCTTTTCGCACCCCTTCCATCTGTTTATTTTTTGACCTTCGCACCCTTATGGTGCATTCTCGCCAGTTGATACAAATGACTCTCTCCTGATAGATAACGCTTGCCGCCATCGCCATCGCCATCGTCACTGGCTGCGCACTGGAAATGTTCGGTCGAGGTCAGTTCAGCGTGCAAGGACCTGCTTTTGCGCCATTTTGGTTTACTTTTTGCACTGACTGGATACAAGCGCTTATTCCTCCGGGGGCTGGATGGACTCTGGCCTTGACCCCGGACAGAACTGGAGATTTTGTAAATGCTTAATGATCGCCAGTTGCGCCAGCTACTCGATAGCCTAACTTCTGCTGTGCTGGTGCTGGATGAAAAGTTATCAGTTTGTTATCTGAACAATGCTGCAGAAGATTTACTCGCCGCCTCGAGTGCCAGGGTCAATGGTTTGCCGTTGGAGCAGGTGGTACGCGAATCATCCAGTGCTCATCAGACTATGCGGGAAGCCTTGCGCAAGAGTGAAAAATACACGGTGCGCCGGGCTAGTTGGCACTTGAATAACCTGGAAACCCGCACTGTGGATTACTCGGTAAGCCCGGTGCCGGAGTTGGGTCTATTGCTCTTGGAAGTACAGCCGATGGATCGTCTGTTACGTATCGCCAGGGAGGACGCATTGATCAGTGCCCAGGAAACCACGCGCAATCTGGTACGCGGTATGGCACACGAGGTGAAAAACCCGCTCGGTGGTATTCGCGGTGCTGCGCAACTGTTGCAGCGGGAACTGCCGGATCCCTCTCTGGATGAATATACCCAGATCATCATTGAAGAAGTGGACCGCCTGCGCAACTTGGTGGATCGTCTATTGGGGCCGCGCCAGCCGGTACAGCTGCAGCCGGTCAATGCGCATGAGGTATTGGAGCGGGTGGCACAGCTTGTGGATGCCGAATGTGGCGGAAAGCTGTGGATTCGAAGGGATTACGACCCGTCAATTCCCGATGTGCCAGCGGATAGCGAGCAATTGATCCAGGCGCTGCTGAATATAGCGCGCAATGCGATGCAGGCTATCGATGAAAGTATCGGGCTCAGTAGCGGCGAAATGGTGCTGCGCACACGTATACAGCGCCAGTTCACCATAGGCCGGCGCAACTGCCCACTGGTATGTCGTATAGAGATTGAAGACAACGGCCCCGGTATTCCGGAAGAAATCCGTGAGCGGATATTTTTCCCGATGATCTCTGGACGCGCCGAAGGTTCGGGTCTTGGACTTTCTATTTCTCTGAACATTATCAATCAACACAAGGGGCTGATTAAGTGTGACAGCCGCCCCGGGCGCAGTGTGTTCCAGATTTACCTGCCCCTCATGACTGAATTAGCAAATACAGGAACCTAGAGCATGAGTAATCGCGTTTGGATTATTGACGACGACAGATCAATCCGCTGGGTGCTGGAGCGGGCGCTGTCGCGGGAGGGCATTGAAACCCAATGTTATGAGAGTGGTGATCGTGCTCTGGATGATTTTTATAGCGATTCACCGGATGTCGTTATCAGTGATATTCGTATGCCGGGCTCCGATGGTTTTAAGCTATTGCAGCGCTTTCAGGCTGAGCGCCCAGGTCTGCCAATTATTATTATGACTGCACACTCGGATCTAGACAGCGCAGTGGCTGCCTATCAGGGGGGGGCTTTTGAATATTTGCCCAAGCCTTTTGATATTGATGAAGCCGTCGCTGTTACCCGCCGTGCATTGATGCACGCCAGTGAACAGAGTGCGGAGGAGCGTGTAGAACCCGAAAACGGCACGGGCAGTAAAGAGATCATTGGCGAAGCGCCGGCGATGCAGGAGGTGTTTCGCGCGATCGGCCGCCTCTCGCACTCCAATATCACTGTATTGATCAACGGAGAATCCGGTACAGGGAAAGAACTGGTGGCGCAGGCGCTGCACAATCACAGCCCGCGCCGGGATAAGCCTTTTATTGCGTTGAATATGGCCGCTATTCCCAAGGACCTGATGGAATCGGAATTATTTGGTCATGAGAAAGGCGCCTTTACCGGTGCCAGCTCGCAGCGTGCAGGGCGCTTCGAACAGGCCAATGGCGGTACTTTGTTTTTGGATGAGATCGGTGATATGCCCGCAGATACTCAGACGCGATTATTGCGGGTGCTCGCCGATGGGGAGTTTTACCGGGTGGGTGGTCACACCCCGGTAAAAGTGGATGTGCGGATTATTGCTGCGACACACCAGGATCTGGAAAATTTGGTGCGTCAGTACAAGTTCCGTGAGGATTTATTTCATCGCCTCAACGTGATTCGCATCCATATTCCGAGACTGGCGGACCGCCGCGAAGATATCCCAAGGCTGGTAAGGCACTTCTTTAACTCTGCGGCCAATGATCTGGGGGTGGAAACGAAGATCCTGACCAAGGAAGCCGAAGAGTACCTGTCCGGGCTCGACTGGCCCGGTAATGTTAGGCAACTGGAAAACACCTGTCGCTGGATTACCGTGATGGCCTCCGGTCGTGAAGTACATATCGAAGATCTACCGCAAGAGCTTCACCAGCAGGGCGCGGTAGCAGAGGCCCCGGCAGACTGGCAAAAGGCCCTGCGTCTGTGGGCCGATCAGGCTTTATCGTCAGGGCAGCGCGAGATTCTCAGTGAAGCAGTTCCCGCATTTGAGCGCGCCCTGATTGAAATTGCTCTCAAACATACCGCTGGTCGAAAACGCGACGCTGCTGATTTACTCGGGTGGGGGCGCAACACCTTGACTCGCAAGCTGAAAGAATTGGAAATTGTCGGAGACTAGGCCTCCTGAAGGGGTTCTTTATGAAAATAAAGAACCCGATTTTAACGGCAGCAATACTTAATAGTTTTGATTGTTTTATATTTAGCCATAGCGCTTTTTAGATTCTTCACTGTAGAGTGGATTGTATCTATCCTTACGTTTTCTGAATATCACCCTTCTAATTTTGTCGGGTATGCTTGCGATTTACCTTGAATAGTGAATCCCTATTTTCTGCTCGTGACAGTATTAATATATTTTAAGCATTACATTTAGGCACTGCTAGAATTAGGGGTAGGCTAAACTATTATTGTCGCTGGTATTATATGACTGCTGAAGATTTACAAGTACTGAGCGCACTTCCATTTTTATTTTGGGTGAAAGATCGGTCAGGGATCTACCTTTGGGGCAATCAGCAAATAGGCCAATTGGCCGGTGGCGCTGTTGTTGGAAAAACAGACGATGAGTTGCCCTGGGCAAATAATGCAGTGGCACTAAGAGCAGCAGATACCCGTGTTTTTTCTTCTGGTACACCCGAATATTTGCATGAGTACGTCGATAGGTCTAGTCGAGGAGAGGCCACACTGAATGTCTGCAAATGGTTGGATGAATTTGAGGGGGAAAAATGCTGCTTCGGTATCTCTTTTGTGATTTGCTGACGACTGTATTTTTGAATATCAATAAATAGCCCGGAGACTTTCCGGGCTATTTATTATGTGCTGGATGACTGGCGTACTTAGGATGACTTATTTTTTACGTCCAGTTCGGCCAGAGTTCGCGCTATATCCTCAGCGCTAGTGGCCGGCTTTATATCTTTATCAATCTTCAGTATACGGCCATCCTCCCCAATATAAATAGTAATCCTGCGGGCAATATTCATTATGGGGATCAGTACATCATAAGATTTGGCGACTTCACCCGTAGGGTCGCTGAGTAGCGGGAAATCAGCTTCGCTTTCCTTGGCAAAACGTGTGTTGTCTTCCAGGTCATCCGTACTGGCCATGTAGTAGGTGGCTTTAAACTCTTTGATCAAGTGGCCATTTTGGGCGAGAGATTTACATTCAATCGTACAACCCTTGGTAAAAGCTTTTGGGTACCAGGCGATTACCACGGTGCTTTTACCCTTCAGATCGGCCAGTGAATGGGTTTTCCCATCCGAGCCTTGAAGGGAGAAGTCCGGTGCTATATCCCCTACCTCGAGGGCTAGGGCGGGGAGGCTGATCAGAGTTGTAAGCAGAAAGGTTAGCCAGTGTTTCACGAATAGGTCCCTTGAGGTTGATGGTACGTCTATGCTACTCCGGCGTAACCGATCGGGCCACTTTGATAAGAGGCCCTTTTCAGTCGGAGAGCTTGGTTTTTATCTGTGCAAAATGTCCGTCGGCGAAATCTATAATTCATCGATTTGCGCCACCTGAGAAATTATCAAAGATCCTCGGGTTTTGGAGGCATCAGCATATCTTCAGGGTGGACAAACTCCCGCATAAATATCTCCCAGAACGCGAGGAAGAGAGCGGCGAGTAAGGGGCCAATAGCAAAGCCGCTAATCCCAAACATAAACAGGCCGCCAACGGTGGAAAAGAGCACTAGATAGTCAGGGAGCTTGGTATCGCGACCTACCAGGATGGGGCGCAGCAAATTGTCGACCAGGCTGATCACGGTTAAACCGTAGGCCAGTAGAATCGTAGCCTTTATTGGCTCGCCAATCGCGTAGAGGTAAATGGAAGCAGGTAGCCAGATCAGCGCTGCACCCACGGCCGGTAATAGCGATAGCAAGGTCATCAGAACCCCCCAAAGCACCGGTGCGGGTATACCGAGTATCCAGAAAATTATACCGCCCAACGCGCCTTGGGTAATGGCCACTACCAGGTTTCCCTTGATCGTTGCTCGAGTTACTTCGGCAAACTTGGCCAGCAATAGGTGTTCGCGCTCATCGCCGAGGGGTAGGGCGTGGATAATCAGGTTTACCAGCTTTTCACCGTCGCGGATTAAGAAGAAGGTGAGATAGAGCATTAAGCCGAGCATGACAAAAAAGTTAACGGTATTTTGTCCAACTTCAATTGCGTTTCGTGCTACGAAGCTGCCGGCGTTCATTACGCCTCCTAGCAAGCGTTGTTTGGCTTCTTCAATATCCACGCCAATGCCTTCGAGTATGCTGTTGACCCTGGGGAAGGCATTGCGAATCTGCTCAAAGGATTTAGAAACGTCAATTTGCCCCTCTTGAATCTTGTGGTAAAGGGTTACCGCTTCATTAATAAATGAGGTGGTTACCACTAGTACCGGTATTACCAGTAAGACAATACACATCAACAGGGTAAGCAGAGCCATTGAATTAGGCGAATTGGGAAAACGCTTCATTAACAAGCGGTAGACCGGGTAAAAAATCAAGGCTGTGGCACATGCCCAAAAAATAGGAGTAAAAAAGGGTTTTATCAGTAGTAAAAAAGCTACGCTTACCAACAAAAGAGTTAATATAAACGAGCGCCTTTCGAGTTTTTCCTGCACTGCAACTTCCTCTGCTTCACGGGCTACCCGGCGATATGGGGTGCCCAATTTTTGCTCTATCTAAGCAGAAGCAGTGTGGTTTTACCAGCGCCTGTACCCGCAGGTATCCACATGAAAGCGGACACTCCTGTAAATCCCCAGACCCATTTGCCACTGAAGGCCGTTGCGTTTGTGGATGTCCCTGAGTACGGGAATCAACTGGTCTCTAGAAAATTTCTGTTGTGGCACCATATCCAGTCCACAAAAATGTAAATGCTTACTGCCCTTGGAGCCACCGGCTTTGCGGTTGTAGCCGACAGTGCGCCAACCGGAGACAACCGTAATGGGGCCAATGCGAGGTACGATTTCCCGTTCAATAACCCGCAAAGTATTGACCATCCCCCACCAGAGTTCTTTGGGGGGAATCGCGAAAGGGGGTTCATCCAGATCCTGCCAGTCGCTGCCCTGTCGCAATAGTTCAAAGGGGGGAACCACCTGATCGACTCGGTTATTACGCAGAAATTTTTTCAGCTTGGTGAAGCGCGCATGGTTATTCCCCTTGCTGAGAAATCGGCTGAAAGCGCGCTCTGAAGCGGCGGGATAGCCTTGAATGTCGTATACCTCGGGGATCATGAGTAGAGGCAGGATATTGATTGGCGATCTTACCCTGTCGTCTAAGTCTCGAACCCGCTCGAAAGTGAAAATAAAAAAACCGAGCAGGATGGCAAGAACGATTGCGCCGATAATCAGTATTTGGCGGCGCAAGTTCTGTCGGCTGATCTCTACGAACTCTGTATTACGTTGCTTAAACATAGGGCGCTACCTCAGTTACCGGGTGCGATAGCCACAGGTGTCTATGTGAAACAGAATTTCCTCAGTGAGCTCCAGACCGAGATTGCTATCGGGACCAAGGCGAGCGTGCATAGCGGTCAATTCCTCTTTGAGTTCTTTGTGACCGATATTGGATTTTGGAATCAGGTCCAGCCCACAAAAATTCCGGTGCCTAGCTGAGTCTCTGCCCTGAAACTTACGGTTGTAGGTATCGCTTCTAAATGCTGACACTACGGCGACCGGGCCAATCAGAGGCACTACATGATCCCGTACCAGGGTGAGCGTACTGACAATATTCGGCCACTGGCTCCGAGGGGGGATTGCGAATGGCGCTTCTTTTAGGTCGAGCCAATCACTGCCCTGGCGCAGTAAATCCTGCACAGGGAATACGCCGACCACACCGCGCTCCTGCAGAAACTGGTTGAGTGCTTGTATCTGTGCTCGATTGTTGCCACTTCGCAGGAACTTGTCGAAGGTCCCCTCGCTGGCGATTCGGTGCCCCTTGAGCTCTACGTAGGGCTTTTCCTGCGAAATGAAATAAAGGAATAACCAGAGTGCCAAGAGGATCGCACTGAGAATCAGGATAAGGGTACCGACCACCACCCGGTTGACGCGCTGCCCAGGCGGTTTATGCGGATACAGAGTTTCAAAGCGGGTAAAGGAATTGCCTGCGGACATAGGACTCGCAACTGCTGCTTCGGTGATTACGTTGCAGACGTTGAATTCGTCGGCGCCTGTTTAATCACTATAGCCGCAAAATTCTACGAGCCGGGGGCTTTGCGAGGGTGTAAAAAAGCCGCTGCACCGGGGGGGCAGCGGCTTTGAAGTCACAGAGGGCTCAGTCCGCCTGATGACCTATCAATTAGGCTTGTGGGCCCGCTTTCTTGACGTCTTCGCTGACATTGAATTTCTTAATGTTTTCGGCGAACAGCTTTGCCAGTTTACCGGCTTGGTCGTCGTAGGCGGCCTTGTCAGCCCAGGCTTCGCGCGGATTCAGGTAGGACTTGTCGACACCGGACACTTCCACCGGGATATCCAGGTTCAAGGCGTCCAGGTGCTCTGTAGCTACGCCTTCCAGAGCGCCGCTTTGGATACCGGCAACCACTGCGCGAGTCACTGGAATTGGGAAACGCTTGCCGTTGCCGCCGGAGCCGCCGGTCCAGCCGGTATTGACGAGATAAACCTTGGAGCCGAACTCTTCGATACGCTTCATCAGCAGGTCTGCGTATTCGCGCGGTGCGCGCGGCATGAATGGAGCGCCGAAACAGGTGGAGAAAGTCGGGTGGATTCCGGCCTCTGCGCCCAGCTCAGTGGAGCCGACGCGAGCAGTGTAGCCAGACAGGAAGTGATAAGCCGCAGCCTCTTTGGAGAGGATGGATACCGGAGGCAGTACGCCGGAGACATCACAGGTGAGGAAGATAACGTTCTTCGGCTCACCGGCACGGTTTTCCAGCTGGCGCATTTCGACATGCTCCAACGGGTAGGAACAACGGCCGTTTTCGGTGAGACTGGTGTCGCAATAATCGGCGGTGCCGTTATCGTTGGTCACTACATTCTCGACGATGGCGCCGAAGCGAATTGCGTCCCAGATGACCGGCTCATTCTTTTGGCTCAGGTCAATAGTTTTGGCGTAGCAGCCGCCTTCCATATTGAACACGGCACCCTTGGTCCAGCCGTGCTCATCATCGCCTATCAGGTAGCGCTCTGGATCGGCGGAAAGGGTGGTCTTGCCGGTGCCGGACAGACCAAAGAACAGGCAGGTGTCGCCATCTTCGCCGACGTTAGCCGCACAATGCATAGGCATTACGTCTTTTTCCGGCAGCAGGAAGTTCTGCACGGAGAACATGGCTTTTTTCATTTCACCGGCGTAGCGCATGCCCGCCAGCAGTACTTTGCGCTGACCAAAGTTGATGATCACGCAGCCTTCGGAGTTGGTGCCATCGCGTTCGGGCTCACAGACAAAGTGAGGAGCATGAAGAATCTTCCACTCTTCCTTGGACTTGGGATTGTATTTCTCGGCACGAATAAACATGTTGCGCCCGAACAGGTTGTGCCACGCCGTTTGGGTGGTCACTACAACCGGCAGATAGTGGTCTTCGTCCTGGCCCACATGCAGGTGCTGAACGAAGGTATCGTCACCAGCAGCAAAAGCCTCTACACGATCCCACAGGGCGTCAAATTTATCCTGCGGGAAAGGGCGGTTGACGTTGCCCCAGGCGATACTGTCGGCAGTGGAGGGCTCTTCTACAACAAAGCGGTCAGCTGGGGAGCGACCGGTGCGCGCGCCGGTTTCAGTCACCAGAGCGCCTGTATCTGACAGCTTGCCCTCGCCGCGTGTCAGAGCCTGCTCTACCAATTGTGCCGGTGATAGGTTCTTGAAGACCAGCGCGGAGTCGTCGATCTGTGCCATTCGTGCATTACCCGTGAAAGTTGGATAGTAAAAACATTGGGGCTGCCCAAGGTTTAGACAGCCGTAGAAAATTTGGGGGGCGCATTATTGCAAAAATCAAAATAAGCCGGTAGCAACCTTGGATGCTTTGTAGTCAGTGACAGCGCTGTCATGGAAAATAATCTGAGTTTAGATTAGTTTAATTTATATAGGTTGTAGCCATTATTTCCTGCGTGAATTATTGTCGGTCGCTGATTGGGATTTGTTTTGAGGCTACACAAAGCGGGAGTTTGTTGTGTAGCCCCAGCGGGTTTAATGCAAGGTATGGGGAGGCGCGTTTAGCAGGGATTCAATCTGATCCCGTACAAATCGGTAATGGGCATTGCAAAATTGGCAGTCGGCGACAATTTCACCACCCTGCTCTTCCAGTAGTTGATACACATCTTCGGCGCCCAGTGAGACCAGTGCGCGGGCACTGCGCTCTCGTGAGCAGCTGCACTTGAAACGAATATTATCAGTACCCAGAGTTGCGGGCTCTAGCTGGTGGAACAGGCGGTGAATCAGTTCCGGATGAGGGACGGTGAAGAGCTCTTCAGCAGTCACTGTATCTGCCAGATGAATGGCTGTTTCCCAGGTATCTTCGTTTTCCTCTGCTGAAGCGGCGTTGTTGCCGGGTAGAATTTGCAACATGAGCCCGGCCACGGAGCTATCACTACTTTCGAGCCAGACGCGGGTGGCCAGTTGCTCTGACTGTTTGAAATAGTCTTCCAGGCACTCTGCCAGACTTTCCTTTTCCATAGGGACCACCCCCTGATAGCGCTCACCGCGTTTGGGCTCAAGGGTGATGGCCAGGGCTCCGCGAGTACCGATCATATCGCGCAGGGTGGCGTTTTCATTGAACTGCACATCGTCTGCAACCCGGGCTATGCCACGCAGATCACTGTGATGGGTACACTCCGCCATAATCAGGGGCACATTGCCCTCACCGCGGGCTTGCAGGCTGAGTACCCCTTCAAATTTCAGCGTGGTTGAAAGTAGGCAGGCTGCGGCTAGGAATTCTCCCAGTAGACGCGCTACCGGTGCTGGCAGGGGATTGTGTTCGAGAATATCGCGGTAGGCATCAGTCAGTGTTACCACCTGCCCGCGAATGTCGTGTTTGGAGAAGATAAAACGTTCCAGCTGATCGGACATGGATCGGGTGCCTCGGTATTAAAACCGCAGGATTTTAGAGGTGGATATCCCTAAATGGTAGCCGTCGGTAATCATTGCGGCCCCTGTTGCCGCAGGGGAGGCGCACCGATTGGGGCATTGGCGGCACGGACAAGAGAGTGTTAGCTGCAGTAATCGTTAATCTGGCGTTGTAGCTTCGCTGCCATTTGCTGGCGTTCCCGCTCAGTACGGCGGACTTCGTTACCGTTATTGTCGAAAAATGCCACGCGGCCCTGCAGGATCTTGAGGTTACTGCGGGCCTTACTGCAGGCTTTATCCATTTCTTGCTGCTTTTCTTGCGCTTCGCGCAGTTGTCGCGCCTGGTACTCCTCGTCAACATTACGAGAAACCCTCACCGTATTTAATGGCTGCCGTTTTTCTGTAGAGCCAACAGCGTTGATCGGCGTAAGGTTCCCGGAGATATCCTTGGCCTTGGTGTCAACCGGTGGGCGATCACCAAAGTGGACACGGCCACCTTCATCGACCCAGCGGTACAGTTCTCCACTATAGGCAACTGCGCTGGCGGTCAGTAACAGGCCGCCCAGAACGACTTCTAAACACAGTAATTTCACGGCTATTCCATGCCCCTTATTGTTCTATTGTTCTTTGTTAGCCAGTTGGCTAAATAGCCCCTGAGAGTGGCGTTGGGGGATGTGGTAAGTTTGCAGGATTCGCGGTTCCTGCTCTCGCGCTTCAGCGGCGTCGAGCACCATACGATAGCCGGAGCGGTCGCGCAGCTCGATAAAGTCCTGCTTATTGGTTTCCATCAATTGGGCAAACTCATCAAAGTCTGTAATGCTGTGGCCGTTCACAGTATTGATGGTCCAGTTCTTCCAGTCGTGATATCCGAGATTCACGTTAGCGGGTAGCACCTTCAGCGCTACTACCATTTCACGCTGCTCCTCGTTGCTCCACTGGTTGCGGGCGTAGAGGTAGTCAATAGGCGCTTTTGAGTGCCAGTTACTGCCCCAACGTTTGATCAGGTTCATATTCAGAGGCACAAAGACAACACCGCCATAGATGTAGTAGCGGGGCTGGCGGTCAAACTGCTCGCCTAGAACCATCGCGCGCGAGGGGGGCGCTGCCGCCAGGGTCACTTCTGCCGCCTGCTCTTCACCGTTGCGGGAGAAACGCACGGGTAACTTGTCGCCGACATGGTGTCGGTCTACGGCATAATGGTAGTTGGTACGCTGATTTTCGCGCCATTCCACTGTGCGATCTGCGGCTACTTTAAAGCCATCCACTTGCAGTAGCACATCCCCGGGTTGGAATACTCCGGCGGAGGGAGCGTCATCAAATACCTTCACGATCATGGCGCCATCCTGGTCCTCCTCCAGGCCGGCGGCCTTTTTCATTGAGGGGCTCTCCAGGCTTTGGGTGACCACACCCAACTCGGGGAAACCCTGGTGAACATTGTCCCTGGCATCTTCGAGTACATGGGTGATTACACTAGGCGGAACAAAATAACCCAGGTTTTCTGCACTCTGGTTGGTCTGCATGGCCACGCCGACGATGCGCCCGTTGGAAATGACCGGGCCGCCGCTGTTGCCGGGATTGATTGCAGCATCAATCTGGCCGGCCATCAGGTAGCTTTCGGCATGGGCGTAATACTGGTGCTCGACTCGGGAGAGCACGCCGCGGGTAATGGATAAGGATTTGCCGCCAATCGGATAACCGTAGACGGTGACTTCTTCTTGTAAGTCGGGCAGCTTACCCAGAGTGAGTGGGTGGGTGTCGTTGAAAAAAATCTCGTCTTCGACGGTCAGCAACGCTAAGTCTGCATCGTGAGAGATAAACTTAACCCGTGCGCGAAATTTCTTGGCATCACCGTGGCGCTGCACCTGAATAAAGCTGCCGTTGGCGACCACGTGCGCATTGGTGAGAATCTGCCTGTTGCGGATCACTGCGCCAGAGCCGGATAGCTGCTTGGGGTTGAGCAGGGCCCAGGGATTGAAGTAATCCGGAGCGGCGGCAGTGGTGTAAATCTTGATGATTGAGCGCTTGAGCTGCTCGTGTTCACGGCTGTCTGCTAGGGCGGTCTGCATACCGAGCAAAACCAGCAGGGAGATGGCGATCAGTCGTTTCATCATGGCTGTTTTCTATCGGGTTAAGTGGGGGCAGTTTAGCAGCTAAAGTGGCAAATGGCGGAAATTTCACCACTTTTGTCCTAGGATTCTACTCCTGTTCTCGCAAAAAACGGTGTATTTGCCGGCGCTGCTTTTTATTGGGCCGATCTTGTTGAATACCGGCATTGGTGGCTTGGCGCTCAGCTTTTTCCCGCTCGCGGCGGCTGATGCTGTCCTCTGTCTCGCGGTAGAGCATGCGGGCAATTTCGGCGCCACGGCGCTGGTTAGACAGGGAGACCACCTCAACCTCCACCAGGTCCCAGCCCTGGCGAATGCTTAGTTTGGCACCAGTAGAGACTTCTTTGCTGGCTTTGACCCGATGGCCATCAGCATGAACCTTGCCGCCCTCAATCGCCTGTTTGGCAATATTGCGGGTTTTGAAGAAGCGTGCGGCCCAGAGCCACTTGTCGATACGTACTTTTTCCATCGGTTTCCAGCGTTTAACTAAGGTGACTTCGCCAATGCGGGCTATGCGGGTCGCTCGTTTGGGGCGCTGTTATCGAGTGCCATAATTTCGTCGAAATGATGAATTGCCGGAAAATCGGTAATTTCCCGTTTGGGCCCGCGACTGTCTGGCTGGCGAATACACAGCAGGTGCGCGATACCGTAATCCTGGGCTGCGGCGAGCACACTCTGGTTATCGTCGACAAACAGGGTTCTGTCTGGATTAAATTCCAGCTTCTCGCGCAATGTACCCCAGAAATGGGCACTCTCTTTGGCATGTCCATAATCGTGGGAAGAGACGATGCCGTCAAACCAGCGGTCGATGCCGGTGATTTCCAGCTTGTGTTCCAGCCCTTGACGGTGTGCATTGGTGACCAGGAAAGTGGGTTTCTGCAGTTGCTGTAGGCCGTTCAAAAAGGCCTCGGTATGGGGGCGCAGGGCGATACGCTCCTCAATCTCGCGCAATATTCCGAGGATATCCAGCTCTAGCTTTTCCTGCCAAAAATCGAGGCAGTACCACTCCAGGGTGCCGCGGCGGGCGTTGATTTCGGTCTCTAATTTTTGCTGGGCCTCATTGGGGTCAAAGCCGTGAACCTCTGCGTAACGCTTGGGCAAATGGGTCAACCAAAAGTGATTGTCGTAGTGCAAATCCAGCAGGGTGCCGTCCATGTCCAGTAATACGGTATCGATACTTCGCCAGTCGAGCATGGGCACTGTCTACCTTTCTGAGGTGTGTTGGGAAGACAAAGTTTAGTTGGCTTGGCCTTGTGCTCCCGGTCGGTCCGGTATTATGCCTGGGCGCGGCGGATGCCGTACAGGATAGCGAGTTGTGCGCCGTAATAAGTCAGCATAATTGCACTATCTGCAAATGGTAGCGGCGCGATAAATTTGTTGATGGCGATCAATGTATCCGAGAGCATAAAGGTTACCGCTCCGGTAAATAGTAGAGCGGAATCGCCCCGGTGTATCGACGCAGCAACAGCCATGGCGACGATGGCCAGCAGATAGAACAGTACAGCAGGTGCTAGCCCCCCCGATGCGGGCAGGATAACCCGCCCTAAAGCCAGTGTTACTAATGCTATGGGGATCACTCTTGCAAGGCTGCGCCGATTCAGCCGCTCCGCATAGCGTAGGAACCCGGCGGCGTAGACCAGTTGTGCGATCAGGAAAGCGCCCAAGCCAAAAATAAAGTGATGGGCGAATTGCAGTTCCAACAATATATCTCCCAGTGCCGAGAAACTGAGAGCCACAATAACGAAGCGTTGGGTGGTGCCACCAAGTTCGATTTTGGCAATGATCAATAGAGAGAGAATTGGCAGTGCCTTTAAAGCTGGCATCCAGAGGCCCTCTATTTTCCAGGTATCCAAGAGGATGAATAGGGTGGCACTGGCAATAAAAAAGCGCAGAAAGGAGTGTGGGATAGATTGCGTAGAAATTGGGGTTTCTGAGTTCATTGGGATCTACCTTGTTGTTATTTTGTGTGCCCTCTGATCAATTTAGCGTTTTTCAACGCATTCTTCGATGGCTTCCTGAGCTGGTACCCAAATGAGTTTCCCTGGGTAGCTGGTGCGGGGTATTTCTGAGGTAGTATGGCCCGATATTGAATAAATACGCCTGGCACAGGCCTGTTGTGCGCATTAATAATGGAGAGCTTCACCGATGAAAGCAGCCAATATTCTGGAAACAATCGGCAATACCCCGCATGTAAAAATAAATCATCTCTTTCGACCTGATATCGAAGTTTGGATGAAGGTAGAGCGTTTTAATCCGGGCAGCAGTATTAAAGATCGTATTGCGTTGGCGATGATCGAGGATGCCGAACGCAGGGGCGCTCTGCAGTCGGGGGGTGTCATTATCGAGCCCACCTCCGGCAATACCGGTATTGGCTTGGCAATGGTCGCTGCGGTGAAGGGATATCGGCTGATCCTGACTATGCCTGAGTCGATGTCGGTAGAGCGCCGCCAGGTAATGAAAGCGATGGGGGCAGAATTGGTACTTACACCAAAAGAGCGCGGTATGGGCGGTGCTATTGCCAAGGCAGAAGAGCTACTCGCCTCGCATGAAAATAGCTGGATGCCACAGCAGTTTAACAATCGTGCCAATGTCCAGGTACACAGGGAAATTACATCGAAGGAAATTCTGGCGGATTTTTCCGACGGGCTCGATTATATGATTACCGGAGTTGGTACGGGTGGGCATATTACCGGTTGTGGAGAGGTGTTGAAGGAGCATTTTCCCAACCTTCAGGTCTATGCGGTAGAGCCGGAAAAATCACCGGTTATCAGTGGTGGTGAAAAAGGACTACACCGGCTGCAGGGCATTGGCGCCGGATTTATTCCGCAGGTACTAAACACCAAAATTCTCGATGGCACTGTATTAGTCAATGAAGAAGACAGTTTTGAAATGGCGCGGCGTTGCGCGTTGAAAGAGGGAATTTTTGTCGGTATTTCGTCCGGTGCCAGCCTAGCTGCCTTAAAAAAGCGGGAGGGTGAAATGAATCCGGGTAGTCGTGTGCTGGTTTTCAGTTATGACACCGGTGAGCGCTATCTCTCGGTGCAGGACCTTTTTCCCGCTTAAAGCCTTATAATGCCGAGCTCACAGATTAGGGAGTGGTAATGGACAGAGTACTTTTAGAGCAGGTTATTGATATCTGCAAACGCGCTGGAGAGGCGATTCTCGAGGTGTATCACAGCAGTGAAGAACTGCAAGTGGAGACCAAAAAGGACGATTCACCGGTAACGGTTGCTGACTTGGCTGCACACAAGGTACTGGCGCCCGCATTGGCACAGTTAATTGAAGGCGTGCCGGTACTGTCCGAAGAGGAAGAGATACCGTCCTTCGACGAGCGCAGCCAGTGGCAGCGCTATTGGATTGTAGACCCACTCGACGGTACCAAGGAGTTTATCCGGCGCAACGGAGAATTCACCGTCAATGTTGCCCTGATTGACAATGGCGAACCGGTACTGGGGGTGGTTCACGTACCAGTGCTGGATATTACCTACGCCGGTTGTAAGGGCGAAGGTGCCATTAAGAGAGATGCGAGCGGCGAAAATCAAATCCAGGTGCGTTCGCTCAAACCGCGTTTGGAAAAGAAAGAAGTTGTGGAGCTGGTTGCCAGCCGCAGCCATGGAACCGGCACTGTCGATCAGCTGGTACAGCGCATAGAGTCGGAGCTGGGCACAGTGGCCTGCAAAAATATGGGTAGCTCACTGAAGCTATGCCTGGTCGCTGAGGGCGCAGCCGACTTGTACCCGCGTCTGGCGCCCACTTGCGAGTGGGATACAGCAGCAGCTCAGGCCGTCGTTGAAGCGGCAGGTGGTATTGTGGTGGATGAGGATTTTAATCTGTTGCGCTATAACAGCAAGGAATCGCTGCTAAATCCCTTTTTCTATGTGATAGGGGATACCTCCTTTGACTGGCAGGCGCTGCTGAAGAGTCAATCCACAGCTTAGCTTTTATCGTCAAAAGAAATACGTCATGAGCCCCCACCATTGTTGGTGGGGGCTTTAAAAACTAGACCCAGTGCAGATAACTGAAGGGGCTCTCCTATGCCTGGAGCCAATCAGCGGTTAAAGCAGGAAAAAGGTGAGGTTCGTTGTTTGCGTCGCGAGCTGGAGGAGGAGATAGCCTGGCTGCAGCGGCATTTTGAAGCGCTTTCCAATGTGAGTGCTGAAAACGATATCGCATTGCGACGCACCTATAACAGCATGTTGTTTTCTCGCAGGGCGCTACTGGGGAGAATGCCCCGGTAATCAGCGTCTGTTTTAGTTAGCTTGTTAAATATACCTTTGCTAATTTTCTCAGCTCTTTTACTTTTGCCAAAAGTGCACTGACTTTGCCTGTCACCTGCCTATTAAGTAATTTTCTATAGTCTTTTCCCTGCCAAGTTTGTAGTTAAAGCATGTTGAGCGGTACCAGTCTGAAATTGTATTTCTTCGCCAAACGGCTAATTTACTTGCCAATTTCCCACGCAGAATGCAAAGCAGTCTACCCTTTGAAAAGCTAAAACATAAGAGTATTTTTCAATGCGCTATCCGGTTGTGGTGCACAACATTGAGTATGCCGGATTTGGTGCCATTGCGCCGGATCTGCCACATTGCCACTGTCATGCCGATACCCTTGAGGCAGCTTTGCAAAAAATGGCGGAAACGATATTCCAGCGTTTGGAAGAGCTTCGTCAAGCCGGGCAACCAATGCCCGAAGCCGGTTCCGTTGACACTTTGCGTGAAAACCCCGCATTTGTTGGAGGTGTCTGGGCGATTATTGATGTGGAGTCAACCTGAGATTATCTGTATGACCGGTAATTAATGGGTTGCTAGGATGACAGTCGTGAAGCTATTTCTTTGTATGCTGGCCCTTTTGCTTGGAAGCACAAGCCATGGATTCGAGGCAAATAATCCATTTGATGGCGTTGCCAGTGGAGAGTATCGGATTATTGGTACCTTAGGCCTGGGCAGTGGAGAGCAACAGTTAAATAAGCAGCGAGATTTTTTTGGCTATGTCAGCCTGGGGGTGACTCCTGCAGTGGGTGTCTGGCAGGTAGAGTTACGCGCATCCCGTTTTGATGATAGCCATGTGACTGTCAGCCAAATCGGACTGAATATAAAAATCGATTTCACCCTCAATTGCTATGTGCAATGCCTCTATTGGATGGTGGGATGGAATTATGCAGACTTGGAATTGAACAATGTTATAAAAAGAGGCTACTGGTATCATGAACATCCAGGCTGGTATCCGGATGACCGATATATTCATATTGTGGATGAGAGTGGCAGTGATACTTTCTGGAATATCGGAGCGGGTTATCGCCTTATGTGGACGCAGAATTTTGATACCTCGATAGAATATAACTATAACAATGTGGGAAAAGTTAAGCGTGTTGATTTAGGCCACTTGCGCACAGTGTCTTTTAATCTTTCCTATCGTTTTTAGTCTTATTCTTTTATTTTATTAACCTGACCCTTTATTTGACCTGGATAAGTTGTTTTGTATAACCAGCTATTATAGAAATTTCATTTTGTAATAATAAAATATATAGATTCTGAAGAAATTCTCTCCGAAAAATGGTGGGGAAATATAAGGGGCCGATAAGGGCCCCCGCTGACATCAAAGTCGGTAAATGGTCTTAAGCCAAAAAGTGCGCCCCGGTTCATTGACGCGAGTCAATTGCTCAAATCCGGCAATATCAGCGCCAGAGCGACTGATATGCTCCGCATAAGTTTCATCGAATAAATTGTCGATACCGGCGGTAATTAGCACTTTGCTAATGGGCTTCCAAGCGGCGTTGATGGAAACCACATTGGCGGAATCAGTTGAACCTATGTCCTGGCCAATAATATTTCCTTTGCCAATATCCACTCGGTCCTGACTGGCGATAGCTCGCCACAAAATACCTGCAGACCACTGGGGTTGTTCATAGTAAAGCCCTGCGCGGCCCTCTAGCGGGGGAAGCTGTGAAAGGGTAGCTCCATCCGTCTCGTTGGCGCCGCGGACAGAAGTCAGGGTAAATTCAGTGCGCCACCGCTCAGCGAGTTGATAGGAGGAGTCGAATTCCAAGCCCCAGGATCGCGCTTGGATATTTCTGACGATTGTGGTGTTGCGGGTGTCGACAGAGGAGTCCATGCCACTCATGCTGCTCAAGACAGCAGCCTTTTCGTAATCCGTCTCAATCATTAGGTAATCGTCAATCTCGTTGACGAATCCTGAAATACTTACGGAGAGTTTTTTACCGCTTAAAATATATCCGATATCCAGCTGGGTGGTCTTCTCCGATTCGATATCCAAAGCGCTGTAGGAGTCTTCAATTTCCCGGGCAATAACTTCCCAGTAGTCGGGGAAGCGCTCGGTATAACCGAGTCCGGCGAAGAGTGTGGTGGAGCTATTGCGACCGCTCTCGAAGCCGTATTCGTAGCGAAGGAAGCCACTGCTCAAAAGCTCCGAGCGCGTTTCGCCCGCAGTGGGGTTATCCACCGAGGACATCATGGACAGGGAAATTGAGTCGCGCAGATCTTTTACTTCCCAATCGTCAATACGAGTGCCGGCAATCCAGCGCTGATTGTCAGCTACCTGCCAGCTGGCCTCAGAAAATAAACCCAGCTGGGAAAACTCGGCATCGGCCTCCCGGTCCATATCGCGGTAGTCCATTGCGGACTGATTCATGGTCGAACGGCTGGTGTGGCGATTATCCCGGCCGTCGATGCCACTGGTCAGTTCCACATCTTCCAGTGGGGTAAACACCAGGGTCAGCTTGAAACCCGTGGTTTCGCTATCGAGATTCATGGCCATGGGTGTCGAGGTGCTGGATAGCTCGCGCAGGCTGTAATTGTCCATTATGTGGTCGATATAGTTGTAGTAGGCTTGCAACTCCATAGACTCGAGCCAGCTACTGATATTGCTGCGGGTATATTTTGCCTTGTAGCTCTCCCGGGCAAATTTAGAGCCGTCCACTCCACGATCTGCGTAAGCGGCTTCGGCGTCACTAAATGCAGTATCGATTTCAACCCGTGTATCGTCGTTGGGTGTCCAGGCCAGGGTTACTTGGCTGCTCCAGCGCTCGTAGTTGGAGTGTACCTCGTTACCATCCCCATCCTCATAATTGTCAGCAGACGCTGAGGTGGAGGAACTGCGAATGGACAATAGAGGAGAGTTGTAAGACACATCGAAGAGCCCGTCGCGACGCTCGGCGCTGGCACCGAGGAGGCTTGTATGCATATTCCATTCGTTTTCGGTGGGGCGTTCCTGCTGCTGGGTAAAAACCACTACGCCAGCTGAATTGCCGGGACCATAAAGAACGCTCTGTGGTCCTTTGATCACCTCAATTTCGTCCATCGACTCGGGAAAAATATACGCGGTAGGTGGGTCCATGCGGCTGGGGCAGCCCCCGGCCAATGTCTCCCCATCCACTACCATCCCCAGTCGGGAGCCCCCCATGCCGCGCAGCAGTGGGTCACCACTGGTGCCGCCTTTACGGACCACTGAAAATCCGGGAATGGTTTTCAGGTAGTCTGCACCATCATTGGCCGGTAGTGGCTGGCGCGGTTTTTTGGGGTCAGTTACCAGATTGAGGGGCAGCTCAGTTTTTACTCCGGTGACCACCATTTGCTCCATCTCATTATCTTTGAGTGATTCCGTTTTCTTGATTTCTTCTGCGCTGAGATTTGTCGAAAAGGTACAACAGGCAACCAGTGCCAGGCTGAGGGGGTTTTTCAGAAATAGTTTCATGTTAATGCGTTGATGCATGGTTTTATTCCTTTCCGCTGGTGTTTTTCACACACAGCCATAAGCGCGCGAGTGCGATCCAAATTTAGCGCGCGCGTAATATCCGCTTTTTTTGCTTTTACGGGCAAAAGGCGGTTGTATTTGCACAAGGTCGAAGGGCAGGGCAAAGCGTTGCGGTTGTCTAAGGCAAACTACAATCGAGTGCACCGGCGCCTAGCCTGGTGGTCCACAGTCAGTGGGGATAGAAAAAAGGAATTAAGCCGGTGGTGCGCGGATCAGTGGGCGGTTATAAGGGCTTGAGAGTGCAGGATGAAAGCCAGCCAAAGAGGGCGAATAAATAAAGCCAGATAAGGCTATATCCAGTTCTGTCGCAGCTGAGCTGGATATACTGGCAACGGCGGAGAAATTACAGTGATTGTCGGCGAACGAATGTGCGGTCAGCGCATCGTGATTGTGGTTGGTAGCGGGATTGGTATGGCTGTTGTGGTGATTGCTATGAGCATTGCTGGCGAGAGCGTTGAGCAGTAGAGCAGTACGGCTATCACCGTGACAGAGTCCGTAGGGGGTTCCTGCCGTGAAGGCTGCCGGCATAAATCCCGCAGGAACCAGACCGCGCGCGCTGAGAAATACCAACAACAGCAATAGCGCCTGCCACTGGAGCAGGCGGGAACAGCTTTGTATGGTGCGCGTACCGCTCATAAATAGGGGAGTCTGTGTTTTTGTCCGGGTCTATTTTAATTACCGGGGGATAAGTCACAAGAGATTAACTGGAGATGTTGGAAAGTGCCACTATCACAGGGTAAATTTTGTGAAGCAATGAGAGGCGGGTTGAGCTACATCAGGTTTTTACTGAAATTTAATTTATCTTTCGTGGTATTTATCGAAAATTTATTTAATTTAATAAAAATCGGACTGTGTAATTGTATTGCAAAATTAACCGGTGAATTGGAGTGTTGCCAGCTGGGAGACGAACTCCCATGAATCTCGATTTACTGCCGCTAACAGTTTTAAAGACAGGAAATTGGGGGCTATAGACTTAAGGGTGTTGCCAGTGGAGCGACATAGGTTACTGTACAGGCGGTGCTTTGAAGTGGAGTACTCGAAAGAATACTCCACAGCTAATACCTATAACCGAATTGGATCAGATTCTGCCGCTGCGCTTCAGGCGCCAGTAAGCTTCCACCAACGACTGGTGTAAAAGCTCTGGGCGAGAGTCCACCACAATGACGTTATGTGCTTGTAAATGCTGTAGTAGTTGCGCCCGGCGTCGTAGGAAGTCCCTTGCGGCAGCGCCATTGACTGCATTGTCAAAGCTCTGTATTGGCTGTTGCAGCAGCTTGTCGACGGAGGTTTCCCGCAGGCTGGCGACCATCACCAGATGGTTGCGCGACAGCAGTCTTACTGCTGCGAGTAGTTCATCGCTGTCCTCATCGCGTAAATTGGTGATCAAAATAATCAGTGCGCGACGCTTGTGCTTGGCCAGCAGCTGTTGGGCGGCACCAGTATAATCCGCGCTGCCTGTGCCGGAATGGAGGTCGTACACATTGTTGAGCAGTAGGTTGATTGCGCTCTCCCCTTTCACTGGAGGAAGCTGGCCACCGTTGCTCTCCCGCGCGGCGGCGAAGGAGTGAAGGCCGACAGCATCGCCCTGTTTGATCGCGACATAGGCGGAGAGAAGCAGGCCGTTCAACGCGTGGTCAAAGTGGCTGAGATCGCCATCCTTAGCGCGCATGCGACGGCCACAGTCGAGCATATAGATAATTTCCTGATCGCGCTCATCCTGATATTCACGGCTGATCAATTTGTGTAGGCGCGAGCTTGCGCGCCAGTCCACTTGTCTCTGGCTATCACCCTGGCGGTACTCCCGCAGTTGGCGGAAGTCCATACCTTCGCCGCGCCGCTGCTGCTGATGCAGGCCCATCAGGCGCAGGCTCTGCTCAGTGGAGAGGGCCTGCAGTGAGGAAATACCGAGGAAATTGGGGTAGACCTTAACCGTTTGCTCCTGGCCCAACCAGACGCGTGTTTGCCACAGCCCCCAGGGCGAATTGGCCAGAACTTCAATCCGGCCGAAACTGGCACTGCCGCGGCGGTGGGGAACCAGGTTGTACTCAATGCTGATTTCCTGGTCGGGATCGAGTTGTGTTGAGCACGGCAGGCCTGTTGCGCCCAATTGTTGAGGAATGGAATCGGAAACTTGCAACACTAAAGTGCGAGGGCCGCTGTTGCGCAGTGTCAGTCGTGCCGTATTGCGCACACCCAGCGCCAAGTTACTGGGCAATCGCCGCAGACCTTGCAGGCCGGTTACTCGACAGCCAGTAGTAAAATCCAACAGGGCTGAAGCCAGTAACAGGGCGCTAGCGGTCCACCACAGATTTCCGATAAATTCACCGGTTTGCGGTAGCCAGATACGAGCTGCACTGATAATGAGGGCTGACAGGCACCAGTAGCCGAGCCATTTAACCAAGCGTTGGCTGGGGCCGGTGCGTCCGGTTTGTGCGGGGGCCGTTTGCGACTCTGTGGCAGCAGCGGTTTGTATCACAGTCGGGGAGCCTCAACGCTGTCGATAATCATCGCCAGGGCGGAATCCGGGGTTTCACCGTCGATCTCCATATCTGGTGAGAGGCCGATGCGGTGGCGCATCACCGGGATTGCCATGGCCTTGATATCATCCGGCAGTACGAATTCACGCCCATGTAGCAGGGCGTTGGCACGAGCTGCCTGCAGTAGACCGATACTGGCCCGCGGGCCGGCCGGGCTGCGCAGCTGTGGCGATTGGCGGGTAGCGCGAACCAGGCGCACGGCATAGTTTAAAACCTGCTCGTCCAGGTCCACTTGAAGCACCAGTGCCTGCAATTGCTGCAGGTCATCGATCGTAATTTCCCCTGCCAGTTTTTGCTGCAGGCCCCGCTCAATGCGCCCGCTGCTGGCGGCGGCGGCCAATTTCAGCTCTGCATCGAGGCTTGGATAGTCGATCAGGACTTTCAGCAGGAAACGATCCAATTCCGCCTCTGGCAGTGGGTAAGTGCCCTCCTGCTCAATGGGGTTCTGGGTGGCGAGGACCATAAATGGGCTCGGTACTTTCAGCGCCTGGCCGTCGATGGTGACCTGCTTCTCCTGCATCACTTCCAGCAGGGCCGCCTGGGTTTTGGCGGGGGCACGGTTGATTTCATCGGCCAGTAGCAGATTGGTAAATACCGGTCCGCGGCGCACTTCAAAGCGGCTCTCGCCCATGTTGTACATGGCGTGGCCGGTGACGTCGGCAGGCATCAGGTCCGGGGTAAACTGGATGCGGCGGAAGTGGCCGCCAAAGCAGTTGGCCAGGGTGCGCACCAGCAGGGTTTTACCCAGGCCAGGTACGCCTTCGAGGAGTACGTGGCCGGAAGCCAACAGGGCCACCAGTACCTGATCGACCACCTGTTCCTGGCCGATCAACAGCCGGTTGATATTGTTGCGCAGCAGCTGCAGTCTGGCGGATGCAGCCTGCCAGTCCGGTGCCGGGTTGGTGGTTTGTTGTTCCGGTTGAAGAGTGGTATCGCTCATAGAACTGCCTCAATTCGCTGCAGGTTACGCATGTGTTCGGTAAAAGATTCTTCCGTGCTAGGCGGTTTGCCCCACAGGGTGGCTACCAATACCCGTTCGTCCAGGCCGGTGGAGGCACTGAGTTTGTCGCACAGGTTGTGTTTCTGGGTGGCGCTGAGATCTGTCGCAGCCAGGCGCCGCAAAAGCTCTCCGCGATATCCACGTAGCAGCGCCTCACACTGGTCGTCCTGCCAGTAGTAGTGGCCGCAGGCGGAGATGTGTTCCAGCAGCGAGCGGCGGGTGACTTCTGGGGCCGGCTGTAATGGACCGAAGCGGCGTCCATGCAGCAGCAGCCAGGCCAATAAAGCCAGGGCGCCGGCGATAAAGAATTCGGCCCCATACTGGCGCGCAAGCTGGGGTAGAGAGTCGAAGCGCGGGCGGGTGAGGAAGACAAATTCGTCTCCGCCCGCCAACAGTTGCAAGAAGTAGGCATGATCGAAGTGGCCGATGCGACGGGACTGCCACAGAGTGGCGTCCGTCAGCAGGGTGATTACACCACTGCCGCGTTCGAACTGCATAAAGGGTACTGCTGTGTCGTCTCGCCAGACCTTGGCATAGAACACCGGCCCATCGGTGATATTGCTGTCGTCAAAAGCTGGGTGGTAAAGCAGATGACTGGCATTGAGGTACAGCTGTATCTCGTCACCGTTGTCGGTGGGGAGAGTCACCAAATCTTCAGGGTCTACGCTGGGGTTGCGTGGCTTCTCCTCTTCCTCTGGCTCAGTTTTGGCGTCAGCTTCGCTTTCCCTTTCGTCAATCTGACGATTGTGCTCGCGCATGGCGTCGGCAGGACTTTGTTCGGGGGTGAGTACTGCATCCTCCCCGAGCAGTTGCTCCAGGGTTTCCTCCAATTCGAAGTGTCCGTGGCCCTCCTCAATGGAAACATCGAGTTCTTCAAGCAGCCAGTCACGGTTTTCACCTCGTTCGGCATCGCTATCGAAGTCGCCGGTATAGGCCACCACAATGGCGTGGCCCCCCTGTTCGACCCAGTTGATCAGGGCCTCTGCTTTTGTCGAGTTGTAGACCTGGCTGGAACTGCTGATATAGAGGGTGGTGTTAGGTGACAGGCCCTGTAGTACAGAAATATTATCCGCTTGGCGCGGGAGCAGGCCGATGTCAGCGAGGTATTGCTCGGCCGCTAAAAAGGGGTTGCGCCGCGCCTCAGGGCCAAAACCCAGATCCCGCTCCTCGGTATAGCGCTCGTAAAATGTCAAAAATAAGCCCACTAGTGCTGCGCAAGTGAGTATGCAGGCTCCGATCAGAATTCGCTTAGCGGTCATTGCCAAATTCCTCCTGCCACTGACTGCACAGGGTACTTACTTGAGCCTCTGCTGGGGGGCGATGGGCATAGGCTAGCTGTTGCCAGTTTGCGGTGAGTTCCTGCACGAAATGGCTCAAGGTAGGGCTCACTGGACGCAGTTCCTCCTCGGTTTCCAGCTGCCTGGCGCGCACCAGTTGAGCGCATTCGCCCTCGGTGAGGTGATCGCCAAAATAGAAGGCAAAGTCCTCAATCAAATGGGAGAGCGTAGCGCGGTATAGCAGTCCTAAACTGGCGCGTTTATCGCCGCTTGCCCAGAGGCGCATTACCTCTGCGCAAACGTCAGCGGGCAGGCTTGACTGGCGTACATCCAGGCCAAACAGGGTCTCGGGGGGAGCCTGCTGCTCCTTGGGAGAGGAGTGCCACTGCAAGCTGTTGAGAATTGCCTCACGGTGTTTCCAGCCGAAATAGCCGAGGCCACCGATCAGGCCAAGCCAAAACAGCAGCTCCAGAATTTTTGCAATTTCGGGCCCCCACTCAAAATCACTGTCGGATTCAGTGTCCTCTGGAGAACGCTCAAACAGCCACTCGATAAAGTCGATCAGCCACTCGATAAAGTCGATCAGCCATTGAGGAAATTTTTCTTTGACTTCATCGACTTCTTTTTTGCGCCAGCCACTGATCTCTTTCATTTGGTGAAAGTCTTCACCGGCCAGAATTTCATCAATGCGCTCTTGCCCTTGCTGGGGGGTGTCTACCGTTTCGGCATTGGCTGGAGGCGGTGCCGACAGCATTGTGCCGAGCGCGAGGCTGCAAAGCAGAATCAAGGAAGCGGTGCCGGGCGTTTCTCTGCGGCGAGCTCGCCGTTCGCGTTGCTGGCGCTCCAGAAAATCACGGAACTGAATCTCGATGTCCCAACCTTCAAGCTCAATACGGCGGCCGATATACAGGCAAAAACCGCTGACAATATAGAAGGGCGCTACAGCGGCCATGATTAGCAAGTACAGGGCATTGTAAAGCCACTCCAACCAAAGGGTGTCCCCCTGTAGGAGCGGCATCCACTCGATTCCCTCAGCATATTGTTCAGGGATAAACAGGAAGGCCAGCATCGATAAAGCAGCGAGCAGAAAGATCTCTATATGATATAGGGTGAGTGTCAGCCAGGTGGCTGCACCGGAGTGCTTGCGGTGCAGTACACCAATACGGGAAGAGCGCGCCTTGCCGCCGGATTGTTCCAGTACTGTGATGGGCATATCGAAAGAGCGGGTGGGGCTCAAGCGGCGCAGGGTGAGCCAAAGGAACCAGTCACGGCGGTTCGGGCTAAAAAAGTGCCTTAACGCTGTGCCAACGGATACCGGTGAGCCGAATAGTGCGCGGCTGATCATAAATAGTGGCAGCCGGTCAAAAACCGGTTTTAACCACCAGATAAATAGGCCCGAGAGCATGGGCGATTCGGGGAATAGCCAGTAGCACAGTGTTAATAGAGTGGCTGCGGGTAGTAGCCACACGATAAATAATTGCCACCAATATCTGCGTGCCAGGGCGATTCCCAGATCGATAGACTCCCAGGGGGAGCGCAAGCGTGCACGGACGGCCAAATTCTTAACTTGCACTTGCCGCGCCCTCCTTGCGTCCGGCCAGGATGAAGTAGGCAAAGACCAACAGCCACAGTGCGGTGCCGACGCCGAGCTTGAGGGCGATCGGTGTGGAAGAACTGGAGGACCAGAAAGCCTCGAGGAAGGCGGCAATGACCAGCATCAGGAAGGTGCCATACATGATCTTCATGGCTTCAACAGAGGCTAGGCGCAGAGCCACAGTACGTCGGTGTTGACCCGGATCCACCAGTGAGCGCCCCAGTATCAGGCCCGCAGCACCGGCCAGTACTATGGCGGTCAGTTCGAAGGCACCGTGGCCGATCACGAATGGGTAAAAAGTGGAAACAAAGCCGACTCGGGTGATATGCCCGAAGGCCGCGCCAATATAGATGCCGTTAAACACCAGGAAGAAAATCGAGCCAAGGCCAAACAGGACACCGCCGGCAAAGGTGCGAAAGGCGATGCCGATATTGTTCTTGATATAGAAGCCAAACATAAACAGGTCGGTATCTGAGTCGCGTTCGCGTCCCAATACGCGGTTGCCTGGATCGTACATGGATTCAAAGCCCATCACCTGCTCTGGTGACATCACGGCGTAAACCAGGGCATCGTTATTGTAGGTGCCAATACCCAGAATCAGCCCCGGTAGCAAAAACAGAGCAGAGGCCAAGATGACCGCGCGGCTATTGGCGCGCACTGCCTGGGGGAAACCTGCCAGTAAGTAGTGCAGCCAACCCTTGCGGCGCAGGGTCTCCTGGCGGTAGACACGATGGTGTGCCGACATCACCAGTTGGTTCAGGTGATCGATCAGGCGGTTGGTATATTGGCGCTCTTTTGCCATGGCCAATTGTTGGCACAAGCTTCGGTAGGCGGCCGGCAGATCCAGCACCGCTGTCTCGGCCTTATTACTATCTGCTCTCAACCAGGCTTCTAGCTGGTCCCAGCTATCGCGGTAGCGATTTTCAAAATCTCTCTGCTTCATGGATACCTCTGCCTATCCCCTGCCGCCGAGTAACCAGCTGCCCACAGAGCGCAAATAGGCCAGGGCTTCGTTGTCTCGCTTGCGGGTCATGGGCTCGAGCAGGTTGGCGAGCTCCCTCTGGCGCGCCTCACTTAAATCATCGTGGCGCTCCAACAGGCTGACCAGCGCCTGCTGGTCAGCCTGTTGGAGATTTTGCGGTGGCGGAAGAGGAGTGGAATCCGGTAGGGCAACCGGGGCTTTTTCCTCTTCCCGGTAGACCACCAGGGTACCTGCGGCCAAGTCTCCCAGCCGCTGGAAGTGGCGACCGAGGGCCATACTAATTACACCGGTGGCATAGGCAAACGGCATAAAATCGGCAAAGCGCAGCAGGTTGCGTACAAAGGATGCGCCCCAGGACACAGGAGTGAGGTTGTCGTTGACCACCATCAGGCCGAAAGCTTTTTTGCCCGGTGTCTGGCCACGGCGCAGTACTTCAAAAAACACCGGGTAGAACCATTCGAGCAAAAAGGCGCAAACCAACCAGATGCCAATACCGGCAACGCCTGCAAACAGCAGCGCCAAGCCGATCGCGGCTAATATAAGGGACCGATAGAAAACATCCACGGCATAGGCGAGGATGCGCGGCACGGGCCCTGCAGCCCGCGCGCGCAAATCGATACCCTCAGGTGTTTCGACGTTATAGGTGGTATCCAGCAAGCCACCGCTCCTGTCAGATAGAAAAACTTAGATGTGATTGGGTGAACCGAAGACTTTTCGGTAAGCGACACCGTAGGCAATACTGCCTAGTGGTAGTGCCCAGATCAGACCGATCAGCAAGGCCAGGCCGCCGGCGATATAAATAAGCAGTAACACAATCAGGAAGCCGAGGAAGGCAAACCAGTTTTTGCTGATGGCTTTGCGGGATGCCTCCAGTGCAGCCCAGGGGCCCAGGTTGCGATCGGCAATCAGCGGCAATGCCAGAATATAGGCAACCAACAAGTAAATACCTGGTATCACCAGCAGTAAAAAGCCGACTCCGACCAGCAGGTACATCACAATGGTGGCGATGCCGAGAGGTACGATTTTATCGAAATGAGAAAACACCTCGGTGCCGGAAGTCTGTTCATCGCGGGCAATCTTGATACCAATCATTGCCATCCCTACACCCAGAGGGGCGCAGGCGACAGTGGTGATCAGTTGAGCTAATAGGCCGAGGAGGCCCAGACCCGTCGACCCCTGGCCGCTCTCTAAGCTAAAAGCGGCGCCGCCGCCGGTAATCAAAGTAATAACAAAGCTGATTCCCATAGAGGCGACCAGGTAGAGAATGGCCCCTACCCAAATGGTGCCCTTATTTCCACTGGTGCGCTCCCAGGCTTCGCTGATGGTTTCCCCAATAGAAAATGAATAATCTCCGGCAATGCCCTTTTCAATAGAGCCTGAATCATCAGTCTCTGTTCCATTGGCCAGATTTGCTTCGGGGGCCTTATAAATGTCACTCATCCTGAACGCTGTCCTTATTGAGAAATAGATTATTTGAGGGTGCAAAATCCGGAGGCGAATATCTCACAGGCGGCGTTGGCGAACAATGCCACGCCAATACATTGGCAGATTAGGTGATAGATCTTTCTCGACATAGAATCTTTGCACGGCCAATGAGGAGTTTGATTGATGAAAAAAATAGTGTGGATGGGAGGATTGATACTGACGTTGATTGTTGTCGGCTATCTGGCCTTGCCATTTTATTCTATTGGGCAATTACAGCGTGCGGCGGAGATGGCAAAGTCGGAAGACCCGCAGATTCGCGGTGAGAGTATCGACACTCTGGAGCATTATGTTGATTTTCCGGTTTTACGTGACAATTTAAAAGTGCGTCTGCAGGCACAGCTGCGTACTTCAATTGGCAATTCCATACCACAGGAGTTTGATGAACTTCTCGGCGCTGGCGCTAATTTCTTTATGGAACCCTTGCTGCAGCAATTTATTACCCCTGAGGGCATCGCCGATTTATTGCGCGGTGGTGAAGACCTGGACGAATTTGAGCGGGAAATTTACCGACAGGACTCGGCTGGTTCAGCGCCGGAACCGGAACCCTCGACGGGAAAACCGAAGGAGGACGCCTGGCGGCGTATGAGCTGGCGTTTTACCGACGTCAACCACCTGAGTGTTGATTATGGGGAGCAGGATCGTGCAGAGTTGCGTTTGTTGATGCAGCGCAACGGGTTGCGTTGGCAGCTGGTGGATATTGAATTGCTGAACGAAATAGGCCGGGGAACAAACAATGGAGATGGATAAATCGATTAACGTTTTTGGTGACCCGCTGGTTCCCTGCGGCCAGGATCCCAACACGGGATTTTTTCGCGATGGCTGTTGTAATACCGGTAAGGAGGATGCCGGTTCCCATACGGTTTGTGTTTCGGTGACGGGGAATTTTCTCGACTTTTCTCGCAGCCGTGGCAATGACCTGAGCACACCAGTGGCGGAGTTCAATTTCCCGGGGCTGAGGGAAGGCGATCGCTGGTGCTTGTGCGCAGCCCGCTGGTTGGAGGCCGAGAAAATGAATATGGCCCCTCGGTTATTTTTGCAAAGTACACACGTTAAAGCTTTGGACATAGTGCCAATGCAAACCCTACGCAAGTACGCGCTGGACTTACTGTAGAACCACAGCGAGTGGGGTACAAGCGGCCCCACTTTCATCGATACCTAGCTGGCTGCGGTACATCCTTGTACCGCTCTAACCCGTTGCATAGCCGGGTTAAGAGTGGGGCTTAAGAGGGCAGAAAGTCGATAGAGTAATTTTTAGTCGTGCTTTCTACGTTCGCAGTACCAAAATTAATCATACGGATTCTTGCCAGGATTTTGCGCTCCAGGGCGGAATTGTTGAGTTCACTTTCCACCAATTTGATAGAAGCAATAGAGCCATTTGGAGCAATTGCCAGCTGTACTGTGAGCCTTCCCTGCAGAGTGGGGTCTTTACGTAGGGCGCGATTATAGATTGCGATAATTGCCTCTTTATTCGCTTCCATAATACTGCGAATGGAATCGTCAGTTCGTATAGATTTTTGTCCTCTGACCGCGCGTGCAGTTTCTTTGGCCGAACCGGCAGCTTGGACATTTTTCACTTGGGTAGTTTGTCTTGCCGTCAGCGAGGTGCCGCCGGTATCTCGACTCGCCTTACCGGCTATAACGCCACCACTGGAAGCTTTAGATTTATCGCCGATCATATTTCGTTCAGTCTTCGCGGCGGTCGCATTACCGTTGCTGAGCTGCCCGCGGTTGACTTCCGAGGAATCAAAGCTGTCACGCATATCCAGCAGATCATCGGCAAGTGCGTTTAGTCCGCTGTTAGCTGCTTTCTCGCGCGCCTGTTGTACCTCGACGGCGGGAGGGTTTTCTGCCCTGCGCGGTTTCTGCACGGGCTTGGGCTTCTCGCGAACTTCTTTTTTTGGCTTGGGGGTCTCTTCGGGTTTTCTTTTTTCCTCGGGTTTCTTTTTTTCCTTGGGTTTTGCTTTGGGTTTCGCTTTTGGTAATTCTTTCTTCTCCAGAATGACTTTGGCCAACTGCGGCGGTACTTTTTCTGCCTGCTCGCGGGTGAGTTCGGGTACCGGAATCAGCGCAATCGCAATGCCGCTGATGGCCAGGGCAATAAGGCCACCCCGCAGGAGTTTAATAAAGCGCTGGTCTTCCTCCTTGGAAGCGGACCAGGGCAGTACCGTCTCCTGTAACTGCCAGGGGGCATAACTCATCGTTGCTGTACTCATATCAGGTGTCCACCCCCGATGGCTCCTCGGGCGCAGTTTGTTCTACCGCGAAAGACATATCGCGGAAGTCGGCAGCGGCACAAGTTTGCATGATCTGTTTGAGCAATTCATAGGGAACCTGTTCGTCACCGAGGATAGTGACAGCGCGTCCCATTATTTTTTGTGTTTCACTCAATTCTCCGGCCCGTTCCGCGCGGTAGTTGAGTTCTGTCATTAACGGTTGAATATTTTCTGCGCTGAGATCGATATCATCGATTTTGGCAATAAACCGATCTCCGACAAAAAGTTGTTGTCCATTAACTCGAACGACCGTAGTTATCTCGGGTTTTTGCTGAGCGGTAGACTTGGGAAGTTTGATAGTTTCGTCAGTCTGTAAAACCTGGACATCACTGGTGGAGTTCACCAGCAGGAAAAACACCAAAATGGTGAAAATATCCATCAGCGATACTAGATTCAGCTTAGATGTTTGCCTTTTTTGCCTGAGCCTGCGCTCCTGCAGTTTCGCGGCTGCATTGATCTTCATTTAACGGCCCCGCTATTTTTCCAGCTCGGGTGCATCGCCGAGGGATATCTGTGGAAACAGTTCTGCATCGACCACTGATGTGGCCAGCACCGCTCGATAACTACGAGCGGTATCCATGGCAGCAACCAGGGTTTTGTAGGGCGTTCCCTTTTCCGAGAGAATGACCAAGTCATCTTTATCGATAGATTTTTCACGCAATTGACGCTTGATCTGCTGTAACAGCAGAGAGACGGTAGCGAAGTCTGGTGCGTTCTCAACATGGGGGATATGCTTCACCGGGTTTCCCGCAGGATAATTAATATCGATATATTGTGCGCGCAAAACCATTTCCAGTTGACGGTTATCCTGTGCACTACTGGCACTGCCATCACTAAGACCAGGCAAGTTCAGTTTAAGCACGGAAATATGGGAGAACACCATATTGAGTAGCAGCACGGGAACCAGAATTGTCATCAAGCTCATAAATGAGGTGATATCCAGTTCTGCTTCTTCGTGCCCACGCCGGCGAATATTAATATTCAGCATGGTGGTAACCCCTAACTGTTGGCGGTGCGTGGATCCGCTTTCTGTGGGCGCCCCATGGTCAGCAGGTTGAGGAATTTAACTCCGGCCATTTGCAGACTGTCGACAATTTCATTGGTCTTGTTTTGCAGCATGGAGTTGAATAGCAACAGAGGTATGGCGGATATAAGGCCAAATGCAGTGGTATTCATGGCGACAGAAATACTGGTGGACAGCATAGTGGCTTTTTCAGAGGGGTCTGCACTGGCCACAGCGGTAAATGCAGCAATCAGCCCCATAATGGTGCCAAGCAGGCCTAGCAGAGTGGCGATATTAGCCAGTGTGGCCAGATAACTGGTGCGCTTTTCCAGGCGTGGTACAGCTTCGAGAATACCCTCCTCAATGGCGAGGGCGATATTCTCTTCGCGTTTGGCGAATTGTAGGGTGTTGATCCCTGCAGCGGCAATACGTCCCATGGCGGCGTCGCTATCGTTTGCCAATTGTAATACGCTCTGATAGCTGCGCTTTTGCATCATGGGTAAAACCTGTTGGTAGGCTTTTTTGTTCGCACTTCCAGCGCGGCTCAAAAATATCCAACGCTCGATCACCATCGCCAAACCGATGACCAGTACCACTGCAATCGGGTACATAAAAGGACCGCCGTTTTGAAAAAAACGTAGCATTGTCTGAGTAAATTCCATGGTTAAATTCTCCAAAAGGGTAAGAAGCTAAAATAGAATGTTTGTGTATTGAGTGAGTGATTCCAACTCCATCAATATCCATTAGGAACGACAGCAGAAGCCCTTGGGCACATTGCCATTCCAACTTGTGCTGTATAAAATTCGGCAGCGCCGCTTCCCTGCGCCACTTATTGATTAGCCATCAAAAACGATTTATTCGGATTGATTCTGCTGAGTTTCTTGCAGAATAATTTCACGGCGAAATTCTGAATATTCCTGATGTTGGAATACGGCAGAAAAGGTCTGAGGTAAAACACTATCGAGTCGTTGTAGGCTGTTGGCTTGTTTCCAAGGGATAATGTACAGAACTTTGGGCTGCTCCTGGCTGCCAATGACTGTCGATTCCAGAGTGGTGATTTCTTCGGCAGTTACACTGTGGATACATAGTGATAACGCCATTAATAAGCGGACAATTATTTTTTTCATCAGAGTCTCCGCCCTAACTCAACTATCCAGGCATTCAGTAATTTATCCTGCTCGGGGTCGGCATCTTGGGCGGCCTGATAGTGCTGTAGAGCCCGTTCCGGTTGTTGCAGATACAGGTCGTAGAGAATTCCCAGGTTGCGGTGAGCGTCCCTGTAGTCTGGCCATCGTTTGATAGCGGCGTTGTAGCACGCTTCTGCATCTTCAAAGCGCCCCCGATCTCGCAGCATTGCCGCCAGGCGATTCCAGGCAAAGATATTGTTGTCATTAGCGGTGATCGCCTGGCGCAGACTTTGTTCGGCGTCTGCATATTTTTCGTCAGACTGCTGCACTATGCCCAGGTTCAGCCAGGCTCCAGACAGCTTGGGCCAGGTATCGGTGATTTGTACTAACTGTGATTCTGCAGCCGCGAAATCTTTTTGCATATAACTCTGATGGGCAAGCGCCATTGCTGCCTGCGCCTGCTGCGGTATTCGCTGCGCATCGTGCAGATAGGGATTTTCTGTCAGCAGTTGCCTGTCACCGTCTACTGCTGGTGCCGAGGATTGAAAACCGCTGCAAGCACACAGGGTGATAGCTGCTAGGGAAGCAAGTAGCAAGCGCGCCGTTACTAAAAGGTTAAACCTACGAGGATCAGTGCAGTGCATCGCTCCACTCCAGAGTTGTTTCTGTTTTTTTATAGCGGGCCGGTAGCAATTGGCCGAGCGAGTGGAAGCTGCGTTTAACCCAGTCGTCGTAGATGCCTTCTACCGTGCGCTTAATATTGGCTTCATGGAGTTCTATCGACTTTTCTTCAAATGGGTAGGCTTGTTCTTCAAGTAGAATTTCGTATTGTTCCAACTCCAATTCGTTCAGGTTTTTTGGACGCTGGGAATCCATCAGGTCCTGGCTCAATTGTCGATAGACCTCTGCCAAGCGGTAATTGGCTTGGGGGGTAAAGTCTGCAATGCCAAATTCCAATATTTTGCGGTAATCAGCTACGGTGGTTTGCATCGCGCGTTTTTTATTGGCGAGACTGGTTTTTAGTGGCAATCGAAGGGACAAGCCGGCAAATTTCTCGTAACTCTGTTCTGCCAGTTCAGCTTGTGAATAGGCAGCTAGATAGCGACCGCGGGGTGATTTCACGGAGTTTTGCGCGAGCTGCTGTAACCAGTAGTTGCGTTTATTGGTCTGTTTTAACTGGGCGTAAAGTTGCACCAATTGATATTGGGCTTCCAGTCGTTGCTCGGCGGGTTCTGGCCACAGTTTGCTATAGCTGCGGTAGCTTTCTATGGCTTTGCTGTGCTCGCCAGCTTTTTGCAGGTTTTCTGCAGCCATAAACAGGGATTGGCGACGTACTTCGCGGTCGGGATCGGTACTGGCCAACTGCAATAATTCTGTAGCGGCTGCCGCTGGCATTTCCAATGCCTCAAAAATCACAATAGCTTTGGCCGCCAGAGTTGGGGCCAGCGTGTGGGCGGCATAGAACTGGCGAAAATCTGCTACCTCCCTACTGGCGCGTTGCCACTGGCCAAGCTGAATCAAATAATTGATCGCGTCGTACTGTGCAGTGGCGGCGACATCTGTGCGGCCACTATCGCGAATACGCAGCAGGTGCCCCAGGGCCTCTTCACTGGGTGCGCTATCTTCTCCATCGCGCTGGGCCAGTGCCAGCTCTGCCTGACGGTAAACTGACAGCTGTAACTGCCGCTGTGCATCTCTGCGTAGGGTTTCGCCTGGCTGATAGTTGAGTGCGCGCCCATAGGCCACCTCGGCTTCTGGGTACTGTTGCAGGGAGAAGTGGCTGTGGGCGAGTACTAAGGCAATCTTTAATTGTTGCTGAGGGTTCGCCGGAGGCTGCCAATTGTCCGCCTGCTGGGCGGCTGCGATGGCTTCAGGAAATCGTGACTGTTGCAGTAATTTATCGGCAGCGACGAGCTGTACCGGCAGTGCCCTTGAGTCTCGCGGCCAATTGTTCGCGAACTTCAGGCTCGCCTCGATATTTCGGTCGAGCCACAGAGTTTTTTGTTCCTGCTCTTCACTGGACATCCCGGCGTACACTTTTGCCGAAGTGAGGATAGCGCCGTAGCCCGCTTCAGCCCCGTGCTTCGGATCTTGATATTCCCAGGCAACCTGGCTGTAAGCACGCCAGGCGGCGGGGTAGTCCCCGGCCTGTTCCAGGCATTCTGCCATCAGAAATACTATGGCGGGGGTGCGCGGGTCCTGCGGGAAGGTCAGTGCATATTGTTGATACAGTGCTGCAGCGCTGAGGTAGGCCTGCAGGGATTGAGCGGCGAGCTTGCGCCGCTGCGTGGTTTTATTTGCCGAGAGTTTTACCTCCTGTTGGCCCAGTGCTTGGGCGCTGGCGTGGTCGAACTGCGCCAGCTCATGCAACCATGGGCGCAGTGTTTCAACTAGTGCCTGTTGTTGCGGCTCTTCGGCAGACTGCCAGTAGTCACTGTGAATACCGTAGCGGAGCACAAATTCCCTTTTTGCCGGGAGCACTGCTTGATGCAGTCTTCCGACTTCTAGAGTCTCTACGGCGAGCAAATGCAGTTGCGGCGCCTGCTGGCTACGCGGGTAGTGTTTAACAAACTGTAAAAAAGTATCCGCACTGTTGCGAAACAGCTCTTTTTCCCGATACCAGCTGCCGAGTGCACGGTACAGATGGTGTTGATAGGGACGGGGTTCTGCTTCGGAATTAAACGATTCAATTGCCTCTGCGCCACCCAGATAACTGAAATTCAGCGCTAGCCCACGCAGGCTGTCCTCGCGCAAGCGCTGTTGCCCCAGTGAGAGTTCTTCGTCCTGTGCTCGCTCGTGCAAAATATCCAGTGACTGTAAAAATATCTCTGCGGAGTTTCGATAATTACTCGATTTAAATTCTGACCAGGCAAACATATAGCGGGCATTATCAGTAAATGCACTCTGTTCCTGTTTCAGCAGTTCACGAAAATCCTGTGCAGCATTGCGATAATCTTTGCGATTAAACGCGGCTTCGCCGCGGCGGAATAATACCTCGCCAATATAGGGCGATTCCGGCGTACTGTCAGCGATTTGTTCGAGTGCCTTTAGTGCCGCTGGCATCTCGCCATCCAGTGCCCTGGCGCGGGCGAGCCGGTAGAGAATGTAATCGTCCTGGGGGCGTTCTGTGGAGAGGCTTTGGTAGTAGTGAACCGCGCGGGAGTAGTCTACAACTGTTTCGGGGTTGTCAGACTGGACCTGTTCCAGGCGCTCCATTTCCAGGTCGGCCAAACGCAGGTGGATTTGCTGGCGTGTTTGGGGGTCGGTTTGACTCTCCAGTGCCGTCTGGTAGCTCTGCACCAGCTTTTGTACTTCTATCGCCGGCGGTGTATTGACACTCTGAGCTTCGCCATTTTGCGCTGTCGGCTCTGCAGCGCGGGGTAGGTCGGCGAGGGTTTGGACCGGTTGATTGCCACAGGCAGCGAGGGCACAGCAAATAGCGGCGTACAGGGTGCGTGCGGCAAATAGTTTTGCCGGGCGCGAGATACTATTCATTGGCAGCGGCTCCAGAAAGCGCATCGGAGTCGACGTCAGCAGCCTCGCTGATAGGTGGTTGTGCGCTCTGTTGCATTTCTGCATCTTGCAGTCGCGCAATGGCCAAGCGAGTGTGGGCCATATAGCCGAGGATTTGTTGCTGCTCTCTGTCCAACTGTGCAATGACTTCGCGACGAAGTGCAGCTTCTACCTGTGCGCTGGCGCGATCAATTGCGTGCTGCTGCACAGGTACTATTTCGCTGACAGTGGCAATGCGATAGGCCAATTGCCGTAGCTGTGGGGCTCGTTGGGCTTCAGAATCAGTATCTTTGCGTTGCTCTTTGCTTCGAAGTAATTGCTCGGCAAGTTGCTCCAGCGATTTGCGCTGTTGCCATAGTTTACCGTGGTACTGCTCATTGGCCTGCCAAAGCAATACCCCTCGGGACTTGCTCAGAGTATTTGCCTGCAAAGGGGTGTCTTTACCCTGTTGTTTCAGTTTCTGATGGCGTTGCTCTGCCGACAACAGGATATCCAGCAACTCCAGGGTTTCATTGGGCTGTTCTGGATCTACAGTGGTGGCCAACAGGCCGAGGGCATCGTGTTCTGTTTCAATCTGTGCAAGAGCGGTATTTAATTGTTCATACTGCTGGGTTGCCATTTGCAGCTGTTGATCAAACTGGGCGCTATTATAACGCTCAATAATGGCAGTGCGGCGCCGGTGCCGCTCTTCAATTAATTCGGCGAGTTGCGGTAACTTGTTTTCCCAATCCTGCAGAACCTGTGACATCTGCTGCAGGTCGCGTAACTCAGTCAGACGTAATTGAAAGTGATCACTTTGTAAGATGGGCTGTAAAAAATGCTGGTTATCTCGCAGCAGGGGGTTGGCCTGGGCCAATTGCAACCAGCCATAGCGCCTGACTTCCCGTACCTTCGGATCATAGGCCAGAGGTTCAGTGGCCAGTGCCTTTTGTAATTGCTGCAGTTGCCCGAGCGTTTGCTGATAAAAAGTTTCTGACTGTTGATAGGCGCTGAGAGCAATATTGCGCTTTCCCAGTTTCTCGTAGCCATAGGGCAGCGCGACCATGGCTTCACGAGCCGCGGGACTCCGGCCGTGTTGATTCAGTAAAAACTGCAGGGCATCAATGCCCGCCTGGTAATCTTCATTGTTGATAGAGGACCAGGCCATACCCAGTAGCGCACGGGTCGCCCATGGCGTATTGAGTCGGACTCGCGCAAAAGCCTGTTTGGCCTCGGTATGCTGTTGTGCCAGTGCGAGGGCGTAGCCCGCACCGATATGGGCTTTGTCTGCCAATACTGGGATCTGTACAGATGGCTCGCCGATATCCCCGGCCAGTTCGACGGCCCTTTGATATTCGCTGACCGCGGCTGGGAATTGCCCGGTCCTGGCCAGGGCTGCGCCGAAGTTGATATGCCCAAGTAGTTGCTCTTCCGCTGTAATCTCTGTGCCTTCCAACAGTTTTTGCGCCGTGCTGAAATCGTTATTGCGCAGCGCCAAGTTGAGTGGTAGCGAAGATTTCTGCGCAGCGCCAGATTTCTCCAGCTGTGCAGCGGCGGTTGCAAAGTCACCATTGAGATAATTGAGCTCTGCCAGTTTTAGCCAGGCTGCCTGGTGATACTTAGGCACTGTGTCTGCTGCAGGGGTATCGAGCTGCTGCTGAAAAAGTTCGCCGGCGCGCCGGTGTAGGCCAAAACCAAGACTGATTCCGCCTTCAATCATTGCAGCATTATCCCAGTGTACTTGGATCGAATCCTTTTTCTGGGCGACCAACAATGTACTCAGTGCAGAGAAATAATCCCCCTGGAAGTATTTATATAGCGTGGCGCCATAGGCGAGGTCCTGGGCCCGTTGATAGGTTTTGGCTGTTTCTTGTGCGCTGCTTTTATTCAGTAATTCTGGCTCAGCAGTCGCTGTTACAAGTTCCTCAGTCTGCGCGTGCAGATTGCCAGCTAAGAGAGCCAGCGCCAGGGACAAGGTGCGGGTAAGAAATGGGTAGCGCATGGCGGGTCAGGGGGTTGGCCACTGCACTAACTCAAATTCCGGTTGTTGTTTTCCGGATTTATCTGAGATTCGCAGTTCAATTACGGCGGGTTCGTCGGTTTTACTTAACTCAAGTTTGGCCGCTCGTTTGTATTCGCGTCCCTGTGGACCGAGGCCTGTGACAAAAGCAGAAACAGTGTAATCACCGGACTTCAGGTTGCCTTTAAATAGCGGTTGAATACCGCCGCGTATCAGTGCTTCGCGCTGGTGTTCGGTATAGAGGTGGCTCGCACTGAGCTTGTTGTCGATATGCAGCTTGACCGCATCCAGGGCAAAGTAATGGCCGACATCCATCGAGACATAGAAAGCGATCTGGCTTTGTGCTGGGTAGAGCAGGTCTTCCTCAAGGATTAATAAGTCCCTGTTGAGTTTGAGCACATCACGTTTCAATTCTTCCAGTTTTTCTGCGGAAAAATTGCCCTCTTGAGCCGACAGCCAACTGTTGGCAAAAAGGCTGATAGAGAAAATTAAAAACTGGAAGAAGCGTCCCATGACAGACCTTTCGATAGGGTTTGGTATTATTTTTTGGCCGGCGCAAATTATGTCAGGGGTTCAACGATCTGATGTGATCCCGTTGGCAAATTTTCTATGAAGATGAAACGGATTAGTCAAAGATTCTCTAAACCGCGACTGAAAAACAAGTGGCGGTTACTGTCGATGACCACCGCCTCAAATTGAGGCAGTCGATTAATGAGTGCGAGGCCTTTTTCTTTGCCGAGGACAAAGACACTGGTAGAGAGCGGGTCGGTATCAAAACCATGCGGGCCGATAATGCTGACACTGATCAGTTTATCGGTATCCCCCTCAGTGGTTTCAGACGGTTTCCCGGTGGATGGATTAAAGATGTGATGCACGCGCTCCTGCTGTTCATCGATAAAGTAACGCTCGTAATCACCGGAAGTGGAGATGGCGATATCACGCAGGGGGATCACTGCGGCATTTTTACTTTTTTCGCGCGGATGGCGAATACCCACCAGCCAGGGCTGGCCACGCTTATCGCCGAGCATTCGCGCATCGCCGCCGGCACTGACACTGGCACAACAGATCTCCGCCTGTTCAAGTATGGCGATGGCCCTATCGACCGCATAGCCCTTGGCGATACCGCCCAGATCTATTTTGGTCTGGCTGTGACTAAAGCGTAGGGAATTGGATTTTCTATTGAGTTTCAGATGGCGGTAATTTAAAGCTTCGAGCAGTGAATCGGTCAGATCGCCATGAGCCCGCTTTTTGTTGCGGAAATCATAATGCTTACCCAGCGTGGCGTAGCTGATATCAAAAGCGCCATTGGTTATTTGACTAAACCAGAGAGATTTATCGATCAAGCGGGTGAGTTCGTCAGAAATATTGACGTTACCCTGTCCCGCCTGTCGATTGACCAGCGACAGCTCGCTGTTTTCCTTGTAGGGCGACAGCTGATTATCCAAACGGCGGAATTCAGCCATCACGGCTTCAATCAAGTGTTCGGCCTCAGCGCTGTCCTCATGCCACAGTTGCAGGCGAACCTGGGTGCCCATAATGGCGCGCTCGGCATAGTGCCACTCGGCCATGGACGGTGCCGTATTCAAGGCGGCGCACAGCAACAGGGTTTTGATAAAACGCAACATCATGGGTCCAGGCTAAGCGATTGGGGCAAATGCCGTCATGCTGTCCATCAGGGTGCTGTTACCCAGGCCGTGATTGGGGAAAAGCGTAGCGAAGTTGCTTTGCTCCCCATGCAGGGCCAGGTAATTGAGCACTACGGATTCCACCAGTAAGTTAACGTTATTGGCGGCGGGGCTGGATGCAGTTTCCACATCGCCGGAGCTGCGCATATAACCCAGTTGTTGGTGACGAGCCTGTTCGTCAACGGAGCCGCCCAGCAACTGTGGGCGTCCTGCTGGGTTGTATACCAGGAAAAACGAAGCGGCGGTCTGCTGGTCATCACCAGTCCAGACGCCTTTGCCGCGACCTTCGACCGAGTTATCCAGCATGCCATTGGAGAAAACCGAGCCATCGCTGTAGACGTAGATCATTAGTGGCTGGTTGCGGCGCGCTGCATATTCCAGGCAGGCGCCAATACAGCGGCCGGCGCGCAGGTCACGCATCTCGCCGGTGGCACGATCGCCGGTGTGGTAATCGTAACCGCCCATGGTCACAGTACCCGCACCGGCATAGCCGTTCACCACAAGCTTCATCACCGAGGCGGTTTTACTGAATTCGTTGTCACTACTCAATTCTGAGCTGGTAAAAATACCGGAGGGGCCGACAATATCTGGATCCGCTTCCGGATTTAAATCTGCCGGGTTGCCGAACCGGTCGGCCAGATCGGCGCTCTTCATATATCCACAGCGCACCATATCTTTAATGACCGCATCGGTGCTGATTTTGGTATTGACGCTGCCGAGTTTGGCATCGGAGATACGGTACATGGATTCCATCACCGCTACAGTGTCGTCCTGGCTGAGAAGGCCAACCAGGTCACCCACGTCGACAAGCCCGGTAACATCTGACGGGCGGTCCACTTTGGTGGGGCGCACTTCGGGATTAATCATGGCGGCGGGAGCCATGGAGTTGCCGCCGGAATCACTGGAGCGCGAGCCGACCAGAGCCAGCAGCGAGCCATTGGCACCAGCCTGATTGATGCCGTACATGGGGTTGTGTGGATTGTTGCCGGTATCATTTTCCGAACGCGCAGGGATAACCGCACCGTTGGTCGCGGAAGCGGTGCCGCTGCTCACTTTTTCCAGAATACCGCGCAGCATGCCGCTGTCGCTGTGGAAGGCGAGCCCCAGGTCGGAATTGATAAAACTAGTGCCGGCATCGCCGCCAAGGGAGGGCACCATATCGCCGGGCAGTCCCTGTTTGTTGTATCCGGCAGTACCGAGGAAATCCAGTTGGCCGCCCTCTTTGCCCACCAGCACATTGGAGCCGGCAATATTGGCCCCGCCGGCCAGGTCGAAGCAAATAAATGGAATTTTACCGGCGCCAAAGGCGCTTACATCGCAGGGTCCGCCGTTGCTTTTACGCAGAGCTTCCAGATCTGAAGATAGGGCAGCGTGCGCGTTGCGGGGGTTGGCAAACAAACTGAAGACAGAGCCGCCCAGTACTGTGCCCATACCCGCACGAAAACCCTGGGCGAGAAAATCGCGGCGTGTCCTCGGACGGTGGTGGTCCGGGTGTCTTAGGGGCTGGTCCAGGTCAAAGTGTTTTTTCTTGCTCATAGTATTCCCGGATGAAGTATTTGGAATGCCGGTTATTTATTGTTAACGGCTTTAGCTGGCGGGACGCGGCGCCCCACCCGGAAAAGCCATTTATTGTTTGATCGCGCAGTTAGTGAATCAGAATCATGGCACTGCCCATCGCCGCAGCACACACTGCTTTCACAGTGGTCTCGGTGCGATCGGCAGCACAGCTGCCACCACAAGCCGTCATGGTATCTATCAATAAATCCAGTTCAGTTTCTACCGTGCTAAGCTCTGGCGCGCTGGCAAGCTGCGAGACGCTGCCATCGTGCCAGGTCATTTCGTGGCCCACTAAGCTCTCCATCAGTGGATCGATAATCAGTGAGCGTTTACTGGCGCTATCGAAGGCACTATCAGCAGAAGCGGTAAAATCAAATCCGTTGAAGAAGCTGTTGCGCTCATTGGAGTCCACTAGCGTGCTGCAGTATTTAACCGCTAACTGGGTGATACCCATTTGCTGTGCGGCCAGGAATCCTTCTATATCACTAGACACTGGCAGCTGGCGTTTAACCGTATCCCAGGTTTCCCAAATGTCTGGGTGAGCTATGGAAATTCCAGTGGCCTGGGAGAGGCTTGCGTTGATCTGTTCGAAGCGACGCAAACCGATACGCGATTGTGGTTCCAGGTCTGAAGCTTCTGCCGGGGCGGCTGGCGTTTCCTCCATACGGGCGTAGCTCGCATTGCCTATCCGCTCAAAGGTCAGGAAGAATTCATCGGGAGCCTGCGCGTGAGTAGGTCCATTCTCCAAGGTGATAATCGTGCCGAGCCTGGAGAACTGCTGCCCCTCTCCGGCCAGGTAACTATCGTCTACCGCGGTGGATAACTTGGCCCAGGCTTGGCCCACTTCGGCCTCGCGGCCATTGATGCCAATACGCATGCCTTCAATAGCGATGCCGGAGGGATCAACGCTGTCATCAAGATTGATGAAAGTGGGTTCGCTAAACAGGTAGGCATAGTTGTCGAACTGTTGCACCGTAAGCATCACGTAGCTTTCAGCAATGCCTGTGTGCTCTTCGACGTTAAATAACAGCAGGTATTTTTCACCCACACCCACGTCGTAATTAGTGGCAACATCCTCTGCCGACAGTGCGCGGGAGTGAATGGCCAGCAAGCGAATGGAGCCTTCCCAGCTGTTGCCATTACTGACTTCGCTGCCAACTGCCAGGGCGAAAGTATCGTCCCAGGTGTTGAGTAGGCCTGCTTCAGCGGGGTCCATTTCACCGGTGTCGGCGCCATTTACATAGAGTTTGCGCCCGTTGATGGGATCGTAGGTGGCAATCACATGTTGCAGGCTGGCCTGCACTACCTGATCCGCATCATCCGTGGCCAGGACCGGCATGCCGTCTGCGTCGGTGCTGTCACTGCGGTTCTGGAAGGTGTAGCTGTACTGGTCCTGGCCGAGGGTGAGGTTACGGATATCATCGCCGCCGGAGTAGGTGACGATCCGTGCGGGCCCATCCTGTGAGACGTTGGCCGGTGCTGCCCAGATTTCGATGGAGTATTCGCCGGTCGCGGTCAGGGTGTCGTAAAGCTTGCGACTGGTGGCGGTTGCGCCCTGGGCTTTGCCACCTTTCAGTTGCAGTCCCCAAGAGTCGATCCACTCCACATCGCCAGACAGAGCCAGGTCCACCGCCGGGTTGACTCCGGAAGTATCGAATGCGGTGGTACCGCTTCCGGTTTTGAATTCATAAAGAGCAATCGCATTATTTTCGATACGACCGCCACTACTGGCCACAATCCCATCGGTCAGACGTAGCGCTTTACTGATCACCCAGTCTGAATCTACCTGAGTGAGGCTGATTGTATCGGCAAATGCCTGAATCGCCGTGGTCATGTCGTCTTCATTACTGGAGCAATCATCCCAGCAGTTATGGAATTCATTACCCAGGCGAACTGAGAAACGTGAGTCGGCAGGTGAGTCCAGGTTTATTTTGCTTACCGCAAGTTCGTAGGCCAGGTCGACATCGGCGCTGGCGAAAAATGGCTGTTGAGCGGTCGCGGCGTCCTCACTGTGGCAGTCGGCGCAGTAATTGCGCAATAGCGGGTATACCGTGCTGCCAAAGCTACCGCTGTTTTCCGGGAAGCTTTTACTGGCACCGACATCGCGTTCAATGGGGGCGGTGAGAGAAATGGTGTTGCTCAGGCTGCCGCTGGCTCGAGCCCACTCTTCAATGTAATTGGTAATAATTTCTGAGCAGGCATCAGCGCTGGACAGCCAACAATTGTGCCCACCGCCGACTTTGGTCACCAGGCGGGATTCATCCGGGGCTGACAGATTTACCAGGTCTCGACCCGCATCATAGGCCGCATTGATATCATCGCCGCGCACAAAGTGCGGGCTCTGATTATTTTCTATATGGCAGCTGCCACAGCGGTTTTGTGCGGCTAGGTTATCCCAGATATAGCGCTTGTATTGATTGACGTCGTCAGTCTCAGGTCCCGGCCCGGAATAAGTGGCACCGCCATTGTTCTCTGTGGTATCTGGCTGTGTCTCTGTGTCCTGTCCACTACCGCCGCTACAGGCAGAAAGAAAAATAGTGGCGCAAAACAATGCAGAGATACGTAATCTGCGCGTTGTAAATATGTTTTCCACCCGAGGGAGAGCTTTATTAAGTTTCATTTTTTAGTCTCCAGCACAGTAAACGGCAGAGTCTGCGTAAACCTGCTTTAACTGGTAGCCGGTGTTGCTGAAATCATCAGTGATCGTTTCTATGCGGGCGCGGTCGGTGGCATCCTCGGGTTCGCGCAGGCACACCTGGCGAAATACTTTGGTGACTTGGCACACTGCAAAGGCGCGGCTGTTCGAAAGCTCTTCGCCCAGGGACTTGGTACCATTGCCACTGCCGGGCAGAGAGGCGCTCCAGCCCAGGTGCATATTGGGCCCTTCGCGCCAGTAATTAGCCCAGCTGTCGTCGGGAATAATAAAACCGTGGGGAAAGTTAGCACCGTTGATCAGATTTTTGGCTTTAACGCGGCTACTGGTTTCGGGATCCAGATCACCGGCGGTGTTATAGTCCAGTGAGCCAGTTTCACCCGTGGGGTCATTGTCCGCATCGTAAACGTAATCGTAGTAGGCGAAGGCCTGGGCCATGGGGTCCATGCCGCTGTGGCAGCCGATGCAGTTATTTTGGAAGACGCGGCTGTCTCCTCCAGGGCTGCGGCTCACGTCGCGACGAATTCGATCCGGTGAGCGGCTGGTGTCCTGAACTTGTTCCATATCCCTGCACAGGTGATTAAGCATGGTAAAACGGAACATGGCGCGATTGGTGCCTGCGCTGAAAAAAGCTTTGGCAGCAGCGCGGCTGGTGAGAACACCTGCGGTGGCATCTGCGGGTAATCCGTTCAAGGATGACTGGTTCTGCTGCACCAGATTGTCCTGCAGAGAGTAGCCACCGGCTTCTAGAGCCTCATAGTGATCATTGTTGCCAGTATTGTACGAGGGCAGACCGGAAACATCGCCGCTATAGAGAATATTGCTCGTCAGTAGCTGACGGAAATCCATATCGTCGCGCACCATACCGATGACCGTTGCACTGTAATCGTTGAGCGGTGCGAATACGTCCTGTTCTTCGTTAGTCCAGGGGGTGGCGAGATTTTTTAAGGTGACATTGTAAAAAGCATCATTCTGCATTGCTGTATAGGCCGCGGCAGCAGGATCGCCATCGTCTATATCTTCAGCCATATCCAGTAGCACGCTTTCACTGGGGATAGTGCCCGTGAGGCGGTTGTGAATTTGCAGGGCCTGATCCTGGGATGCGGATAGGACAGGATTGCTCCACAGACCTACTCCGAGCAATGCGCTTACCGCTGTGAGCCGGAATACACGCGCTCGAGACGAATTATTTTTCATGGGACTATTATTTTGTCGGTGAGATCACTGGGGTGTGGCAAAGCAGTCTAAAAGCAGATTTCAATAATGTCAGAGTCACTTTTAATATTTGCGTCCCAGTTGGCAAACTTTTTGTGCGCAACTTGCGAGAATTACACTCAGCGGTAGAAACCGTTTAAAAATTCTCAGGCGAAGAGCACAAAAGGCGAGCGCGGCTCGTGCTGAACCCGGATGGATAACAAAAATGAAATTTTTGCGTGCGGTGCCGCTTTTGCTTCTGGTGGCGGCGTGTAGTGGTGGTGGCAGTTCCGGTAGTGGCGGGAATCAGGCGAAAGATCCGGTAGTGGAAGATTACCCCATTGCCTTTGTACGCCGTCAATTGAGTATCGATGAAGACGGTATTTTGTTACAAGATGACATCTACGAGCCTTACGAATTTTTTGCGGGTGCGGAGTTAATATTAAAGGACCGTGCTACCGCTAGTGCCACAGAGACAATAATTACTGCTGATATTTTTGACGGCGAGTACGATGTTAAGGATCTGAATACCTCTGCCGATGGCACGCGGCTTATATTCGCCATGCGTGCGCCGGAAATTGAAGATGCGGATGACGACGAACAACCCACTTGGAATATCTGGCTGTACGATACCGATACCGCAACTTTAAGCCGTGTTATTGAATCGGACCTCACTGCAGAGGAGGGGCAGGATATAGCCCCGGCATTTCTGCCGGACGGGCGCATTGTCTTTTCCTCCAGCCGTCAGCGTCGATCGCGGGCGTTACTACTGGATGACAACAAACCTCAATTCTCCGCGCTTATCGACAGTCAGCAGGACCCGGCCTTTGTGCTTCATGTTATGGAGGCCGATGGTAGCGATATCACCCAGATATCCTTTAACCAGAGTCACGATTTAAACCCAACAGTACTGAGTGATGGACGAGTCCTGTTTAACCGTTGGGATAATGCCGGTGGTGTGGACAAATTAAGTTTGTATACGGTTAACCCGGATGGTTCTGATCTCGCGATTTACTACGGTTACCACAGCCAAAATACTGGCACGGAAGAGACTCAAGCAATTTTCAATCGCCCGCAGGAAATGCCCGATGGCCGCCTGTTAGTGACTTTACGCTCACCTTCGGGGATCACTTTTGGCGGTGACCTTGCCACTATCGATGGGATTATCTATAGCGAAGCTTACAGTGAACCCGAGCAAAGTGGCGAGCTGGTAGGGCAGGCTTCCCTTACTGTGGGCGAAGTCAGCACTAACGATACCATCTCGGCACACGGTACTTTTGCTTCGGCCTGGCCATTCTATGATGGCACCAGCCGTTTGCTGGTTACCTGGAGTGAATGTCGTATCGTAGAAGCGGAAACTGAGCAGCTGCGGACTTGCCCGGAGACGCTTGCGGAAGATGAAGAGGTGCAGTTGGCCGACCCCCTCTACGGTTTGTGGATTTACGATTATATTGCCGGTACTCAATTGCCTATCGTGGTGGCGGAAGAAGGTGAGATGATTTCCGACGGCGTTATCCTGGAGCCGCGCACAGAGCCCGCCTATATTTCCGACCCGGTACCTGGAGTGGATGTCGATGCTGACCTGGTGCAGGAGTCTGTGGGCATTCTGGATATTCGCAGCGTGTACGATTTTGGTGGTGAGGATGTTGCCGGAATAGAAGTCCTGGCGGATCCGGCACAGACCAGTGCCGATCTACGTCCCGCACGATTTTTACGGGTGGCAAAGGCGGTTGGAATTCCCGATGACGATATTCTCGATTTCGATCGCAGTGCCTTCGGTCGTAACCGCAGCGAGGGGATGCGTGAAATTTTGGGGTATACCCCGATTCAACCAGACGGTTCCGTCAGAGTAAAAATACCGGCGGATATGCCTCTGGCAATTTCTGTTGTAGATGCGGACGGTAAACGTATTTTTGATCGGCACTATAACTGGTTGCAGTTGCGAGCCGGGGAGGTGCGCAGTTGTAACGGCTGTCATACCAGCGACAGCGAAGTGCCTCATGGACGCACCGATATGCAAGTGGTACCCGCCTGGGCTGGCGCGCCGACTTCGGCGGCGCCTTTCGTCAATACCGAGCCTGCGCTGTTGGCGGAAATGGGTGAAACTATGGCCCAGTTATTGGCGCGTCTCGTGGGAGAGGCGGACCTGGAAGGGGATCTCAGTTATACCGACTTGTGGACCGACCCGGCAGTACGTGGCAAAGATGTCGATATTCTACTGTCTTACTCCGAACTGACTACCCTGGCTCCAGTGGCTACCACTTGTCTGGCGGACTGGAGCAGCAACTGTCGCTCCGTGATTCACTACGAGCAACATATCCAGCCGATATGGGAGTTATCCCGCGAGGTGCTTGATGGCACTGGTGCTGTTATTGCCGATAACACCTGTACCGTCTGTCATTCACCAGTCGATGCTGCTGGAGCCACCCGTATACCCGATGCGCAATTGGACCTCTCGGCCTCTGCCTCCACGGTTAATGATGCCTGGTTTACGTCCTATGCCGAACTGCTTGTCGATAGCCCCGAGCTGGAATTGGTCAATGGCATATTGTCCCCGCGCCTGGTGCAGGAATACGACGATAATGGCAACCCGGTTTTTGAGGTAGATGAGGAGGGTAATCCGGTACTCGATATCAATGGTGATCCAGTACCGGTAATGATTACCGTGAATATTGCCTCGGCGATGACGGACTCCGCTATCGAAAGTGCTTTTTTCACCCTTTTTCAAAATGGCGGTGCGCACCAGGGGTATTTACAGGATGCAGAGTTGCGTCTGATCGCTGAGTGGTTGGATATTGGCGCCCAGTATTACAACGATCCCTTTGCGGCACCGGTTGATTGATTCATGTTGAAGTTACACCGTTTTTTACACTCTAGTTTTTTCGCGGCCACTCTGTTTCTGTGCGCTGCTGGCGAGGTTGTGGCAGAAGACACTGCAGGACAAGGGTCTGTAGAGGAGAGTGTACCGGTTGAACCCGAGACCGATTCGGATATAACGAATTACAGTGAAAATCCGGATCCAGCAGATGCCGAGCTAGTGACCCTTGGCAATACATTTATCAATATTTATCGCGGCCCCGGTCGCGGTTACCCGATCTTTTATGTCGCCGAGTACGGAGAAAAAATTTGGCTGTTAAAGCGGCGTACAGATTGGGTAAAGGTGCTGACTTCCCGCAATAAAACCGGCTGGGTCAGAGTCGATGAGCTACGAGAAATTTACGGGGAAAATGGTGAGCTGGTCAGAGTGCCGTTGCCGGATTTCAACGGTGTCGACGATGGCTATTTTTATCTCGGTTTGCACTACGGTGATTTTGCCGGGGCCAATTCCCTTGGAGTCAATCTTGGCTATCAGTTTACGGCCAATTTATCCACAGAGCTGCGCGCAACCCAAGCGGTGGGGGAGTTTTCAGACAGCCAGGTCTACCAGGTAGCCCTGGTCCACCAGCCGTTTCCCCGTTGGAAAGTATCTCCCTACTTTGTACTGGGTGCTGGGGTAAATATCACCTCGCCAAATGCCACCATTGTTGCGACTGAAGATCGTCAGGATACTGTTATGCTGACGGGCCTGGGGCTGCGGACTTATCTATCGCGCCGCTTTGCGGTGCGAGCCGAATATACCAATCACTACCTGCTTACCACGCGGGAAAACAATCAGGAGATAGTCGAGTGGAAACTTGGTTTCGACGTATATCTGTAAGTTCCGCGGCTCTGTCCGCCCTGGTGGGAGCGCAGGCGTGTACGGCTCAACAGGATGATGGGGTACTGGCCGATATTGTTGCGCCGGAGCTGGAGCGCCCGGAAATACGCGATGCCCTGATCGACAGTGAAAATATTGAATTGGGCCTGTTTGCCGGTGTGATCAATGTTGAGGACTTTGGTTCCAACACACTCTATGGAACTTCGGCCGCTTATCATATTAGCGAAGATTTTTTTATCGAGGCCACCTATGCCCAGACCGAACTGGGTGAATCTAGCTTTGAGCGCTTGAGTGGTGTCGCGCCGCTATTGACTGATGATCAGCGCGATTTGAGCTATTACAACGCTTCAGTGGGTTGGAACCTCTTTCAGGGGGAACACTTTGTTTTTGAGGACTGGGCCTTCAACAGCAATTTTTACTTGATTGGTGGAGTGGGAAATACCTCTTTTGCCGATGAAGAGCACTTCACCTACAACTTCGGTGCGGGGGTACGCATACTTGCGAATGACTGGCTCGCAGTGCACCTGGATGTACGCGACCATGTTTTTGAGCATGAGTTGTTTGGCGAAGCACAAATGACCAATAACTTATCGACCCAATTGGGCCTGACCATATTTTTCTAAATCATAACTAATAAATAGCAAGGATTTTCCATGAAGCGCTTGGTTGTTTTGTTAAGTCTGTTTTTATCGATGTCGTATGTACATGCGGCTGAGCCATCCAAAGACTTTACCCTAGCATCAAATCAAGGTGCAAACCTGCGCCTAGCAGAGCAGCGCGGCGATGTCATAATGCTTAATTTTTGGGCGTCCTGGTGCGGCCCCTGCCGCCAGGAAATGCCACTTTTGGACCAGCTTCATGCGCGCTACTCTGCTGCGGGTTTCCAGGTCTGGGGAGTCAATGTAGACGCCCTGCGCAAAGATGCGGACACGCTATTGGCTAAAATTCCGGTGGATTTTCCCATCCTCTTCGATAGCAAGGGTGAAGTGAGCAAGCTGTATGGTGTTGCCGCTATGCCCAGTACCGTTTTTATCGATAGGGATGGCAATGTCCGATATATCCATAAAGGGTATCGGGACGGCGATGAAGCCGCCTATAAAAAAATGATTAAGGAATTGATTCGGGAGTAGGTGTAATGCGTGCCCTAATGCTTGTTTGCACTCTGGTGTTAACCACCGGTTGCACAATTACCCCCTGGGTAGCTCCCTATGAGCGACAGTATCTTGCGGATCCTATTATGGGGTTTGAACAAGACCCGGTAGCTGCTCGTTATATGAATCACGTCTACGAAGCGCGTGAAGCGGCCCGTGGTGCCGAAGGGGGGAGTGGAGGTGGATGTGGCTGTAACTAGGCTGATAGCACGCAGTGCCGGGCTATTACTTCTGGGCCCACTGGTTGCTGTTGCTGCAGTGCTGCCCGAGGAGCGCGCGGATGTCATGTACCACGGCTACAGCGGCGGAGGGGTGACTATTGACGGGCCCTCGGTATTGGTGCGTAAAAATTTAGGCAACAGTCTCTCCCTGTCTGCGAATTATTATGTCGATATGATCTCCGGTGCCTCCATTGATGTAGAGGCTACCGCGAGTGAATACTCTGAACAGCGAGATGAATTTTCCCTCGGCGCTGATTATCTAGTAGATAAAACGTCTATCAGCATTGGCTATACCAACAGCTCTGAAAATGATTATGAGGCGCAGACCCTCGCCTTCGGTATCAGTCAGGGGTTCTTCGGAGATCTCAGTACTATTGGCTTGCGAGTGAGCTACGGCAGTGACGATGTATTCCGTAACGGTGATGATAACTTTGCAGCGGAAGCGCAGCACCGCCGCTATTCCCTCAGTTGGAACCAGATTCTGACGCAAAAGCTGATTGCTGAGTTAAGCGTTGAAACCGTAGCCGATGAGGGTTTTCTCAATAATCCCTATCGCAGTGTAAGGTATCTTGACGCCGCTTCAGGGACCGGATTTAGCTATCAGGCGGAATTTTATCCCACCACCCGCAACAGCGATGCAATCTCTGTTCGGGCTAAATATCGATTGCCCTACCGCGCAGCGATCAAGGCTGAATATCGCCGCTATGCGGACAGCTGGGGTATCGCTGCGGATAATATGGAGTTTCGCTATACCCATCCCCTGAAGGAACAGGATGAGTGGATTTTGGAGGGGAAGATACGTTATTACCAGCAGAATAATGCTGATTTTTACAGTGATTTATTTCCCTATCTGAATGCCACCAGCTTCCGTGCCAGAGATAAGGAGTTGAGTAATTACACTACTCTGGCTTTGGGAATAGGCGTATCCTATGAGTTGCCGCAGCGTTGGTCTCTGTTAAATCGCAGGAATACAATCAACCTCTATTGGGATCATATCCTGTTTGATTATGAGGATTTTCTCGATGTGACCGTACATGGGGGTAGCACCTCTATCAACCCTGGCGCTGAACCTGCCTATAGCTTTTCTGCCAATGTTATTCGCTTGTTCTGGTCGATGCGGCTCTAAAAAATAAAGCCGCATCGATAAAGAGCAGAATATGAAGTGATAGTAAGGTTTTCCCGGGCTGTAAACTGATACTACAGCCCTTTACTACATACTGTAGTCCCGCATAATTTCCCCAATACGAATTCTATAATCGGCAAATAGCCGATTTTTTCCCAACTCTTGTGCCTCGAGATGCTGCGGTTGGTTCTTCCAGGCTTTTATTGATGCTGCATCTCGCCAAAAAGATAGAGACAGAATTTTGTCTGGTTGCTTAAGGCTTTGAAACCTTTCGATGGAAATAAAACCGTCGAATTGATTTAGGTATTCTTTCAATTCTGCAGCTTTAGAGAGGTATTTTTCTCTCCCCGAAGATTTTGGTACGATTTCAAATATCACTGCGAGCACAGTGTTTCTCCGGGGTCATTTTCAGGTAGGTAGCAGGCACGGCAGTCAAAAAGGTGCGTCGCTCTTCGAGAATAAATTTTTCCCATTGAGCGAATTGGAAGTTTTTACGGCCTGCCGATGACGCTTTTAGTGTCTTTCGATACTGCTCATAGTGGGTCAAACTATCAAAGGTGATAATACCAAAAGCCTGATAGTTAGTGCCCTCATGGGGTAAGAAGTACCCAAGCAGCTGTCCTCCGCAGTCGGGAATTATCTTGCTCCAATTTTCGGCATACTGCCTGAAAGCATCAATCTTTAGCGCATCTATTTTGTATTCAATAAAGCAGGTGATCGTCATTCTATTTGCCTCAATTCATGATGTACTGGCATTCTAGTGCTTTCAGTTTCCTATACTTCGATGGGCAACGAACTGTTTGGATAGTACATATGGAACCTGATATCTCAGTGATATCCAGCCTTATCGGGGATAGGGCGCGATCAAGAATATTAATGGCGCTGATGAGCGGGAAGGCGTTGACTGCAACTGAGTTAGCTTGTGAGGCAGAGATCAGTGCTCAAACGGCCAGTAATCACCTGTCCAAGTTGGTGGGTAGTAATTTATTGGTGGTGCGCAAGCAGGGCCGGCACAAGTACTTCCAGTTGGCGAACCATCAAGTTGCTGAAACTTTGGAGATGCTACTCAACCTGAGCAGCACTCTGGGGTCACAGAAGATTACTACCGGCCCAGCGGACCCCGATTTGAAGAAATCCCGTATCTGCTATGATCACTTGGCGGGCGTTACCGGTGTGGCACTTTACGATGCGCTACTTGGCCAAGAAATGATTTCTGAGAATTCACAAAATATAACTTTAACTGAGCGGGGTGAATTGTTCTTTCAGAAAAAAGGTGTAGCCGTAGATGAATTAAAAAAAGGTAAGCGCCCAATTTGTAAATCTTGCCTGGATTGGAGTGAGCGCAAAAGTCATCTGGCTGGTAGTTTGGGGCAATGGATACTTGAAGATGCACTGGCAAAGCAGTGGGCGAGTCGGCGGCTGGATTCAAGGGTGATTACCTTCTCAAAAAGGGGGGTGTCACAATTTACCCGATGTTATCAAATTGAGCCTGGCAGCTTTCTCTAGACCAGTTTTCAGTTCAAAATTAAACTAATGGATAGCCCGGATAACCATACCAATTGTGCCCCATAGCTGAGGCGTTGATGAATGTCCGGATTACTTTTTTGTTGGTAGGCTTTTTTTAAAGTGTAAGTGAAATAAATTGTTGCAATTAGACAGATTTGCGCTAAACAACCTGAAGCCTATGGTAAAGTGGCTGCTAGATAGGCTCACGAGTGGAGCAATTAATAGAGACAGCATCATGAACATCCCCGCCCAGGAGTGCACTTTGCAGCTAAAACTCGGATTTTTTGTATAAGGGTCGGCGTCCATGGGGAAGTAACCTGCTATCCAGGTTCCAATACCGTGTACGATAATTAAAAATCCAATAATTTTCAGTGCGATGGCAGTGTCGGCGACTTGGATTATATACAGGCCAAATACACAGAAGAAGACTCCCAAAGGATAGTTGTTGATGATGGGAGATAGCTTTTCGGTAGGGCTCCCGCTTGCGCCCAATTCGCTACAGAATTGCGTTGAATGGCTATAGCCGGTGTATTTAAATCCGGTTATAGCTATACCAATTACTATCCAGGAAAAAAATTATTCCAAAATAATCAAGCATTTTTCTGTGGACCGCTGAGTACATTACTGTGGAGAGTATCACCAGTATTTGGAGTGTTCAATTCTCTGTCTTCTAACGGTTGTCACATATAAGTTGAAACGCCAATCAATATTACACATTTTTCTTTGCTGGAAATAGGTACTTCTGTACCTGCTTCTCGCGCTTTGCACACGAATTCAGGGTGAATATTAATTGTAGATCTATTATATTTTCCTATTGCAAGAAAGGGTTTGATGGACAGTGATATGCACAATAAAAATAGCTCGAAAAATTCTGTTTCCATGAACGCTCTATCCCTGGCTGCGCGATATGCCGAGGAATATGTCGCTGATATTCGTGATCGCCGGGTGAGTCCATCCCGTGTTGATTTAGACCAGCTGAAGCAATTCAACGCGGAATTGTCCCAGGCGGGGCAGAGCGCTGAAGACGTAATCGACAGTCTGCACCACTATGGTTCTCCGGCGACGGTAGCGAGTACGGGCGGGCGTTATTTTGGTTTGGTGGTGGGGGGAGCAACGCCTGCCTCGATGGGAGCGGCGGTTCTGAATGCGGCCTGGGATCAGGTAGCGGTTTTGGAGGCGTCGGCGCCTTCGGCAATTCATCTGGAGCGTATCGCTGCGAATTGGGTATTGGAATTGTTGGCGCTGCCGTTAAAAAGCAGTGTCGGTTTTACTACCGGATCTTCGATGGCGAATATGGTCTGCTTGGCAGCTGCACGAAATTCACAATATCAAAAACTGGGCATCAATCTTGCTGAGACCGGCCTGTCCGGAGCGCCAGCATTGCGTATTATTGTTTCGGAGCAGTCTCACGTTACCGTGTATAAAGCGCTGTCTATTTTGGGGATCGGTACGCAGCAATTGGTAAAAGCGCCCTGTGATGATCAGGGGAGGGTACGTGCAGACCGGTTTCCCACAATTGATGAGACCACCATTATCTGCTTGCAAGCGGGTAACGTGAATTCCGGCAGCTTCGATCCCTATGAGGAAATCATCCCTCTGGCGAGGGCCGTGGGCGCCTGGGTACATGTGGATGGCGCTTTTGGCTTGTGGGCAGCGGCCTCTCCTGCCAAGTTTTCTTTAACCTGCGGAGTACAACAGGCGGATTCCTGGGCGGTGGATGCGCACAAGTGGTTGAACACGCCTTACGATTGCGGCCTGGCTATTTGTCGCGATGGGCATGCGGTACACACTGTGATGACCACCCAGGCTCCCTATTTACAGGCGGGTGTGCAGGTGCCACCCAAAGATATGGTGCCGGAATTTTCCCGGCGTGCCAGGGGGGTAGAGGTCTGGGCTGCTATCCAGGAAATGGGGCCGGCGGGCATTGCGGCTATGATTGATCGATGCTGTACCCATGCTCAACATCTCTGTGAGGGTTTGGCAGAGCTGGGTTATGATATTCTTAACGACGTGGTATTAAACCAGGTGGTGGCCACTATCGGCTGTGAGGATGATGTACAAAAAATTGTCAGTGCGATTCAAGAAGAGGGGGTTTGTTGGTTCGGAACTACGGTTTGGCAGGGTAAAACCGCCGTGCGTCTCAGTGTTTCCTGCTGGGCCACAACAGGTGAGGATATTGCTCTCACCCTGGCGTCTATCCGCCGTGCAACTGAGAAAATCATAGTTAGCTGACTCTCTATATGACAAGCGTCACTGCTGTAGGTGTATTGGCCTATGATATACCTGTTTGTCATTTTCCTTTTAAATTTGATCCCGTCTATTTCAGCGGTCGAGGCAGTCTATCCTTGATGAGATAAGTATGGATCTGGTAATGATGAATGATTACCCGCGGGCCTTGGAAATTACTTTTGATGCGGTGAGGAATGTGGGGCTTGCCGCGGCTCTACTCGGTGCTGCAGTAATTATTATAAAGGCGCCAACCCTTGCATTTAATCTGACTTGGCTGGTTTATGCCGAGGCACTGTTATTGGCAGGTTTATCCGTGTTATTACAGTTGCTCAATCTCGTTGCATGGCTCTGGGCAATGAGCCGACAGGGTATGGGGAAATTATGCTTATTATTAGTGGGGAGCCTTTTTGTGATTTTGTTGATGCACTTTTATGTGGCTGTTGTTTCCAATGTCATCCAGGGAGTATCACTATTTCCTTAAAATTAATAGATTTCTATTAATACATATTATTGAACTGCCCCATAAATTGGTAAATAACGAACAAAAGGATTAGTGTGGCAACAAGGTGTGCCGCCTGCCATAGATTGATATGAATATTTCACTGCCAATCATCGAATGTAAGTAAAAGGAGCAGAGGAGGCTCGTACAAGAAAATGACTTTTTGGTTGATTCTTATTCTTCTGCTGATCTTATTCTGGCTTTTATGGATGGTCCTTTGCAGCCCCGGTTTAGATCGTAATGAATTGTCACGATTTTCATTTAATCAGCTGACTCTACGCAATGGCTTCTCAGTAAATTACCGTGAAGTTGGGTCAGAGAATGGCCGTAAGATTTTGTGTCTACACGGTGGTGGTGATTCTCTGAGTACCTGGAATGCCTGGAATGTCAAAATGGGACAAAAGTACCATTTGATATTGGTGGATATGCCGGGACATGGGCTAACAGACCCGCTAGCAGAAGGCACCTATACGCCAAAGCATTTCGCTAATTTTATAGCTGAATTTGTCGAGGCTTTGCAGCTTGAGGATTTTGTTATTGTCGGCCATTCGTTTGGCGGTAATGGAGTCTTGCGTTATCTAACCGAGCACCCAGAGATTCCCAAGGCGGCGATTCTTATATCACCCTGTGGATATAAATGTGGTAAAGGCTTGGAAATGTCGAGAACGACGGCTCGTTTTGTTACAAACCACTGGGGGCGGTGGCTGGTTTCGCACCTGGGTAGCCGTGGTATCTTGCGAAAAATGCTGCGCTCCAAGTTTGTCTATGACCCTCAGGCACTACCGGAGGAAATGCTGGAGAGAATATATTTACTATCCCGTTACGAAAAAAATCGCGGTACAGTCATTAACCTGGTTGCTAATGCCACCCTTAACTTTCAGCCACTTTCCGGCCTGGAGAATATCAAGCTTCCCGTGCTGTTAATCTGGGGGGCTGAAGATCAGATTGTTCCATTGCAGATAGGGCAATACTTCTGCGAAAAATTACCGCGTGGGGAGTTAGTTGTGTATCAGAAAATAGGCCATCTGCCTCAAGTGGAAAATGCGGCGCAAAGTGCCACTGATGCAATGCAATTTCTTCATCGCGAAGGGTTGGAGTAGCGCACTTAATATTGTGGCCCTTGTTTTTTTGGGGCAGGCTGCCTTACTAAGAAAAAAAGGCCGCAAAGCGGCCGAGTTGGGGGGATGAAAACTAGTCTAGTTCGACCAAGTCATAGCTAGCGAGTTCCGGCACTTGCTGATGTAAGTCCATTTCCAGCTGATTGATTGACTTCAATCGATTACATAATTGGTTGGTGGCGTACTCTATTTGCTCCGAACGGTGCTCGACCATTCGCTCGGCTTCCTCAGTCGCTCGTTCCTGTATATCCTGGCCTCCAGTAAAGGTTGCTTTAAAAGCGTGCCAGGCAATAGTTCCTGCAGACTCCAAAGCCAAGCGTTCAATGCGTGGCTCAAACTCTTCGGCGATGGTGTTTTCTATGTAGTTGCCTATTTCCTAATCTCCCAGCTGGTAAATCTCACCGTCGCGATTGAGGCGGTCTTCAGTACGCTGGATCAGATCGGCAGAAAACTGCTGGAGTTCCAGAATGTCTGGATGGTCTGGACCCGCGAGGGCGCTGATGGCAATAGACAGCCCGTTCATGGCGATATCTACGGCTTCCAGGGTGATCACCAGGGTCTCTCGACCGACAATGTGTAACTGTTGACGGTATTCCTGCAACAGCTGCTGTTGTTGGTTGTCGAGTGGCACTGAATCGCCATCAATGCGCAGTTGAGCGGGAGAATGAAAGGTCACCAGTTGCCGTTCCCGATCATCACCGCTTACGGTAAAGAAGTCTGTGCCCACCTGAACGGGGTGGTCCATGGATACGCTGCAATCTCCCGAATCGATATGGATGGAGTCGTGGGCCATAGCCTGGCCAGTGTAGCTAAGTCCAATCAGTGCTGAGAGTGCGAGTGGCTTCCACATGTGCCGGTTTCCTGTTGGGTCTCTTTCCAGTGTGACGCAGTGACGTTGCTACACAGATGCAGTTCGGTAAAAATATTTATGGCTGTTTTTTGACCAACCCATGAGTGTTGCCGGTTTTTTCCGGGAGGAGATACTTGTTCGACGTGGATGTTGCCGCAAGTATTCTGTATTTTTAGTGGATAACACACATTCAATTGAGGGGAATCAATGTCTATTTGCAGGCACCTTGCCGCACTGTGTTTTCTGGTTTTCAGCGCAACAGTGAATGCTGAAAGTATCGCCGAGTACACTGCGGGTATGCAAAGGCACAGCGGTTTTCATGATTTTTATTGGGATGGTAGCAGTGGTCGGGTGCTGTTGGAGGTCAGTGAGTTTGACCGAGAGCTGCTCCTTCTGACCGGCCTCGCCCAAGGACTGGGGTCCAATCCGGTGGGATTGGACCGCAATCAGGCTGGAGAGAGCCGCCTGGTGAAATTCCAGCGCTCGGGTAACAAGGTGTTATTGCATCAAGTTAATCTTAAGTACCGCGCCCAGTCTGAAAATGCTGCAGAGCGCCGCGCGGTCGAAGAGGCTTTTGCCTCATCAGTACTTTGGGGTTTCACCGTCCTGGTTCAGGACGAAGGTACTGTCCTGGTTGACTTTACCCCCTTCCTGTTGAGTGATCAGCACGGTATTGCGGCGCGCTTAAAGGGCGCAGAGCAAGGCAGTTACAGTGTGGATAAAGCCAAGTCGGCTATTTATCTGTCGCGGACCAAAAACTTCCCCAAGAATAGTGAATTTGAGGCCCAGTTGACCTTTTTTGGCTCAGTGCCGGGAAAATATTTACGGGAAGTGGTGCCGACGGCATCCCTGGTCTCACTGCGCCAGCATATCTCCCTAGTCGAATTGCCCGATAACGATTATGTGCCGCGCCGTTTCCACAGCCGCAGTGGCTATTTTCCGTTTGCCTACCGGGACTACGCCACAGCGATTGAAAAACCCTTGGACCAGCGCTATATCTATCGCCATCGTCTGGAAAAAAAGGCGGGAACGGATGAAGCTGTGGAGCCGATTGTTTACTACGTCGACCCAGGCGTGCCAGAGCCGGTACGCAGTGCTCTGATCGAGGGGGCCAGCTGGTGGGACCAGGCTTTTGCCGCTGCCGGCTTTAAAAAGGCTTTCCGCGTGGAGATTCTACCGGAAGATGTCGATCCCCTGGATGTGCGCTACAACGTGATCAACTGGGTTCACCGCTCGACCCGGGGCTGGTCTTACGGCTACTCAGTCTACGATCCGCGCACAGGAGAAATCCTCAAAGGGAATGTGACCTTGGGCTCCCTGCGGGTGCGCCAGGATTTCCTGATTGCGCAGGGGCTTTTACAGCCCTATAGCGGTGATTCAATCGGTACCGAGCAGTTAAAAGCCATGGCTTTGGCGCGAATTCGCCAGCTGTCGGCCCATGAGGTGGGGCATACATTGGGCTTGGCCCATAACTTTGCTGCCAGTGCCGAGGAGCGTGCATCGGTGATGGACTACCCAGCGCCGTTGGCCTCTCTGGCGGGTAATAAGCTGGACCTTGCGAGGGCTTATGCCACCGGTATTGGCGTCTGGGACAAGTTGGCAATTCGGTATGGTTACGGTGGGGGTGACGGTGAAGCGGCTTACCTGGAAGGGATAATCGCCGAGGCTAAGGCAGAAAAACTGCGCTTTATCTCTGATCCAGACTCTCGTGCCATCAACAATGCCCATGCGGTTTCTCACTTGTGGGATAACGGTACTGACCCCCTGGCTGAATTCCAGCGTATGGTGGAACTGAGGCGCCACGCACTAAATAGTTTCTCTACGGCGGCAATCCCGGATTCCGCCCCTCGTTCAGATCTGGAAGAAACCCTGGTGCCGGTTTATTACGGACTTCGATATCAGGCTGAGGCTGTGGGTAAATTAGTCGGTGGCCTGGATTACGATTATGTTTATAACGACACTGAACGAAACAGCTATACCCTAGTGCCCGCCGAGAGGCAGCAGCGGGCGATAGAGGTATTGATGGGCACTCTCTCTCCGGAATTTCTCACTCTGCCGGAACAGGTTTTACAATTAATCCCACCCAAGTCATACGGTTACGAGCGCACTATTGAAAGCTTCCCGTCCTATACCGGTGTGGCTTTTGATGGGGTGGCGTTAGCGGAGGCTGCCGCAGGGCATACGCTGTCTATCCTGATGGATTCCCAGCGCGCTGCGCGAATGAATCAGCAGAGTGCGCGCAGTAGTGAGATACCGGGTTTTGGTAGTCTTCTGCATAAGCTCACAGCATTGTCTCTCGATAGTGATCGTTATACAGGACTGCAGGCGAGTATTCACCAGCGAGTGAACCATGTTTATATCGAGCGGCTGATGTTGCTCGCCAGTAATAAAGACGCAGATGAATCGGTGCGCGCTAAGGCGCATCTGGAGCTGGCGAAATTCCTGCAGGCGATGGGCTCCAAAAAATTATTTGGTGACGATCCTGAGGGCTACAGTGCTCACTATTACTATGAGGCGCAACGCATAGATGCTTTTAAGCGGGGCGAGCTTGAAGTGATCCCCGATGCGGTTAAACCCATGCCTCCGGGCTCACCAATCTGATTCAGTCTGGTTGCGTCCAGCTGCGCCCAGCGGGACAGCTGGCTGGACCTGCCGGATCAGGCTTAGCCGCGGATAAACTGGGATTTCTTTATCCAGTGATTACCGCGATATTGCCGGGTGGGAGCGGGATTGCTTTTGGCCCAGAAAAAGTGCCGGTTAAATTGAAACTCCGCATCGTAGCCTTCCGCCAGTGCTGCCAATGGCATTGCCTGCCAGCTGGTTTTGCGCCGCTTGCTCGTGGCCTCCAATAGGTATTCCTGATTATTCAGGATAGCCACTACCCAAGCGTGACCCTGGCCTTTGTGAGTGCCCAGTGCCACTCTCGCATCCACACCCAGCTCAATTAGCCAGTCCGCCAATAAGATAGCGTGATCTTCGCAGTCACCGCGCTTTTGATAATAGGCCTGGCGGGATGTCTGCCAAATATCTGCCAACCCGGCGTATTGCAGGTGATCGTATTGATATTCCTTATTTATTGCCAGTGTGTATAGCGGCACCCACAGCTGACGGGTTTTAAATGGCTTAAACCCCACCAGATAGCTGCTGGCAAAGTGGTGCTGCTGATCCAGCCCGCGGGCTGAAGCGGTCACCGATTCAATGCCTTGCCAATTCCAGACAGATATATGCGCACTCTCCTCCAGTGAACGTCGATCAACCACTTTCTGAATAGTCTCTTCTGCCAGCGGGTGTTGAGTGCCCACCACACGGACGATACCACCCTGGGAGTCCTTGACTGAAGCCGTGCTGCTGCCATCAAACGTTCGTAAGTTATCTGAAAGTGGACCTGCTAACGGGTTCTCAGCCCGGGGCTCTAGATTGCACGCACGCCGGATAAGCTCGGGAGCTATTAGTGCCAGAGACAGTATTAGTATTGCGGGAAACCACTTGCGCACAGGACTATCCTTTTAGCCCAAAGGAGATAATGATGGCTACGAAAATCAAGATGGTTGAGGCAAAAATTGACACAGCAATATTACCATTTTTGAGTTCACCTTCAATGTCAACAGTGCGCAGTAATTTTTTATCGATTGTAATTAATGCGGCGATACCAACAAACAAAGCCATTAATGTATAAATCAGATTAATACCGAGGTTAAAGAGCGTTGCCGTTAAAAATTCTAGTTCCATATGTTCTGCCGTGTAATTGTAGTTTTTGTATCAGTTAACAGTGCGTTGATTTATCTGGAAAGTCAAATTTACTGCAAAGATTATCATATTTTAGGTATGTTGATGGGTCTGAATATTCTCCTTGGTTTTGGGGTGAATATTTATTATTAGAGAGGTAGATTTGTATATGCATTTCAACAGCCTGTTAGGTCAGAAGGAAATCAGCGATATCCTGACTAATTCAATTACGGATAAGTATCTTTCCTACCGCGCGATGGAGCTTCTGGAAAAAATGACTGAATCCAATAATGAAATTTCTCTGCCTGTAGAAAGATTGGCCACTATGGATTTGTAACATGTTTAATTTAATGATCAAGTAACAACAGGTGATTCAGGATGAAAAGTAAGCGTTAGAATTTCACCTTGATCCGTGGTTTAGCTTGCTGTAAAAAATGAGGAAGGTTTTTTTTCGGGACTGTTAAGATGGCTGAACTATGCTGAGTAGTTGTTTGTCAGAGCTGTAAGGAGGTACTGGTGACAAAGTTCGCCCTTTTCGGATAGGTCATATAGATTTATCATTTCATGATGCCAGTGCCGGGGAGCTTAAGATATCTCTCGATAATTTGGGGCATGTTATTGAGTGTTGCACCGCCCTTATGGAGACATGTTCAAAATTCTGGGTAATAACCAGGTGGACCTTTTGGTGTCCGCCTGGTTACCTGCCAGCCATCAGAAATATTTAGCGAGAATAAAAATTGAATTCGCAAGCTAACGGGGGTTTATGAGCCTCTTTGTATCAGGGGGAGGCGGTCAATGTGCCCAAGGGTAGTTTTTGCTGTTTCCAATTTGCCAAACCCGAAGTGCTGACACCTCTGGTGTGACGTATTAAAAGCACTAATCCCGGTGCCGGTATTCGTCGTTTCTCTAGGGGGATACTTGAAGCCAAGGGATTGGCCGAAGCCGGTTATTACATTGCCTCCAACAGTGAAGCAGAATATTTTGATCCTTTTTAGGACGTGCTTGATTCTGGAGGCTGAATTGTAATCCCACTGTGGCATCCGCAACTTCTGCATTTAACACTATATCATCAGAGCATCAGAGCATCAGAGCATCAGAGCATCAGAGCATCAGAGCATCAGAGTATCAGAGTATCAGAGTATCAGAGTGGATTGTTGGGGGGTGTTCACCAAGCCAGACTGCTGCTAAGGAGAGAAGCTGAACCTCTAATCGGAGAGGCGACGCTAAAGGCCCATGCCAGCTTATATTTGGATAATGATAGGGTTATCGAACTGAACGATAAGCTGTAGTCTTTGCAAAAAATACAATGACGAGTAGCTTTTATTCAAGCCTATCCAGGCGATTGCCTGAATAGGCTGTTGAGTTTGATTAGCTATCAATCTCGGCCATTTCATTCAATACAAACTCATCCACGGCGCCCTCGGTCGCTTTCATATAGTCTTCCAGGTGCTTGTTGTTCATATGAGTTTGCCAGAGGCTGCGGCTCTCCCAATTCTCATAGAATAAAAAGTGGGCCGGGTTGCTATTGTCCTGATGCAAGTTGTAATTAATACAGCCCGATTCAGCCCGGGTGGTATTAATAAGCTTTAAGAGTTCAGATTTCACCAGGTCAATTTTATCGGCCTTGGCTTTGATGTGGGCGACAATAGTAAGTTTACCCATGTAAACACCTCTCTGTTCCGGTATGTATTAAATGAATTTGAGATCAAACACAGCTTTTCAATAGCCCACAGGGGAGCCTTAGAAGAAGCATCAAACCACTTGGTTTGGCTGTTTCTCTTCCCGAAAACTGCTTGGGTATTGAGCTGATCTACGTATTCTAGCTATAGATTGACCTGCTAAAAACACTATAATCTTTGAATCTTTATCAAAAATAAATTGACAATATGCAACTTGAAGACTTGCAGGTCATCTTGAAAGTAGCTGAGTTCCGCAGTATTACGGCCGCTGCAGCTAGCCTCGATCTGCGTACTGCAACGGCGAGTGCTGCGATCAAGCGGGTGGAAAGCGCCCTGGGTGTCGATTTGTTTATCCGCACGACCAGGCAGTTGCGCCTATCCAGCGCAGGGGAGCGGTTTATTCCCAAGTGTGAGGAGGCGCTGCTGACGCTGGAGCTGGCAAGGCAGGATTTGAAAGAGGAGGGCGGGCAAATTGATGGGGAGCTGCGCATTGGGGCCTCCTCTGACCTGGGGCGCAATCTTGTAACGCCTTGGTTGGATGAGTTGTTACTGTGTCATCCGGGCCTGAGCCTTAAAGTGAATATCAGCGATAGCCATGTCGACTTCTATCGGGACCCGGTGGATATTGCACTGCGCTATGGGCCCCCGGCTGATGCTAATCTTTACGGTTTTAAAATTTGCCCGGTGCCACGTTTATTGTGTGCGGCACCGGCATATCTGCAAGAAATAGATGCTCCCCTAACACCAGATGACCTCTCCTCGCACAATGGTCTTTTTTATCAGCTACACGAAATCGTCCACAGCAGTTGGGAGTTTCACCGAGGCGGAGATATATACAAGGTGCGCATGTCTGGAAATCGATCTTCGAACGATGGCGATCTGGTACGGCGTTGGTGTACCTCTGGCTATGGGCTGGCAATAAAGTCCTGCCTGGATATGTCTACGGATTTACTTTCGGGAAAGGTTCTTGCGGTTATGCAGGAGTATAAGCCCAAGTCGACAGAGCTCTGGCTGGTGTCCCCCGGCCGGCAGTCGATAACGCCGACCGTGCGGTTGGTGCGCGATACACTGAGAAATCGATGCGCTGAGGTCCTAAAGCAATTAGTGGATAGTGGGATACTTGCGCAACAGGATTTAGAGATGCTGGAGTGAGCGGGGCAATAATTTATACGCAGGGTTTATGGGCTGAAGTAGAAGAAATGACCGCCACTGAACAGATAAAAATGAGCGGTTCAGGTCGTGGATAAAAGGGAGGGAGCTTTCGCTCCCCCTCCATTGTCAGACCCGGCTAATACTTTACAGTGTTAGATTAAGCCGGAACAGCCATTGAGGCTGAGGTAGTCATAGGCTGCCTTGGCTTGCACCAGGCCATAACCATAGGCGTTGTCCCGCCCAGCGTCACCGAGGTCTTCAGCGGTGGCAGTGAGGGCATTGCGGATTTCCGTATTGCTGCAATTGGGAAAGTGGCTCCATACCAGTGCTGTAACGCCGGCTACATGAGGCGTTGCCATAGACGTGCCATTGAAATACTCGTAGCTGGTGGCTTCATTCACCAAGTGCACGTTGGCACTCAGCTGCAACAGCAGAGCGGCGCCATCGATATCAGAGATACCTACGGAGGGAATGTTTGTGGCGGTGTCACCGAGAGTTGCACTGGAGAGCAGGCCGTCTTCGTTATTGTAAACAATTGCGCCGACACCTCCGCCAGATTCACAATTCAATACTTTTTCCGCAAAGCTGATATTACCCCGTTCAATCAGGCAAAGTTTGCCTGCCGCACTGATACAGGCAGATTCGGCGGTACCGCAGTCCTCAAGATAGCCAGTAATTTCTCCAGCTGGAGTGCCGGAGATTGGGGCGGCTTCAACTTCAGTTCCATTGAGGGTAAGAGAGGAAATACGGCCGGTGTTGGTGGGCACAGAAGAAAGTACCTGCACACCGGGTGCAGATAGCTCGACTTGATTGGTTTGCTGTGATGAAGACCAAATTTCTTTGCTGCTGTCGATAGCACCTACAGAGAGCACCGACGAGTAGGAGGCGGGGTAAGAATGTGCTGTGTTGCCGTCGTTACCAGCGGCAGCAATGGACAGGATGCCGCGGCGATTCAGACTGCTGAATGCTCTTCTTTCAAAGGCGTTGGGGCTTTCACCTCCCAAGCTCATATTGATAACATTCGCACCATTTTCGGCACAGACTTCTGCGGCTTCCATCAAGGAGGAAGAATAGGCCCAGCCGTCGCCGCCGAAGACTTTAACGATGTGCAGATTAATATTGCTGCTGGGCATAATCCCCGCGACGCCAGTGTCGTTATTCATGGCAGCGATGGTGCCGGCTACGTGGGTGCCGTGACCGCTCTGGTCTTCATACCAATTGCCTGCACCGTCGGGGTCGCTGCTGCCAGTTACGGCATTGCCAGACAAGTCTTCGTGTACGATATCGTAGCCGGAATCAATAATACAAATGGTGCGATTGCCAGCTTGGCTATCTCCCAGTTGATCTGCTTGCACCATGGGGATTCCGTAGGGAATATCTTGGGACATGGGATAGCGTTTTACGTCTTCTTCAATAAAAGCGATATCCGGATTGGAGCGCATCTCCTTCAGTGCTTCTGCGGAGAGGTGCGCAGCCATCGCGTTATGCCTACGTATTTCAAGTGCCCTGCGGCCGCCCCTTTTATTCATAAATGAATTAACTGACTCACTCTTTCCGTGTTTAAAAGTGACGATATAACGCTTATCTTCAGCCGTGGCATGACCGGCTACAGCTAAAGTCAGCAGGCTAGCGGCAAACAGAGGAAAGGATTTTTTCATTGGAGGCTCCTGATAGTTTATTTACTTATTATTCCTTTTATCGACAGCCATGCTTTCAAAATTATTTTGATAGTGGGGTTTTTAGGTGTCGACCTATGAAAGCTATCAGGCTTTTGATGTCGTATAAATAATCATTTGGAATTTGGTGGTTATTGGGGTTTTTTTTGAGTTATTTAATTTTGTCATTTTTTGTAAATGTTTGGTACGGATGTTTATAATTCATGCTTTGTTAGCGGTTTCATTTCTTGTTTGTTGATTTTTTGACGTTTTTTTTGCGTAGGATTTTTTCCGCTGTGAATGGGGTTATGGCTGCTACCTATTTTTTTATGCTGCGGGTGAGAAGCTTGGACAGGTAAGTGCTTAGATACGAGCGAAACATGAACGCTATGGTTAACTTAATAAATTGGAGGAATGGCTAGGCTAGGCTTTTAAAGTGGGCGAAGCTGTTTTTTGGGGGGGGAAGTTTTAAAGGTATTGCTTGGAAATTATGACTTGGAAGGGATCGCCAAGCTGGATGATATTGCAGATGGTTTCTTAAAATGATACTGCGTGATTAATGAAAGGAAGGTTTGGTGGCAATAGTAGAGGGTTCGCAACTTGTGGAACCTATTTGCTTTTTTCCTCTTTACCTGCAGCATACGGCATTCAGCCAAAAAATTTTGGCTGAATGCCGGGGTCAGACGTTAGCGCTCAGTAGTTGAAATTGCTGTGTTGGAAGGTTCGTTAATCTCGATCTCTGTTACAGAGCCTATATCGAGATCGCGAATTTTCTGTTCTATTCTGCTTTTATCACCCACAATAACCCAGGTAAATTTATTGACCTTCATGGTATCGCGAGCCAGGGCATGAATGGAGTCCAAGTTAACGTCGCGGATTTGCTCGGCATAGCCCTGCATATAGTTGAGGGGGCGCTCATTAGTCACCATAGCGGAGATAGCTCCGGAGACTGAAGCGATTGTTTCAAAGCGGCCAGGAAGCTCGTTAATACGGTTATCTTTAATTTTTTGCAGCTCCTCTTCGCTCGCCGGGGAATCGCCAATGTAGGCCTGCAGCTCTTTATATAACTCTTGCAGAGATTCACTGGTTTTATCGGTTTGTACCGGTGCATAGACCAATAGAGGCTGTTGCCCTTTGGCCCCGGTTAGGAAAGAGTAAGCGCCATAAGCCCAGTGCTTGTCCTCGCGCAAATTCATATTGATTCTTGCGGTGAAAGTGCCTCCAAAGATGTCATTCATCATATGCAGGGCTTCGCGCTGCGGGATTTTTTCAGAGGGTGCCAGCAGACCGCCAATAATGATGCTCTGTTCTGCTCCAGGTTTGTCGATAAGGTACACACGGGTTTTTCCCGGGTGAGAGACCTGAGCGAGATTTTTCACCGGCAGGGATTTTTTAGGTGCCTGCCAATCCGCAAAATGTTGCTCCAGTTTCTGAGTCAGTTCTTTTAGATTGATGTCACCGACGACCACCAAGGTGGCATTGTCCGGACGCATCCAGGTTTTGTGATAACTGACCAGATCATCCCGGGTCAGTGACTGGATAGAATCCTCAGTTCCAGAACCCGTCAGGGGAACCCCATAGGCATGATCACTACCGTACAGAAGGGGGGGCAGGTTGCGCAGTGCCATCTGTACCGGCTGGGTTTTCTCCTGTTGGATACCGGCAATCCAGCGAGCCCGTTTGCGCTCAATCTCCTCGTTGGAAAAGGCCGGTTGCATTACGATATCGGCAAACAGGGACATTGAGTTATCGAGGTTGCTCTTTAGTGCATTGAGTCGTACGGATGCGCTATCGATACTTGCTCCCGCACTGATGCGGGCCCCGAGAATCTCTTCTTTGGCACTGATTTCGAGGGCACTCAGTTTCGCAGTCCCCTCTTTTAGCATGGACATGGCGTAGCTTGAGGTTCCGAGCTTTTTTCCCTGATCGGCGGCATAGCCGGCATCAAACTGCAGGTGCATATCAACTACAGGCACCGAGTTCCGCTCGGCCAGTACGACTTTCAGGCCGTTGGAAAGTTCGGCAGTCTGGAGTTCGGGGAAGGGCACACTGGGAAATTCACCAGTGTCCGGTAGCTTGGAGCGGTTTGCAGTGGCTTCGCTGACAGAATATTCCGGGAAGGGGTGCACTTCCAGGTTGTAATCACCACTGGAGAGCCATTTTTGAGCGGCGGCTCTTACTAGTTGTGGGCTGATGGACTGTTTTTTATCCATTGCTTCCAGGTAGGCATTAGGGTTGCCGAGATACAGTTCGCCACGGGCAAGGATTACCCCTTTGCCGCTCCAACCGCCTACCTGTTCCAAATTGCGCGCGTAGGATGCGTACTGACTCATATTAACTCTGGCCAGCTCTTCTTCGCTGGGTCCTTCTGCCAGAAAACGCTGCAACTCTTCTTCAATAGCGGCCTCGACGGTGGCTAGCGCCACCCCAGGTTTTACATTGGCAACAATGGGGAAGATCGAAGAAAGCTCTAACTCATGCAGGCCCACATTGATGCTGGTAGCAATCTGGTCTTTATACACAAGACGCTTATACAGGCGGGAGTTCTTGCCATCACCGAGCACTGAAGCGGCTAAAGCAATAGCACCGGCATCTTCATGGTCAAGGTTGGGCGTGTTCCAAACCTTGTACAGTCGTGATTGCGCGACCCGATCAAACATCTGCTCGCGACGGGACTGCTCACGCTTGGCGATCCAGGCTTTTTTCTTGATCAAGGGGGGGCCGGCGGGAATATCGGCGAAATATTTTTCGACTTTTTCTTTTGCCGTTTTAGCGTCAATATCGCCGGCGAGTACCAGCACCGTATTCGCTGAGCCGTAATACTGTTTAAACCACTGGTGGACATCGTCGAGTGAGGCCGAATTCAGGTCTTCCATCGAGCCGATAGTCGTCCAGGAGTAGGGGTGGCCGGTGGGATAGATCGCTTTTTGCATGCGTTCCCACACTTTGCCATAGGGCTGGTTCTGACCTTGACGCTTTTCGTTCTGCACAACCCCGCGCTGTTCATCGAGTTTTTTTTGAGTAATGGCACCCAGCAGGTGGCCCATCCGGTCAGATTCCATCCACAGCGCCATATCCAGCGCATTAGAGGGCACTGTTTCGAAATAGTTGGTGCGGTCCAGCCAGGTGGTGCCATTCATGCCTGTCGCACCGGCCAGCTCGAAAGGCTTGAAGAATTCGTCGTTGTAATTTTCTGAGCCGTTGAACATCAGGTGCTCAAACAAGTGGGCAAAGCCAGTCCGGCCCGGCTTCTCATCTTTGGAACCGACGTGATACCAGACCCCAACCGATACAATGGGTGCTTTGCGGTCTTCATGAACGATGACTCTAAGCCCATTGGGTAAAGTAAATTTCTCGTAGCTGATTTCCAGGGAGTTAATTCTGGGCGCGGGGACTATCGCAGCAGAGGGGTCAGTTGTGGATTGAGGGTTGGTCGCATTCTGTGGAGCTTCGCCACAGGAGGCGGCTGCGATAACGAGCGCTAAAGGGATGCTGTACTTTCGCACTTTCTTCATTCTGGTGTCCTTGTCAAATGATCCTGGAAATATAGCTGGCGTTTTGAGCTTTATTCTTGTCTTTGTATAAAAAGCATTAAATTGAAGTTTTTACTTATTTTGACAATGGCAGAGCCTGGGCTCCGCGCCGGCCGCTAGATTTGTATTGAATTCAATGCAAACAAAAGCTGCTGGGAATCCCGATCATAAAGGGCCGGCTTTGAATTTAGCAAATTTATAGGGGGAGGGTAAGCGACTAGGACTTAGTAAGCCTGACTTATAATTTCAATGCCCGGCAAAATTGCGCGATTCCAGGCGGCTTCGATTTCGGGAGTGAACTCTTTGTCATGCTGTCGAAGCGTGGCGAGTAATGCATCGAACCAGAGGCGGTACCACTCGGGGTGGATATTGTAGCCGTTGCGATCGTGGCTCTTGCCCAGAGCACGCAGTTTGGTATCTGGCATGCCGCGGGCGTGAAGTACCAGTTGCATAATGCCGTTGCGTAACAAGTGGCGTTGGGCTTTCATATCAGTATTGGCAAACAGTGCGCGAATATCTTTAGAACTACCCATAAAGCGATCATAAAAGTCTACAAAAAACTGTTCTGTATTACAGCAGCGTCCGTAACTTTGGAAAACGATATCGCTATCCGATCGTTGCATCGTTTACTTACCTCTATAGTTTACCGCCCTAGGTTTTAATTGCCGGGCGGTAGTGTGATTAACATGCATGTTGGAGGGGGGCGGCGATTCTAGCGGCACAAGTTTAAAGCGAAAAGTGGAATCTCTCCTGTACGTTGATGTAAGTGGATGTAATCGTCTGACAGAATCATCAATGTAATTTTGATTTCATGATTTTTTATCTCCATTCAAAGCCTGGCTTTTATTCGAATGCAGCTGCGTCCCTGTCGTGTGAATAAAGCTTGTGGCACTTCACTGGATTAGTACTGAATACTGGGAGTCTCTGGGTAATTTTGTATTGTCGGAGCGGGATGTATAGGCTGCTGATGCCATGCGGAGCTCAGCGCGAATGGCCTCAGCCCTGTGCAAGACTGAAATGCAGCGGATGTGACCTATAATACCCGCCTGGCGGGGCTTTCAGAGCGATTCATACTTTGCGTCACGAGACTATGACGCCCTGCTAAGTCATGCCTTGATACTGTGCGTCTCTGATCGACAAAGGTATTGCGGAATTATTCAGAAGGCTCTCAAACTTTCTCGGTTTGCTTTGTGTTGATAGCCCGGCGAAGGCTCCCAGGATTTAACCAAAATTGGCTTTAGGTACCTTTGCGCGCGGGGTGATTACTTGCTAACGACACAGGTAGTTGGGAGAGGGAGTGGTTCAGCCAAAGGGGATCTGACTCGCAAGACAGCAATAACTGCGCTAAAAATGCGCCGATTAACCGATATAACAACGCTTTCCCTTGTTTTTACTGTCGGCACCGGCAGGTTCCAGTTGATATAATCGCCGCCCAAATTTTTCAGTTAATCGAAGTAGAAGGGGGTTGGCAAATGGCGGTCAAACTGATGGCAGATCTCGATCTTGCTGGTAAGCGCTTACTTATCCGTGAAGACTTGAATGTACCGGTGAAAGACGGTCGGGTAACTTCTGACGCGCGTATACGCGCGGCGCTACCCACGATTGAAGCCGCCATTAATGCCGGGGCCAAAGTACTGTTGATGTCCCATTTGGGGCGTCCCACTGAAGGGGAGTACGCCGAGGAGTTTTCCCTGGCTCCCGTGGCTGCGCACTTGAGTGAATTGCTGGGTCGCGATGTTGCCTTGGTGAAGGAGTGGCGCGATGGGGTTGAGCTCGCCGATAGCGAAGTGGCTCTTCTGGAAAACGTGCGCTTCAACACTGGGGAGAAGAAAGACGGTGAAGCGCTGGCAAAGGCGTATGCGCAGTTGTGCGATATCTTTGTAATGGATGCCTTTGGCACGGCTCACCGCGCTCAGGCTTCCACTCACGGTGTAGCCAAATATGCCCCGGTTGCCTGTGCGGGACCGCTGTTGGCGACCGAATTGGATGCGCTCCAGAAAGCGTTGGCTGAGCCCGCACGTCCTTTGGTAGCGATTGTTGGCGGCTCCAAGGTCTCGACAAAATTGACCGTGCTCGAAAGCCTTTCCGATAAGGTCGATCAGTTGATCGTTGGCGGTGGGATCGCCAACACCTTCCTGGCGGCGAGTGGCAAGCCGGTCGGTAAATCCCTGTGCGAACACGACCTGGTGGATATTGCCAAGGCGCTGATGCACAAGTGTGATATTCCTTTGCCGACTGATGTTGTTACTGGCAAAGCGTTCAGTGAATCTGCCGCTGCGGAAACCAAAGGTGCCGAGACGGTTGCTGAAGACGACATGATTTTTGATATTGGTCCCAAGTCCTCTGAAATGTTGGAGGATATTCTCAAAGGCGCTAAAACAATTATCTGGAATGGTCCTGTCGGTGTCTTTGAGTTTGACCAGTTTGGTGGAGGCACGGAGCACCTCTCCAAGGCGATTGCAGCGAGCGATGCATTTTCTATTGCAGGAGGCGGCGACACCCTGGCTGCTGTGGATAAATACGGAATTGCTGACAAGGTTTCTTATATCTCCACTGGCGGTGGTGCTTTCCTTGAATATGTTGAAGGCAAGACATTGCCCGCAGTGGCAATGCTGGAAACCCGCGCACGAGACTGAATAACGAAAAATAAGGCCTGCCGCAGCTTGCAGGCAGGCCACAAAAGCAAAAATACAAATATTACGAGTAGACGAGAAAGGAATTAATTATGGCTCTTATCAGCCTGCGCCAAATGTTGGACCACGCCGCGGAGTATGGCTACGGTGTGCCCGCATTTAACGTGAACAATCTGGAGCAGATGCGTGCGATTATGGAAGCGGCCCAGGAAACCGACTCTCCGGTGATCGTTCAGGCCTCTGCCGGTGCCCGTAAATATGCGGGTGCGCCTTTCCTGCGCCACCTGATCCTAGCCGCGATTGAGGAGTTCCCTGGAATTCCGGTGGTGATGCATCAGGATCACGGCACCAGCCCCGCCGTTTGCCAGCAATCTATCCAGCTGGGCTTCAGCTCAGTGATGATGGACGGTTCCTTGGAAGAAGATGGCAAGACCCCGGCCTCTTACGAGTACAACGTCAATGTGACCCAGCGTGCTGTGGAAATGGCACACGCCGGTGGTGTCTCCGTAGAAGGGGAGCTGGGTTGTCTGGGTTCGCTGGAAACCGGTATGGCGGGTGAGGAAGATGGCGTAGGCGCTGAGGGAAAACTGTCCCAAGAGCAGCTGCTGACCGATCCGGAAGAAGCCGCTGATTTTGTGCAAAAAACGAAAGTGGACGCCTTGGCAATCGCCTGTGGTACCAGCCACGGTGCCTATAAGTTTACCCGTCCGCCCACTGGTGACATCCTCGCTATCGATCGCATCAAGGAAATCCACAGGCGAATTCCCGGTACACACCTGGTTATGCATGGCTCTTCTTCCGTGCCTCAGGAATGGCTGGCGGTTATCAACGAGTTTGGCGGTGAGATCCCCGAGACCTACGGTGTTCCTGTAGAGCAGATCTGTGAAGGTATCAAGCACGGTGTGCGCAAGGTGAATATCGATACCGATCTACGCTTGGCTTCTACCGGCGCCACTCGTCGCTTCCTGGCTGAGAATCCGTCTGAGTTTGATCCGCGCAAGTTCTACAAAGCTGCTACCCAGGCAATGAAGGAAATCTGCATTGCGCGTTATGAAGCCTTCGGTACTGCTGGAAATGCCAGCAAGATTCGTCCCATCAGTCTCGACGCCATGAGTCAGCGTTACGTTGCCGGTGAGCTGGAGCCGCAAATCAAGTAAAAGGGGTTTTGGCCTTTAGGGCAGGTGGGCCCAGTGTCCACCTTTTCCTGCGCTGGCGGCTCTTCTAGCTACTCCATCACTACCCCTCCCGCCAAAATGCAGTACCATTGCACTAATGGATACTTTGCAAGATCTCAGCACATTCGATAGCAGCCCGGTGATAAAGCGCCCGGACTACTCTGCATTGCGTCAAAAACTGCCTGAGCTGGACTTTGACGCGGATCAAGCGCCTCTGTGTAAAGAACTGCAGGACTATCGGAATTTTTACGATTTGCATTTTCCCCGTGCCAAAAAAACGGGTGTCGGGACTTTTAAAGTCGCTGGATTCGAGCTGGTATCGCAATATTGGATGGTCGAAAAACCAAGGGGCACCCTATTTATTTGCCATGGTTATTTTGATCACACGGGGATCTATGGTCCGGCGATTCGCTTTGGCCTGGAGCGAAACCTGAATGTAGTGATTTTCGATTTTCCCGGCCATGGGCTGTCCAGTGGTGAGCGGGTAGCGATCCATACTTTTCTACAGTACCGCCAGGCCTTTGATGGGATTTTGGAGGTGGCAAGGGATAAGTTACCAGAACCCTGGCACGGTCTGGGGCAGAGCACTGGGGGTGCGGCACTGCTTGCGCACTTGCAATACAGTCGCTGGCAACCCCTGGACAAGGTTTTTTTGCTGGCACCGTTGATACGCCCCTCCAACTGGGCCTTGGTTAATCGCTGGAAGTACTATGTGGGCCGGCTGTTTATCCGCGAGCCCGGCCGAGCTTTTACTATCAATACCCACGATGTTGAGTTCTCCAGAAGGCAGGCATTGAGAGATCCGCTGCAGGCGCAATCCATTTCCATGAGCTGGCTTAGAGCTATGGTGGACTGGCTGCAGAAGTTCCCCAATACGGCGCACAATCAGCGCCCGATTCTTCTGGTACAGGGAACGGATGATAAGACTGTCGATTGGCGTTACGGCCTCTATGCTGTCCGCAGCCGCTTTCCCAATTGTCACCGGGTATTGATTCGTGGTGCTCGGCACCAGATGATTAACGAAACCCAGCCCTATCGCCATCAGATCTTGGCGGCAATGGATGAGTGGTTGAATCAGGAATAACAGTAACTTATCCCCTCAAGTCAGATAGCCCCCAGTCGCGACAACCCCATAACGGTTGCTGCGGCGAAGCTACCAACCGCAGTAATCATGGTAGAGCCCCATAAACAGAATATGGTCGTCAGGCGTGTCCCTGTGGTGTTATTTTGTTGCGCATAGAAATAAAGTTCCATTACCGCTAAAGGGGCAGCGAGCATTGCGAAGCTCATAAAGCTCATAAAGCTCATAAAAGGTCCTGTGATGGTTTTGGGATCGAAGCCAACTGGTCCCTGGTTCAATAAGACCCAAATAGTCAAGCAAATCCTAAATTAGATTTCTGACGGTATTGTCATCGACTATACCGATGGGTAAACGGCTCCAGCGAGGTCAGCCATCGTCAAATATGGCGCCGATATAGTAGCCCAATACTTAGCCATCATAAATTAACCAGCCACGGCGGCGATAAACCAAGTGGTGGTACTGCCATTCAACAGCTTTCTGAATAACTGCGGCCAATCTCTTGGCGGTATTTCAATCGCATGAGTGGTGGGGTTCATGGTGATTTCTCCAATTTCCGATAATTTGAAGAAACCTATTGGAAAGCTGAATTGTGCTCTACGGCTTGAGGCAAGAAGTGCGGAAAATATCGCTTTAAGTGAGAAATAGTGAGATAAGTAAGTTGCGCTATTATTACACGTGAGGGCTTTTGCGATCTGTAAATGTTGTGTGTTTCAGGGTACTTTAGAATTAATCCGATTGTTGATCGCCTTTATCGAACTGAGTACTTTTGCTAGCCCCAGTGGACTTTGCTTTAGCGGAGGTTGCTTTTTGCGGTTTATCACTTTTCTCCGATTTTCCCTTGACGTTTGTGGGGATTCTATTGGTTGGGTATTCGACCTTGCAGGAACCCTGCCCATTGTCTGAAAGTACAATTTCATCCAGATCATCCATTACCCGGATCGGGCCCGAATAGAACTTGTGCATTCCTTGAATAAAACCAGTTTTGTCCTCTGCGCTGACCGGGGGTGGAATCAAGTGTGTTAAGGCAACAGATTTGACCCCCGCTTTGGTTGCCATTTTGGCAATGTCCAGTGTATTGGAATGATAGTGAATAATTTGCTTTGCCTTCTCATAACGAAGGCGAGCGCGTCGGTTATCCCCGGTTTGTTTTAATTTACTGATGTACTGTGCGTAGCTTAAAGCCTCGGAGATTAGTAAATCAGCCTCTCGTTCAATAGGCTCCAAGGCATCAAAAACGTGGGTATCGCCGGTAATGATGACTTTACAGGGCCCAAAGCGTATCTCGTAACCAAATGCTGGAAAGACCGGCTCGTGGTGTACAGCAAATACGGAAACGTAGGTGTCCCTGTGGTGCCAAACATTTTGTACCACTTCATTTTGGTCGCCGGCAATGTTAACCAAGTGAGGGGTTGCGACGGCCAATACCGGGTCGAGAATGCCCTGTCTATTGGCCGATCGGAAAAGAATATCCGGCCCGAAGCTTTTATTGATACCATCCAGAATACGATGGATACCGTAGGGACCGTAGACATTAATGGGAGAATCCGCACCCACAAACCAGGATTCATTGATCACCATAGCCAGACCACCAAAGTGATCGGAATGCCAGTGAGTTATAAAAATAGGGTCTAGTTGTGCAAGATTAAGGCCGAGCTGACCAATTCTTGCTGTGGCCCCTTCACCGGCATCGACCAGGAAAAGTTTTCCACTGCTGCGTACTGCGATACAGGCGGGGTGGCGTAAATATTGGTATGCGGGGTCGGGAGTGCCGGTCCCACAAAAATAGATGTGCATTTTGCCATCATCTTCCACGTAGGGTGGGTAACGCTTCAAGGATTCTGGCTGCTCAGCCACACTTGAAATAGCCAAAAAAATTCCGAAGGTGATTGTGGCAACAATATCAAGTCTCGGGCGCATGGTCTTATCGTTTCCAGTCAATGCGGAAAATACTCACCAAGGATATTCCGCTATCTTTAGGAGTGCCAATAAAGGATGAAAATCGTGGGCTAAATATGTACTTCCGCTTAATTTCAATCGTTAGAGAAAATGGCGGTCTAAAACGCTTTCAATTGAGTGCGTCATCAGGGTTTTTATAGATAGTGGTAGGTTGTCCCTCCAGGCCGGAGTAAAAGAGAATAATTGTTACCGGTGTCTCCCCATCGTTGCGCCCATAATGCCATTTGTCTGTGACTTCAATAAATGCTTTTCCTTCACCCAGGGTGAGAGTTTCCTTTTGCCCGGGAAGTACGATCGTTAAAGTGCCCTCTGCCACATAGACGCCATTTAATACAGGATGCTTGTGTACTGGCATCTGTTTCCCCGCCGGAATAGTGACACTAACCACGGTTAGCTCTGGTTGCCCAGGTTTCATTTTTGGTAGAACGTGCCCCTCCCAGTCTTTTGTGGAAGATACCAACGTTTCAAAACTGACGTCGTTGGTCTTTTCCTGACCAAATAAAGCAGTCGAAAAAAATGTAATAACTAAAACCGGCAAAAAAAGTAGACGGTGGTTCATTGTATTTCCTCAGGAAGACTAATAAAGGCCCATGGACATTCTTGTTGAAGAGCTAACGATGTCCAATAATTTGAAGAAAAATATTTCCGAACCCATGCAGGGATAAGGTTAGCTTTATCGTCGCCTAATAGATTTTTTGTAAAGAGATGTGATGACCTTGTAAAACTTTTATTGTTTCGTGAAGTATTGTTGGAAAACCTGCGCCATCCGGAATATCTGTATCTGGGCGTTATCTACCCAATTGGGTGAGTGCGCACACTTACAGCTGTCGGAAAAGGTGCTGTAACGCCGGCTGACAGGCAGTACTGCCTTGCGGTACAGCAAGGTGATTTGGGCAGTATCCCCGTCTCTCACCCCATGTCGGATGGCTTTTGGTTAACTACAACTGAACGGTGTAACTGGGCAACGAATTCAGGGTCGAGCTGCTCAGCCAATTGTTTGAGTAATTCTCGTTGGTGGTTAGTGGGTTCACAGCTGTTGAGCCGTTCCTGGAGTCGCGCTACCGTATCGGTGAGTCGCTCAATTTCTACGGGTTTTACTAGATAATCCAGGGCTCCCGGCCTAAAAGCTGCCACGGCATAGTTGTCGTAGGTGGTGACAAAAACCAAAAGTGCCCGTCGCCTAATCATTTGGGCTGCTTCGACACTGGATCTACCCGGCATATGTGCATCCAGAAAACAGGTGTCGGGCTGTTTTGCTTCGAATAACTCTACAGCCTCACGGCCATTCAGAGCTTATGCAACAATGGTTCGTACTGGCCATACCTCATTGGGTTTGCGAATCAGGGACTGGCGCAGCCGCGGTTCATCTTCGGCTACCAAGGCTGTTGCGGTCGTGGCACTCATGACTGCTCCTTAGTGGGGAATACAATTTCGGTGCGCAATCCCATTGGCTGTTGGCTGACCCGGCGCAAGCCGTGACTATCTCCATAAGTGAGGCGCAGCCGCTCGCGCAAGGTTGCCAGTCTTGTGCCAAGTCTGCTGGAGTTACCTTGGACACCGGTATCGCTGACCGGAGCAGTGCAGACGCTGCCCTCCAACTTGACATCCGCCCCCCTGTCTCACAGGGGTCGCTCTACCCCAGTGACTGTAAAGCGATGGGCAGGCAGGGCTGTTTACGTACCTCAGCGTTTGCGCTGATGGAAAACGCCAGGTGATCCGGCATATGCATTTGTATCAAGTTCAAGTAAGCCTGCGCCAGGGTGAGTTCTTGCCCTACCGTATTCTCTTCAGAACCAAGTTTCGGCACCGCAGCGCGTAGGTAAGCGATCAGGTTGTCCAGAAAAATCGGTGCCTGAGGGTCGGCGGATTCCACCAACTCGCGCACATTGGCAAGGAAATTAAACAGGAAGTGTGGCATTACCTGGGATCGAAGAAGGCGCAGACGTGCGTTTAGGGCCTGGTGCTCCAGGGCTCCGCGTTGCCGTTCAAAAAGTTGCGCCTGCTCGCGTACGCCGCAAAAGTGCGGATATAGCTGCGGTGTTGGTACGCAGTAGGAGTTCTGGATAGGTGCGCTACCAGGTGAAGCTGAGTGGCAAGGTCCAAACTAGAATGGCCAACAGGACGGTAAGCGACTGCTGCCCGTTTAGCAGCAGTCGTATTTGAGCTGGATGGGTTGTCGACGAGTCGTTCATGGCGGCCGCCCAGATGAAAATTTGGTTGCGGCCATTCTTACACAGGTTTTAGCGGCTCGTTATAGAGCCGCCTTACCTTGAAGGTGGAGCTTTCTCCGTTGTGCCAGTGCATCGGCCGAATAGAGAGCCAGTCCCAGCCACACAAAGATAAAGGTGGTGAGCTTTTCCTCACTAAAGGTTTCACCGAAAACCTGGGTGGCCACCACCAGCATGAGCGTTGGGCCGATGTACTGCAGAAACCCCAATGTGGAGAGGTTGAGCCGGCGGGCAGCGATGGTGAACAGTAACAGGGGCACCAAGCTTATCGGACCGGCTAAAAGTAGCAGGCCGTTAAACTCCAGGCTGTTGTTCAGCAGATTGCTGGTGGGGCTCTGGCTCCAAAACAGGTAGAGCAGGGCCACAGGCAACATAAATAGTGTTTCTACAGCGAGGCCGGTCAGGCTTTCCACCGGGGCCTGTTTGCGTGCCAAGCCATAGAGGGCAAAGGAGCTGGCGACGAATAGGGCAATGATGGGCACACGGCCAAACTGCCACAACTCGTAGGCAATACCGGTGGAGGCCAGCACTACGGCTAGCCATTGCAGGCGCCGCAGCTTCTCTCCCAGAAACAGCACGCCTAGAACAACATTGAATAGCGGATTGATGTAGTAGCCAAGACTGCCATCCAGCAGGTGCCCGTTATTGATCGCCCAGATAAAGACCAGCCAGTTGCCGCCGATAAGAACCGTGGTCAGGGCCAGCATGCGCATTTTTTTGCCATCGCGCAGTGTCGCAGCAAAGTCCGGCAACTTGCCTACCAGCAACAAAATTCCAAGGGCCAATATCAGTGACCAGATACTGCGGTGGGCGAGGATTTCCGCTGCGGGGATATCCTGCAGTTGATTGAAATACAGTGGCGCCAGCCCCCAGATGAGGAAGGCGGCAATACCGGCGAGAAGGCCGGTTGAGGCGGAATCGTTACTGCGCAAGGGAACACCTGCTGTGGGAAACTGGGGCCTTGGCCCAGTGGTGGGCACGCGGATGTGAGCACCTGAGTCTGAACCAACAGAGTAGGAGCGTCATTGTAGAAGTGGCCGCCAGCTGGGATCAATCTTTTTTATCGAGTTGAAGCTTCCGACTGACGCGCCGTGGGGGAGACAGAATGCGGGTACGGATTTGTACCCGCAAAAAGGGGGGGGAAGTTAAAACAGTACGCGGCAGCGCAGGGTTCCGGGAATATTCTTAAGCTTTTCCAGTGCCAGGTCGGAGTACTCGGCGTCCACATCGATAACCACATAGCCGACGGACTCATTGGTCTGCAGGAACTGGGCCATGATATTGATGGCATTCTCGGAAAATACCTGGTTTATGGCACTCAGTACGCCGGGTACGTTCTTGTGAATATGTAGTAGGCGATGCGTCTCCAGGTGACCTGGAAGTGCTACTTCAGGGAAGTTGACCGAACTGGTGGTGGTGCCATTGTCGGAATAGTGCGCCAGCTTTTCTGAAACTTCTGTACCGATATTTTCCTGGGCCTCCATGGTGGACCCGCCTACATGGGGCGTGAGCAGGGCATTGTCGATACCGCGCAGCGGGCTAACAAACTCATCGGTGTTACCACGGGGCTCTAGCGGGAATACATCGATCGCCGCCCCGGCCAGATGATCGCTCTTTAGCGCTTCAGCCAGCGCTTCAATATCTACCACGGTACCGCGAGAGGCATTTAGCAGAATACCGCCGGGTTTCATCTGGGAAATTTGCTCGGCGCCCATCATCATCTTAGTGGAAGGCAGTTCCGGCACATGCAGTGAGACCACATCGGATTCCGAGAGCAACTGCTGCAGGGAATTCACTTGGGTGGCATTGCCCAGTGGCAACTTGGTGACCACATCGTAGAACCTAACCCTCATGCCGATCGCTTCGGCCATAACCGATACTTGAGAGCCGATGGCGCCGTAGCCGATGATACCCAAGGTCTTGCCTCGGGCCTCGTAGGAGCCTGCGGCCGTTTTTTGCCAGCCGCCGCGATGGCACACCGCATTTTTTTCCGGGATACCGCGCAGCATAAAAATAGTCTCGGCAATAATAAGCTCGGCTACGCTGCGGGTGTTGGAATAAGGTGCGTTAAATACGGCAATGCCCAGTTCTGTCGCCGCCTGTAAATCCACTTGATTAGTGCCGATACAGAAACAGCCAACAGCAATCAGCTTGGAGGCATTTTCCAGCACTTTACGGGTTAACTGGGTACGAGAGCGAATACCGATAAAATGCGCATTGGCAATTTTTTCGATCAATTGATCTTCGGGCAGGGAGGTCTTGAGGTACTCCACATTGGTGTAACCGCGGGAGGCTAGCAGGTCGACGGCGGACTGGTGTACGCCTTCCAGCAGTAGAATGCGGATCTTGTCTTTTTGCAGGGACTTTTTTTGATCGGAACTGTGCGCAGCCATAAACTATCTCTTCACTGAGTGCGAATAACAGATGCAAAGTGCTTGGATCACTTCTCTGGAGGTGCCGGGAGTTTGGCGAAGGCGCGATCATAGCACATGCTGCCTTCAAGGCTTTATTCGAAATTTCTATCCTAACTATCGTGTTTATCTATGTACCAACATCAATATACTTGTGGCAATGAGGTTCCTTTCAACTTGGGCAAAATAGTCTGTGTCGGGCGAAATTATGCCGATCATGCGGCAGAGCTCAATAACCCGATTCCAGAAGAACCATTGTTATTTATCAAACCAGCCACTGCTGCGGTTTCAATGGCTGAGACCATTCATCTTCCCGTGGGGCGCGGTAGCTGTCACTTTGAAGGGGAGTTAGCGTTGTTGATAGGGCACCGGTTGAGCGGTGCCAATGCCGCAGAGGTGCCCGCAGCGATTGTCGGGCTGGGGCTCTCCCTGGATCTGACTCTGCGCGACCTGCAAACAAAGCTGAAAAAATCAGGGCACCCCTGGGAGAAGGCTAAAGGCTTCGATAAATCCTGCCCCCTGTCTCCCTTTGTAAAACTGGATTGGCTGCCGGATTGGGACAATCTCAGTTACTCGTTATCGCTGAACGATGTTTTGCGCCAGCGCGGAAAAACCGAACATATGCTCACACCGATTCTCGACCTGGTGGCTTATATCAGCAGCTATTTTACGTTGGAACCCGGTGACGTGGTAATAACCGGCACTCCTGCAGGGGTGGGGGAGTTGCATCACGGGGATAAAATTGCCCTGCAGTTGCAGGGCGACTGGCTGCAGGTGGAAACCCACGTAGCTTAAATCTGATGTGGCATCGGTCAAGTAACTTTAACTGGCGCCCCGTGTTTTGCGGGCGTTTTCTGTATCGGCCCGATTATGTCAACGGGCTAACCTTTGATTTGTGATCACATTTTCGATATAACCGGGAAAACTATATTCCCAAACCAAACGAGGTGTGCCATGTCAGCGCAAAATAATATCCCCCAAAACCTGCAGGAATGGCAGGCTCTGGCGGCCTCACTGAAGATTGAGGGCCGCGCCTTTATTAACGGCAGCTATGTCGATGCCCTTTCCGGTGAAACCCGCGCCACCCACAACCCCGCTAATGGCGAGCAGCTAGCACAAATTGCCAGTTGTGGTCCCAAGGATGCAGATTTAGCCGTGCAAGTAGCCCGGGAAACATTTGAGGCCGGTGTTTGGTCAAAAATGCCGCCCATGCAACGCAAGAAAATCATGGTGCGCTTTGCTGAGCTGATTGAAGAAAACCAGGTGGAAATAGCTCTACTGGAAAGCCTGGACGCGGGTAAACCCATTGGTGATACCATGGCGGTGGATGTGCCCGGCGCGGCCACCACTATCCGCTGGAGCGGTGAAGCGATCGACAAAATCTATGATGAAGTGGCACCCACAGGCCCCGGTGAGTTGGGGTTGGTCACACGGATGCCCTTGGGGGTGGTGGCGGCTATTGTTCCCTGGAATTTCCCTTTGTCCACCACCGCCTGGAAGTTGGGGCCGGCACTGGCTACCGGTAACAGCATTATTCTCAAACCCGCTTCTAACACGCCATTGACCGCGATTAAATTGGCTGGCCTGGCCAAACAAGCGGGACTTCCTGATGGGGTATTGAATGTTCTGCCGGGGCCGGGTAGCAGTTTGGGCAAGGCTCTGGGCCTGCATATGGATATCGACTGCCTGACGTTTACTGGTTCTACCGAAGTGGGCAAGACCCTGACCGAATACTCAGGTCAGTCCAACCTGAAGCGTACCTTCCTGGAGTTGGGTGGTAAAAGCCCCAATATCGTATTTGCCGATGCCGACCTGGATAAGGCTGCCGAAGCTGCGGCTCTAGCGATTTTCTACAACCAAGGAGAGACTTGTACTGCGGGGTCGCGCTTGTTGGTAGAAAAATCCATTGCCGGCGATTTTATCCAAAAAGTCAGAAAAGCTGCGACGCGTTTCAAGCCCGGTCATCCCCAGGACCCGAATACCGCAATGGGCGCCCTGATCGATCGCAGTCAGTTTGACACTGTGGAGTTCTATGTTGCCAAAGGTCTGGAACAGGGCGCGCAATTGGTGTGTGGTGGTAGCCCGGTGGAGGAAGTCGCAGGTGGCTATTACTACGAGCCGACGGTATTTCGGAATGTGACCAGCGATATGACCATCGCGCGTGAAGAAATCTTTGGTCCAGTGCTGTCAGTGATTGAGTTCGACGGCGAAGCGGAAGCGCTCGCGATCGCCAACGACTCCATTTATGGCCTAGCCGCCGGTATTTGGACCAATAACCTTGGTCGGGCACACCGTATGGCACGCGATATTTATGCCGGCTCAGTATGGATCAACAACTACTTTGGTGGTGATATCACCGTACCCTTTGGAGGCTTCAAACAGTCGGGCAACGGCCGGGATAAGTCCCTACACGCTCTGGATAAGTACTGTGAACTGAAGTCCACCTGGATCGACTTGAGCTAAACCTGACACCGCAGGGGCTGCTTTCCCGGCCCCTCGCCTTTTTTCCCCAGCAAAGAATGATTGAGACCACAACGCGAATCTGCTGCTATTTCAGTAGCCAGTCCCCGGCGCCGATGGGATTCCTTGGCGTGAATTATCTAGTCAGCTATACCTAATTTATCGCCTCGGGAAAAGTCTGGGGCGTCACCTCCAGAAACGGAGATCCCAGATCACGAAGTTAACGGCGTGTGGGAGTACTGAGTTGAGCAAGATTTCCCTGCTTTTCGTAGTTTTATGTGCCAGTGGGTGGAGCGCTGTTCAGGCGGCTGAGTCCCCATTATGGGGAGAAATCGCGGGATTACTCAGTGCCGAGCAAATTTATACGAATAGCGGTCGTACTTATACCTCACAGAACCGTGCAAGAGAGTGGATAAGGCTGTTTGTCAATCGCGGTGATCAGGTACGAAAAGGCCAGATAATTGCTGAGCATCGAAATATTAAAGGTAAAGTGGTCCTTGAATATATTGCCAACCGATCTGGGAGAATTTTATTAAACAGCCGGTCCGCAATTGACTCGGTGGAATCGATCCTGGAAATACTTACTGTTGAGGAAGAGAAGTATTGTGAGTATGAAAACTGTGTACTTACAGGAAATCGATAAAAGTGCTCACTTCGATGACGAAATTACCGTGAAAGTTCTCAGCTAAAAGTTGTCCACAGGTGGGTAGGCAGGTAATCTGAGTACCATCTCAATGGTGCCGATTAATTATGAAGCTAATTTATTCCCATGAAAATCGATTATTGGTGGAGCTGGCTAAAAGTCGGCTTGAAGTTGCGGGCATAAAAACCCGTTTTAAAAATGAGTTCGCCCAGGGGGGCTCTGGAGAATTGGCACCAAATCAAGTCTGGCCCGAGTTGTGGTTGGAACGCGACCGCGATTTTGACCGTGCCCGACAAGTTCTCGCCGATGCAGAAGCAGAACAAAGCAATTGGCTGTGCTCTAGCTGTGGCGAAGACAATGGTGCTGCGTTTGATTATTGTTGGCAGTGTGGCAAACCGAGACCCTCTACTGATTAATCGCGTGACTACATGGGGAACCAGTGGACACAAAAATCAATATCAGTATTTTGCGTATGAGAATGATCTAGAAGAAACTTAAGCTATTTTATTTGCCGGTGAATAGTCAGGAGGGCTAATAGTTTGGGTAAATCGACCAAAATCGTGGATCAGTACCATTATGCAGATAAGAACTAATATTGATGTAGGCTATTTTAACCGAGTGGTAATTTTTTATCGCGATGTTTGAGCCTTCATTAGGGCCTTAGTTTGGAAAACTATGTAATATAAATACTGGGCGGCAATATGACATTGAATTTATTTCTATGGATGTTTCGATATAACATTAGGGTATCAGTTCCGATGCAATTGATCTGACGGATCGTAAACTACTTATTTTTCATCTGGTATTTGGCTCCACAAAGATGCTTTTACTAGAATGCTCTTGCAAAGTGCTCCCTTCCCCGGTGGTCTGCCAAGCGGGTTGTAAACAAAATTGCATCATTGCTCGCTGAATTGGGAACCATGATCTCTCTATTGATAGATCCCATATTATCGTTAGATCAGGCGACGATGTATTAGTGGCAGAGTTTGCAGCGTGGTAGTGGATTATTTCAGGGCCACACAAAAGCGTCAGAGTGCTCCGCCGGTGCCCTCACTGTGGAGATCTTAACGGATTAGAGTCAATCGTGTACCAGTAAGTAGCTTTCAAGCGCTTGGTAAAGGGCGTGAACGCCTTCTGTAACAGGGTATCGCGCACTAGATTATAAGCGAGACAATCTAAAATAATCCCCTCAAAATAGGCAGGTAACTTATGACTATCACACCTCACGGAGTTTCTATTGGCCTTGAACAAAAGGGGGACCACTTTTTTCTTACTCTAAAGGCGAGCGGTAAATTGACCCATGAAGACTAAGAGACCATGGTGCCAATGTTGACCTCCGCTATTGCGAAAGTAGACCACCCCAAAATTGATGTATTGATGGATGCGCAGGAACTGCAAGGCTGGGAGCCCAGGGCAGCTTGGGATGACTTCAAATTAGGGCTTGAGCATGGTCGACAGTTTAATAAGATTGCCGTGCTTTCCGATAAGCGCTGGATGAAAGTGGCCGGTAAAGTCGGTAGCTGGTTTATAGGCGGCGACTACCGAACTTTTGATACAAAATCTACGGCCCTGGCTTGGCTGGCTGAAGAAGATTAGAATGGATATTCTGATAAGTTGCTGAATCAATTTTCGGGGTTTTCTCAATCCGGGCCAAACTCTCGGCAGGGGAGGTTTTCTCCTGTCGGTAAGTTTGGGATTGAAACTCAATTAAAGGTACCGATACTGTTTAGGTACTAAGTCAGGCATAATAAATTATATAAGGATTTTCTGAATGTTCGAGTGGCTAACCAGCCCCGAGGCCTGGGTAGCACTGGCTACCTTGGCGGCGCTAGAAATTGTACTGGGTATCGATAACATTATTTTCATTTCAATTTTAGTGGGAAGATTACCACCCAAACAGAGAGAGACCGCTCGCTTTATTGGTTTAGCCTTGGCGATGGTAACCCGGCTGGCTCTGCTTTTCTCAATTGTATGGATAATGGGTCTGATTGATCCAATATTCAGTTTCTATGGGATGGGAATTTCCGGCCGGGATATTATTCTTGTTGTGGGAGGGCTATTTCTCATTGGTAAGGCAACCCATGAGATTCACAATAGTCTGGAAGGTGAAGAAGAACGCGTGGCTTCACTAGGTAGTGCTGGTTTCTGGATGGTATTACTACAAATTGCCTTATTGGATGTTGTATTCTCTCTCGACTCAGTAATAACCGCCGTGGGTTTGGTTGATGAAATATCAATAATGGCAGTCGCTATTGTTTTAGCGGTGATTGTTATGTTATTTGCTGCCAAGCCTATCGGAGACTTTGTTGATCGTCATCCCACGGTAAAAATGCTTGCACTGGCATTCTTAATTATGGTGGGATTGACACTGTTGGTTGAAGGTTTTGACGTACATGTGCCCAAGGGATATATCTATTTTGCCATGGCTTTCTCTATGGCCGTTGAATTCCTCAACTTACGTTTGCGTAGCAAGAAGACGAGTAAAATGGAGCCGGTAAAGTTACATCATGCTTTGCGTGGAGATAGATAAGGACCGTGGGGCGGAAATATACTCCGCCCCATAAATTTATATCGTGGTCACCATCGGTGAACTGCTTAGTATTTTCACTCGGTATTTTTTAACTTTAAGACTAAGTAAGTTAGGCCTAACGCTAATGTGGCTGCCGACAACCCCAAAAGCTCGCCAGAACTTATTTTGTCTAAATCCAGAATAATAAATTTTCTGGATAAGGCCAGAATGGCGATAAGTACAACGACCTTAGTTTGGATAATACTTTGTTGCCGCGTAACGACATATTGTAGAGTGTGACTAAACTCCAAGGCAATTAAGAGAGTGATGATTTCGCCAAAAATGACCTGGAAAACTTTATGCTCTAATGGATCCTGCATCCTGACAATAAGTAGATTGTACACGGAATAGCCAAGACGGCCCGTGGCCACGATTACGATTATTATAATGATAAACGTGAGTGTTAACGCAATAAGACTTTCGAATTTACGATAATAATTGTGAATTTTGTAATCAGAAATTGAAGGTTGTTTCTTTGGGCCATCCATATTTTAAATTTCCTGCGCACAATATTTTTGCGTTGATATTAATGGCCAGAATTGTTTTCCCATAGCCTGATTATTCCAAACCAGACTCAAGTTCTTTTTTTAAGATAGATATTACTTTACTGCTCATCGGCATCATTCGGTGGAGTATTACGGGTACTTCATAGCCAGTCCCCAGGGATAACTTGGCGCTACTATGAGGCATAATTGTGACGTCGTAACGGGTCCAAATAAAAACTGGTCTGGTGCTCTCCAGTTTATTTACCCCTTGATTCAGATTACGTAAAAAATCGCTACCAATACGCAGTTGCTTCCCACCTTTGTATGGCAGAAAATTTGCCCAATAGCTGCCATGGTGAGGGGATGATATGGAAATAAATTTATGTACTCGATCTACACCCCGCAATGCCTGTAAATAATGCCGCGCAATAATGCCACCCATGCTGAATCCCACGATGGTACATGTGGTGTCTTTTTCCACAATATGTTCAATTTTTGAAAATAATTGAGACGATAGATGTTCCATTCCATGCCAGCCTGAGTTATAGCGCAAATGGATATAGTGCACGTCAAAACCGGCGGCAATAAGCTCGTGTTGCATTCTCAAAAGGGAGGTTCCCCGGTCAAAAATTCCAGGAATCAGTAAGACGGTTCGACTCTTGCATCTCATTTTTTGCTTGAAAGGATTAGATGTCATAAATACTCTTTGACGCCATGCTTTTACAGCGTGAGGCGTTAATAGAGTGCTGATAGAGAAGTGTAGTTGCAAGAAGGCTGCCGGATATTTTCGTGGATCGTTTCGACAGAAACAATGGAGATTGTAGGGTGTGCCGGCCAGAAAACTTGTCAAGGTTCAGGGGCCGGCACCTATTGTATAAGAGGCCAGTTTGCTGGCTGCCGAGCAGAAATATCTATATTTGATCAAGGCGAGAATTCCAGGATTTCTCATTGTGCGCACGTCCTTCAATTACCCATGTTTGCAACCTGCTGAGGCCTAGCCCTTCTGTCGCAAAATGTTATGCACAGTTATTGAAGTGGTGGATAGTAGGCATAGAGCATCTCTATATCATGATCATAATAGAAGCGATAATTTCCTGGTTCAGGTAGATTTTCCCGTAGAAAGGTGCAAAGAGCCCAGGATATTGGCAGTTTGTCATCGGGATTTATCCCCGGCCAGTGAGTGGATATGGCGGCAACTGTGAAGAATGCTTCCGGATATTCAGTGACTGCATACAGAGGTATAAGGCCACCCATACTGGCACCAGCAATAAAGGTGTTATTAGCTACATTGCTAACAGCGAGATTGTTATCTATACAGGGCTTTACCTTGGGCACCAGATATTTCAAGTAGAGATCTCCACGCAGCTCTATCTGATTGAACGGGTGCTGAGACTGTAGAGCGTCTCCCGAGGTAGTGTTCAGAATTCTGTGTCATTTCTTTACTATTAGCAAAAAAGAGATGACC
>NZ_JALBWM010000200.1 GCF_023895975.1 Microbulbifer okhotskensis
GCAGGGCATCAGAAATCAAATCCTTGTCGAGCACCGGCAGCAGGCGCTGCCTAACTGTCATCTCCGGCATACTGGCGGCGAGAGCCTGTGCGGGGCTGTCGTAATTGACTGCGGATAAACCGACCGGGCCGCCTTCGGCGTAGCCACGGAAGCGTTCCAGGGAGCGCATCCCCTCGCGGCGGAAATTCTCCATAAAGGCCATGGCACCGGGCTCGCGCATGACTTCGGCGGGTTGCACGTATTCGCCAGCGTGGACCACGCCGGCCACCTGGTATTTAGTGCCCGCGCCGGTGTAACCGCCGTCGGCGTAGCCACTCACTGCCGAGACAGCCATTTGGGTGATCTGTGCGGCTGCCTTTTCAGCGGCAAGCCTGGCGATGGCCTGGGCAATAGAGGCAATGACTTCCTGGATTACATCGCCTAGGCTTTCGGCCCCACTGGCGAGGGCCACTAGGCCATCGGTGATACTGTCTTCAAACGCATCCTGTGCCACGGAGCCATAGCGTTCGGTGGTCACGCGCAGTTGCTCTATTTCGGCTTTCAACTGGCGTACGCGCTCAATGGCATCGGGGTCGCCAGTCGCCTCGGCCAGGACTTCCATTTGTGGTATCAACGTCTCCACCTGAGCGGTGGTGTCGCGGTGTAATTGCAGCAGCTGCTCGCGGGCAGACAATTCGGTTATTAAACCGGACTCCTGCTGCGCCTGGATGGTCTGCTCTTGTCGGTTTTGCTCCGACAGCACGCGAGCCACCTGGGCCTGGAGTTCATCCAGTTGCGCCTGGGCTTTTTCCACATTGATTAGGCTGTTGACCAGTTCGATGCCGGCGGTATCGCTGCGGGCCTGCAGGCGCAGCAGCAAATCCGCGTATTGATTTTCCAGGTCATTGCTGCGGGCCTCGGCGGTGCGGCCTTGCAAACTGAGGAGCCGGTTTTCAATGGTGGCCAATTGCTTGGCATCTGCCGTTGCCTGGTTGAGTTTTTCCTGGGCGGTTATTGCGGCATTGGCGGCTTGGGCGCGGGCGAGTAATTCGCCGCTCAATCCTTTTTCGGCGATATTGTACGCGCGGGTTTCTGCAGCACTTTTGCCCAGGACTTCCGCCTGGCGCTCAAGCTGGGCAACAAATGATTCCAAGCTCTTGCTTTCGCGGTCGATGCTTTTCTTGTCGGTGTAACGGGCATTAATGCCGGCAATATTGTTGGCGATGGTGTCGCTTTGCAGGCGCGGGTCATCGGGATTCGCTTGGCGGATTGCTTCCAATTGATCGCGGTATTCCTTTAAGGCCGCCAGGCGTTTTTCTTCTTTGCTTAAATTGGATTGAGTGAGGCGGTCCACTTTGCGCATCGCCGCAATAGCCTCTGCATCGATGCGGCGGCGCTCACCCTCGCGGGCGGATTGTTCATCGCGCTGCTGGATCTGCAATTCCAGGCGCTCTTTTTCTGCGGTAAGGTCGCCGAGGTTAGTGACATTTCCCCGGCGGCGCCCCTGGCGTATTTCCTCCTGCTCGCGGATGCGCTGGTTGACGCGCTCCAGCTGGTCTTCCAGGGTATCCGCGCGGCCGAGGCCCAGCATGGCATCCCAGCTTTCCCCGGCTGCGGTCTTTAGTCCCCGCCAGCCTTTTTCCAGCCAGCCTATATTGTCCACCAGCTCATCGCTGCGCCGGTTCATCTCTGTGGCATAGGTTTCCAGGGCAAGCTGCACCGCTTCCACTTCGTTGCCCTGGTCCTGCAGAGCGGCGATATTGGAATAGATGGCGGCGTCAAGGAAATGGTATTGCTCGTTGAGCTTTGCAATAGCCTGCACCGGGTCATCTGCCAGGCGCAGGAAATCATCCACGGTTTTATCCACTGCGCGACCGGTAGCCAGCTGCATTTTCACCGCTGTCAGGCCCACCTGCTCGATTTGCTCGGCGGAAAGCTTGCCGCTTTGGGCAATGTCAGCGAGGGCGGCAGCGGCCTGGCGCCGGGTACCGGCGACCTGGTCGAGGCGCTTAGACATTTCCGCCAGTTGGCCACTGTTCGTGCCGGCGGCGTTGCCGCTCAGAATCAGGGCTTCGGTATAGCGGCGGCTCTCGGCCGCGCCCTGCTCATGGGCCAACACCACAGTGGCCGTGGCGGCGGCAAGGCTACCGAGTAATAGCGGAATGGGTTTAATTGTTGAGGCCAGGGCTTTGGCGGCTTCACGGGTGCCACCAAATGAATCTTTTATCTGCCCACCTTGTTGGATGGCCACCAGCCACACGGGCATACCGGACGCCAGGCTGGTGGTGATGTCGGTAATCTGTGCCGGCAGCTGGCGCATGGCCTGTTTGTATTGGCCGGCAGTGATGCCGCCGCGTTTCATGGCATCATTTAACTGGTCTGTACCCGCTGCGGCGCTGGCGGCCTCTGTGCCAGTTTTGGGGAGCTGTAGGCCGCTGAAACTTTTACTGGCATCAGCGGCCGCGCGTTTTACATCAATTAGCTCTTTTTCTATTTTGTCTAGCTGTTTGGCTGTACCGTTATCTTTTACAGCCGTTGTCTTTTCCAAAGCCGCACCCGCATTACTGGCTGCCTCAGAAACATTTTCCAAATCTTTTTCTAGCTGCTCTAGTTGCCCGCCAGAGTCCGCTTTTCGCGGGGCGGTGACTTTGTCCAGGTTCGCATCTGCCTCAGCGGCGGCCACCGAAATACCATCCAGCTCTTTTCTTTTGAAGTCTTCGAGCTGCTGAGCGGCATTCTTTAAATCGGTACGAATGCGGAGGGCGAGTTCAAGGTTTTGTTTTGCCATGGGGACATCATGGCGAGTGCGGGGGGAAACGTCTTTTGAACAAGGGCAAAAATGCCAGCGGCGAATGCTGCTGGCTTAGTCTTTAATCAGGCTGCGGAGGTGCTTTTGGCTGTCGTTTTTGTCGGCAACAAATGCGGCGCGTATATCGGAGAAATTCCCGGCGCGCTGGTGGCGTTCACGACGCAAGGCGGCATCGTGGTAAAGCATTAATTGCCGCTCGGTATAACTGCCGATTTTTTCCGGGGGGTGTCCGTTGGCGATCAGGGTGGCGTAGATATCTCGCCAGCGGGTACGGGTTTTTGCGCTCTGCTCGCGACCAGTTCCGCGATCCGGCGTTGCTGCACAGAGCGCAGAAAAAAAGGGCCGGTCACCGCCCACCACGTCATCAGCAGCAAATTGCCATCGGGATCATTGAGTCCGTGCAGCCAGTTCTCATCGCAGTCGATGGCGACGGCCATTAGCTGCAATATAATTTCGTGGTGCTCGGCGATGATATCCAGCACCGCTTCCAGGGAGAGCGTTGCGCCGCTGCCCATTACCTGGTGCAGCGCCTTGAGAAATGGCGCCGCCAGTGGACGCAGGCGCAACCCCTCGACAAAGCCGTATTCACGCACGGTAATCTTTTCGCCAGCAATGGTCAGGGTGCGCTCTGGGTGCAGAATCTCCAGGTCATCCTGGGATTCTGCGGATACTTTTTTTTCCAGCTTTTTAGCCATGGGTTAACCCAGTAATTCGATGCGGCCAAAACCGCCGAGGGCTTCATCCGGGTCGGACAGCGCATCAAATAGCGCGGTACCTGTCAGTGCCAGCTCGCCGAAACTCGAATTAATCAAATCCAATTGGCTCACCGGATTAAATTTGCACTTGTATAAGCGCCCGCGCACTCGCTCGCCGCTACCGTCTACGGTGTTAACGCCATCCAGCA
>NZ_JALBWM010000201.1 GCF_023895975.1 Microbulbifer okhotskensis
TATCTGGCCGTGGTTCCTACCTATTTCGCCCCCTAAAACTGTCCGAAGTATTGCCCCTATGCGGAAGCCTAGAATCAGATGTAACCATTGAATTTACGAATGTCTGTCTTGCCAATCCTGTTCATACGCTGCTTGAGATCATCCATATCGTGAGTCCTGACGCTGCTGGCGAGGCCGAAGGGGGTGCGGTTAATAAGTGTTATGGCATTGTCTAGATTATTTGTCCTAACGCCAGTGGCGACAAGTCCACATGATGCTGCCCTGTAGGCGCGAGCATTTTCCTCAAAACCAGAAAGAACCATTACCAATAAATAAAAAATCGGAGGCATCAGTTCTTCTATCGTTCGTTCGTAATCTGGTACCAACCACAACCGACGTCTTAATCTGATCACTCAATAGTGAAAGCGCCCCCGCATCCGTATAAACTTAACAGGCAAGTGCACATTTTTCGAGTTCAGCGAATTTCTTTTAAGTCAGTGACACCTATAGGCCTGGATAAGAGAGCTTCTATATTCTTTCGATAATTAGTGTAGTGGTTCGAAATTTTATGTTGATCAAGCGCAGATTTATCTTCATATTTTTCTATTAGATGATAGATCTTTTCTTTGTTTTTTGTGCCCACTTGCTCACAAAATTCATATATTAGGTTGCCACGCTCTGCTCTCGATGGCACTACCATCTCCATGAGAATATCTTTGACATCTTCTTCCTTTCCCTGTTTTGGGTGAAATGAAGCGAACACCAAGACAGGTGTTTTCATTGCTGTTCTCCATCATTTTCCTAAATATAAACTCAGGATGTTAAGCGGGAGCCTATCCGGCTTTTTAATAGGTCGTTGAAAACGATGAACTCCTTCCTTAAAATTCATAAGATGATGAGTGCCTTAGGGGAGAGTGGGAGTAATTGTAATAATGTTTTTCAGCTAATTTTCAGTATAGATAATTCCCCATTAACTCTCTGGATTTTACATCAATCTATAATAAAAAAGATCTAGCATGTTTTAAAAATAAGGGAATCCTGAATAGCTCGCGGTGGTTCTTCTGAAGCTTAATCAATTGTCGGTTTTTTAAAAAACTGAAGGTTTGGGTGTTGAAATAGATGGAAATAATGAATTAATCACCAATAGATAATTTTGGTGCCGATACCTCAAACGGTCGCATCATATCGTAATCTTCATGGGAGAGTAGATGGCAGTGCCATACATAGAGACCTTCGCGGTCGAACCGTGCTATTACTCGGGTGACCTGACCGGGTAAGGCAATTACGGTATCTTTGGGGCCGCGTTCTTCAGGTCGTGGTGGGAGAGGTTTGCCCAGTAATGATTCCACTTCCAGTCGCGCTCCCTGGAAAGTTTTATTGGTATGCATAAATTGTTGAGGCTTGGAAATCAGCTTCCCTTTAAAGGGCTGGCGGTCGAGTACCTGGAATTCCACCAGGTGGATATGAATTGGATGAGCCGATACTGTGGGGTTGTAGATCTCCCATATCTCTACGGCATTGTGTTGGATTATTTCCGTGGTGGGGTCTTCGTAGAATAGGGAACCTTCCTTAACGGGGCCAAGCATAAGCAGGTTACGGCCGTATGGATCGTCCAGGCGGTAAGTAGCCAGTTGCCGTGTGTGGCTCGCTTTTCTGAGCCTGTTGAGAGGAGGACGTAGGGGAGTATCCAGTGTGAGTTTCAAATCTCCAATGGTATTTTCATCTGCCAATACACTTTTAACGGGGGAGGGCTTTGCGGCGTTTTGGGCAATATGGAATTGCAGAATCTGGCCCGTGGTATTTGGATTTGTCGTTGGTGTTGTCCCGCCACGACCATCGCTTAATACGTGTTTGCCGTCCGGGTTGTAAATCAGTGGAAGGGAATTTTTTGGATCACTGGCTTGCACAAAGCCTTTAAAAGGAATGTCTGGACCAAAATTATGCAGGGTTAGTTTCCGTCCTTCATAAGCGGTGAAATCTACCAGTATATCGGCCCGCTCTGCGGGGGCTAGCACTAGCTCGTCAAGTTGCACGGGGCGGTCGAGAAAGCCACCGTCACCGCCGACCTGCACAAAGGAAATATTTTCTTCGATCCTGAGTATCAGCGTGCGTGTGTCAGAAGCGTTTAGCAACCGTAGACGATAAACCTGTGGTGTGGCGCTGACCTTGGGCCAGGCCATACCGTTTACTAGCATAAAATTGCCAAAAAACTCATCCAAGTGAGAGGGGTTGGGCCAATTGGCCTCTACTACCTCATGGGAAACTGGTGATGAGGGTTGGTCTCGCCAGCCGGGGAAATAAAGTTGTCCGTCAGAACTAAACAGGCTATCTGTGATGGCGACAACCCTAGTGCGTTCTTCACTGGGGAGCAGCTTTTCTTGTATTAGACGGTCTTCGTTTTCGTCACCAACCAGATAAAAACCAAATAGGCCTGCATAGACATTGAGGCGGGTCATCCCAAGGGTATGATCGTGATACCAGAGTGTTGCAGCATCCTGGGAATTGTCGTATTCGTAGATTTTTTTCTCAAACAGCGGGCCTGTCTCGCTGTAATTGCCGGTGTACCAGGCAAGGGGATTACCGTCACTTTTCCATTCAGTGTGGCCACCGTGAAGATGAATAACGATTGGCACAGCTTTGTGATTTTTCACGTCGGCAAGGTGAATAGATCGATCAATGGGAAAGAGGTGTGGTCCCGGCAGTTCATTCGCCCAGTGCACAAATACGGGTTGCCCCTCACGGGCGCGAATAGTTGGGCCGGGAGAATGGATTCGCCCTGCGTATTCAAACCCCCAAGTCTGGGTCATCAAACGTTTGCCTTTCTTATCACGCAGGCCCATCCAAATATGGGTGGGCCGTGCGGGTAGTTTGATTGGGGTAGAACCCTGGGGCCGGATCTCTGTTGGCCTGGGTAGTTCATTAACGAACTTATCCACAGCCGTCGGATCTAGCAGGGTCACGGGGCTTGATTTGCTGGCGGAGCGTGGTTTCTCTCCGATAGCCAGGGAAGGCGGGAATAATGCTAATAGGCAGAAGCAGAGGAGTACCCGTAACATTGGTTGCTCTCAGCGGCTTTGGATGAAAATTGAGTTCAGACCTGTAACGGCGTGGCCTGCCACAATAGAGTTTTCTCTCTCTATGCTTGTACGCCAATTGGTTTATAAGGCGCCGATTCAAGAGGCAAGTATAGTCTGTCGCAGAGGGTTATTTTACTTGAGGGCAGGTTTCTTAAGTGCTTCATTGGGGAGGAGCAATTTGATTAAAAGGCTCGCTATTCCTTCATTACGTTGATGGCCAGCGCCCCTTTAGTCCGTACCGCTTTAAAATATTCTAGTGCTGCTTGGCGTTTCTACTATGGGGTCGATCCGGTCAATAATGATATTTATGGCGCCAGTACTAAGGGGTTCGGCCTGGTCTGTAAGCATGGCAAAATCTGGCTAGCATAGATAATTTCAAAGCATCCTCTCATTTATTCAATCAGTTTTTTTGACCCTAATGAAGATTCCTAGCTGATACTGTTGCTTAGTATACAGTTTAACCTGCTAAGGGAATTTTTCGCATTTATCAGCTGATATTTATTATTTTGTATTTTTCACTCAAAGACAATACTTCGGACAGTTTTAAGAGGCGAAATGGGTAGGAACCATGGACATGTAC
>NZ_JALBWM010000202.1 GCF_023895975.1 Microbulbifer okhotskensis
AACGGTACAGTGACTACGGGGCTATAGCTGCATGAAACTGTCCGAAGTGTTGTTAGAAAGTAAAGAGATGGGAACACTTAGGCGGAAAGAGAGCAATCAGCAACTCTTGCACACCTCCATCGCTATAACACCGTCGAGAGTTAACTTGGGTGTTGTTGAGGGCAGTATGTGGCAGCGTGATAAGGAATCAAGCGCTAATTCCCGCTATACCAAATCAATAAATGATAAAGAGAGCCGACGGTGGCTAGACCATTCCGAATCTGCCTGTCAGATACAGGAGCGCTGCCCTGAAACTACAATTGTGAGCATCGCTGATAGAGAGGGTGATATTCATGAATGATTTCAACTGGCGGAAGATCAAAGTGAACAACGACGTGCGAGCTATATCGTTCGAGCCAAGGCCAATCGTACCTTAGAGGTCGATCGAGAAGAAACAGCTTTGCTTTTAGACCGCATGAGTCAACAGAAATCTATTGGTAAATATACGGTAGATATTCCCAGGCGAAATGGAGAGCCAGGGGTTAAAGCCGTTTGGCTGGGATACACCAAGCTGCTTCATTATATTGAGGCTACAGAAGCTCTAAATGGGCTTAAATAATGTGCATAAAACACAGAGCCGGAGTTAGCAGTCATATAGTCAGCAACAAGAAAGAGAGTTTGAATGAAAAACTGGAAGCTGTCACCGACAATAGAAAATATAGCTAAATATGTTGAATGCTACTGGTTTTTAGAAAAAGAATTACATGATCAGAGCTTTAGCTATCCCAAACTGAATCCAGATCCTTCTCCTCATTTAATTGTCGCGAATTTAGATAGTACATATGGGTATACGCATAGCGCTAACACTCAAAATGTTAGAGGAAGTCATTGGATATTCCCGCATCTAAAAACATTTACGATGGATCACTCGGCTCCTTTCAAGATTGTTGGTATCAAATTTAAAATTGGGGCGCTCTACTCTTTAAAAATGAATAATTTTAGCTCTAAGCTAGATAAGATTGAGATGATTGATGTGAATAATCACATTGGATTGAGGACATTTAGCCCAGGTCAGCTCTTGATTAGAGCTACAGAGCAAAAGGAACAAGCATGCAATATTCTGGACGAAGCGCTCTTGCCCTGGTTATTGGATTGTCACGAAGACAAGCACAGTCATTTAGTTCGTCAGGTTATGTTATTACTTGGCGATACAGCCATAGCTGAAATCGGGCAAAAATTGCATCGTTCACAGCGTACCATTGAGCGTAGCTTTGTGAGGGTAACTGGCCTATCCATGAAGCAAGTTCAATCCATGATTCATCTGGAAGAAATGCTTCACTATTTGTATCAGCTTAATAAAGAAGAGATCAATTGGGCTGATGTTGCCAACAAGTATGGATTTTCCGATCAACCCCATTTGATCCGTCACCTCAAGAATTCTATTGGAAAAACACCTGCTAATTATGTACTGCATCGAGATCTAGCCATAGATATCTATGGAGATTTTGAGTTTGAGTGAAAACTGTCGTTTTTCTTCAATCTGCATTAGTCGCGGTTCATTAAAATCACCACCATCAGTTAATACAAAGAAGGTGAAACGATGAAAGTGAATATTCGTCAGTATAGGGTTTTAGATTTAGAGGAAGTCCTTAACTCATGGGAGGTTGCAACACGATTATCTCATCCTTTCATGACTGATGAGTTTATTGCACAAGAGCGTACAAATGTAGCTGAAATATATATACCCAATACAGATACATGGGTCGCCGAACTTGAAGGTGAAGTTAAAGGCTTTATTGCGCTTATGGGCAACGAAGTTGGGGCAATTTTTCTTCAACCCAATTATCATGGTAGAGGTATTGGCAAGGCTTTAATGGATAAAGCCCAAGAGATCCATGGCAATCTTGAAGTTGAGGTGTTCAAAGTAAACAATATTGGTCGCAACTTCTATTCGAAATATGGCTTTGAGCAACTACAAGAAAAGCTCCATGAGCCAACAGGGCAGCAAGTGTTGCGCCTGAAATTTACTGCTAAATCGGGTAGCCAGTAAACTTCTAGCCACCGGCCCCCACACCACCCACCGTGCGGGTCTGCGATGGGCGGTTCCCTATCCGTAATGAATCTCTACCCAACGATAGTATCGAGCAGCTCTTCATTTGAGTTGAGTGTCATGGCAGTGCGCTACCTCAACTTTATCCGACTGGAAACCTATCGGTAGGCTAGCCCTGTCTTTTAACTCATGGATTTGGGTTCAGGCCTTCACCGTGTCCAAGGTATTAATCTTGGCATTTGGCTACTATGCCGTCTGCTGACTTCTGTTTAATCACCTTGACCATTACTGACCGAGGCGCTGCTGTGTTCCACCACTTTTGTCTATCCCCGCGATGGTGGCTAGCGGGTTGGGCCTATTTATGAGTCAGCGGCCACGCTGACAGCTTCACAGCAGCAAGTTAAACAGATCTCCCCAGATAAGAACGTGAACTTTCACTACGCAACTGCATCATTTACTCTACCCGTTAGATCACACGGCTTCGGTGTCCTTGGCCACCTCGCCTCCAGGCTAAGCCTTATAGGATGTTTCTGTTCGTCAGCTCGTAGTTTTGCTAGCGGCTTCCTCCCCACAAGACCTCACGGTATTGCAGTTGCCATTCGCTAGTAGTTAGTATTTAATGGAAACCATTAAACGGTGGTCTTCCTACAGGGGACTTTCACCCCATTAGTCCATGCCCATGCTGGGCGAACCAAGCGCGTCAAATGCGGCGCTCGTTCCTCGCGGGCGTTATGGCCCGAAAAAATAATCATCTATGAGTGCTTTCTATGTAGGGAGCATATCGAGGATCAGGGAGACCTAGATCCATGTGCGGTAGATCTTATCGCCAATATTGATCAATCCACGCACAAGTTAGACCTCCAGCGATTCTTTTGTCATATTAAGTGCTTCAAAAAAGTCAACAGACACGCTTCCATCTACAAGCCTAGGTTCGAGGATGCTTCAAACTAAAAGCCATAGCACGATCGCCAGCAATGCTGACTGGACCTACATTCTGAAGCTTCGCTGTTCCATTTCAGCCCGTGCTGGTGGTGTTATACGAGTTTCCAATGAACGAAGTCCTTTCTAAAGTCATAGATCAAAGACAGCTTGCTTCTGTAATGAACAAGACTAAGTGGAGAGAGTTGTGTTCATCATTCGCTGACCAAGGTGATACATCTCCAGAAGCTCGATACAAGCTGACATACGAAGATAAAATTATAGATTTCAGCAAAGTCTGGTGGGATGAACTTTTTGATGATTCTATTGCGATAGAATGGATAGATTTCGACCCATATGAACATGAGTTCAGGGGGAATTTGGTATCTGACAAAGATACTGATATAAGGGATGGAATACTTGATGTACTCCATAAGTTTAATATTCCTTACTCTATTGAAGGTAAATACTATCGGGTATGGGGTTACATTAATGCGAATGCTAATCCAGAGTTCGTATAAATCGGGTAGCCGGTTTTTAGTAAGTAGTACTGTAACTATTCAGCACTAAAATTCAGAATTCCCCCAAAAATATATTCATGAGACAATAGAGCAACATTAAAGCCTCCTGTCTAGCAGTCG
>NZ_JALBWM010000203.1 GCF_023895975.1 Microbulbifer okhotskensis
GCTGGCCCCCTTTGCTATCGCCAAGTGTGTCGGTCATTGTGGGAATCTAGGATACGGTAGACACCAAATTTTCTTTCTTACTTCTACCTTACTACTATCTTGCGCCTGTAAGAGCATGTCACGGTAAAAGCGCAAAACAGCATTTCCTTTACCTTTATAATGACGGCGTATCAACACAAGGAGGTGTCGAGTCCAATTAGAATTTCTAACTCATACTTCCTATATCCAGCCCCTCTGATCTTATTAGGATGAATATATTATGGAAATAGAACACCCCACTAGTGAAGCCGGATTAGATCCTGAAGTTCCAACTTCTGAGCCCGTCTATGAGAACTACACGCCAGATAATCCACCCGCCGGGTGGACATACGTTAATTATAAAAATATCCCCGGCGGCGGATTCCGCTGTCCCGATTGTAATGCGGTTGAGGACGGATCAGATGTTGATGGTCATAATTGTTAAATGATCGATTTTCCCAGGGCGAAACTCGATGTTTTGCCCTTTTGCCTATCTTAACCAGTCCCCCTCGCCACCATGCCCTTTTCAATATCTGCTGCCCCAGCTTGGCTAGCTATAAGACTTAGATTAAGCCGGGATATTCTCCACATTTAGGCACACCATCCTTAAAAGAGTAACGGGCTGAATTTTGGTAGAGGATAATGGTGTCAAGGGAGAACGAACACTAGCATTATTCGCACCCGCCCCTGGCGAAAATCTTATAGGTACAGATGGCCACCTTGTAAGAACCATACAAAGGAGCCAAGTCAATATGATCCTCCCCAACTCCATGTGATCACTGTTAATGGTGATAGCTACCGCAAAGAGATTGCTTGGCGTCTCAGTATTCAGGATCAATAAGTCAATATAAAGTAGTGCACCTTGAAAAATTGTGCTTTAACTATTCCTGTTGCACCCCTGGTTTAGAATTTCCCCCCACCTGTTGAGTCTGCCAAAGAGATCAGATATGACTCTGAATAAGAAACAAGTCAAGGATTGTGATTCCAGCCAATGGGACTTTTCCGACCTGAAAGCAATATTTCTCAACTGTACGCTAAAACCTACGCCTGAACTCTCCCATACCGATGGCCTGATCACCATATCCAAGGAAATCATGGAGAGGAATAGTATCTCCGTTCAAGTGTTGCGACCGGTAGATCATAATATTGCCTTTGGCGTCTATCCGGACATGACTGAACATGGCTGGGAGAGTGATGAGTGGCCACTTATTTACAAGCAGGTAGAGGAAGCTGACATACTCGTTATCACTACCCCCATTTGGCTGGGTGAAAAATCCTCTATCTGTACCCAGGTTATTGAGAGGCTCTATGCGAACTCTTCAGACCTGAATGCCAAAGGTCAGTACGCCTACTATGGGCGAGTAGGTGGTTGCCTGATTACAGGGAATGAAGACGGTGCAAAGCACTGCGCCATGAACATCCTCTATTCCCTACAACACCTGGGCTATGTGATTCCACCCCAAGCAGATGCAGCCTGGGTAGGCGAAGCAGGCCCAGGTCCCTCCTACCTGGACCCCGGCTCTGGCGGCCCTCAGAACGACTTTACCAATCGCAATACCACCTTTATGACCTGGAACCTCATGCACTTGGCACGAGTGATTAAGAATACCGGTGGTATACCAGCCCATGGTAATCAGCGGTCAGAGTGGGATGCAGGGTGTAAGCCTGACTTCCCCAACCCTGATTACCGCTAGACTCATCCTATAAAAACCAGAAAATTTATAAAAACAACCTAATAAATAGCGTTATTCAGCGTATTTTTTTGTATCTTTCCTCAGATATTTACAAGCCAGGGCTTAGAAAGATACATTGCGCGCCTTCTTGATATTTACCCATTCCCGCCATCACCAGTATTGCCTCTTTGCGCCTACCCCACACACCGGGCAACGGCTCCTTCTTTGTGGTGGCACACTTATTTTAAGAGGTCCCAACTCGGAATGAAGCCTGAGCTCTTGGAGCACATCCTCGATAGCAAATTATTTATTACTACCTGCGTAATCACACTTATTATGGTTCTTCGCGGGCTGCTTACATTGGCAATCGCCCGTAGTAGTTGGGCAAAGGCTGATAAGCGCCGCCGAATCAGCACCGTACATAATATAGGCAATCTCTTGCTTGTGGTGGGTGTAATAGCCGTTTGGGTGAGTGAGCTGAGGGATTTTGCCTTATCTATCGCTGCTTTCTCTGTCGCTATTGTCCTAGCACTGAAAGAAGTCGTGCAGTGTCTAGTTGGAGGTTTATACCAAGCCAATATGCGTTCATTTTCTGTAGGTGACTGGATTAAAGTGGGCAATCAATTTGGTGAGGTTACAGACAGTGATTGGCTGAGCACCACGCTCTTAGAAATAGACCCACACGGCCTTGGCAACGGATATACCGGTACGACGCTCTACATTCCCAATAATGCTTTCTTTACACAGCCAGTAAAAAATCTGAATTTTATGCGCCGCTATATCGAACATACCTTCTCGATTACACGCGAGCATAGTGGGATAAACCCATTTGAAGCGAAGAAATTTATTGCGGAGCGATTGAAAGAACACTGTGACTCTTTCCGAGAAGTTGCCGAGCGCTACTGCAATCTGATTGAGAACCGCATGGGCGTAGAGCTATCAGGTCCCGATGCCAAAGTGTGTATTACAACGAATGAGGTGGGCCATGATGTGATTACTGTTACCGTTTTTTGCCCCCGTGAAGAGGCGACCAATATAGAACAGCTGGTAACTGAGGACTTATTTAATTTTTGGTTCGAAAAGAATCGGCAACTGGCAGCCAAGCCCTGACGAAATAACCGAAACCTTCGGCCTTAGGCTGTTGCTGACGGCTAGGACCCCTGCAACAGCGGGATTCAAACTGTCGTGCCTAAGTATTTAGGACCACCCTCTTTTGAGCATTCTAATATTTACCTCCGGCTAATTCCATGTTAACCCGCTGTCGAGGTAGGACAATGCGAATATCTTAAGAGGTGCATGGGCGGAATAACACCGTTACTGCCTTGGCCCCAGAACCGATGGATAGCGAGATTTTCTTCTATAGAAAACTGATGGAAGGTTGAGTTAACTAGGTAAAAGTCTCCAGCTGAACTGGTTGGGCAGCCCGAAATATTAAAAATACAGTCGCTTTTTTGGCTGGAGAGCAAGGGACTGAGTCAATGGCCTGGTAATAGGCACAAATGGCGGGACCATTTAAGCTCGGCCTAGTATGCTCAAGCCCTCGTCACTTTCTGCACCTGGCTCGGTATTATTCACATTGCCCCCTGCAGAAATATAGTGTTCCTCACCGATCAATAACTCCCTTGACAAACGAGTAGGCACTTTAGCGTTGAATCCAAGCTTCCAAATCGGTAGATTCTTAATGGTAAGCTTTAAATTGTTAGATATGAATGGGTTGGGCGCGGATGGATATGTTTGAAATAGGGGTGAATATATTTTTCACGTTAATTTTTGCCTGGTCTTTGATTTGGGCTTTCTTTGCGTGGGGGCTGGGGGCTGGGGGCTGGGGGCAGGGCTGTCCCATATAAATCGGTGTAAAAACGAACAGAATAGACCTAG
>NZ_JALBWM010000204.1 GCF_023895975.1 Microbulbifer okhotskensis
GGAGAAATATATCAGCCTCTGAGGCTATGGCTGACACAGAGTTTTGAACACCCTCCGCTAGCTGAAGTATACGGAGTGGAACTAAAGCACCACTTTGCACCGACCCCCTTTCCTCCTGTCGTCGCCAGAATGTATTTGGCATTGCCTAGCTAGAGTGGAAGCAGTACATCCAGCGAGGAATAGAAACATCCACCACCTTTGGAAAAGATCAGCTGATCAATAATAAATCGTACTAATAATTATAAACAGCCAGCTTAATTATGGGCACCGAAATCTGGCTAGCGGGCCTGATAGTTTTGAAAGTCACCCCTTTTCTCGGGCAATAATTTATGATTGATGTATCATTGTAAACACGCCTAGTAGTTGCGGCAAAAGGGCCCTTTCCAATATCAGGGTTAATTCCCTTTTACTTATTGGAGATGTAGCTATCGCCATTTGCATGGCACAAAAACGGCCAAAAACCAGCCCAGAAATCCAAAACAATCAAAAACTATTTTTTTGAGAAATACCCAGATTCAATACTCAATATTTAATATTCGCTGAAATTGCCTCATAACGACTTCCTAAAGAAAAAATAGCTTTTAGCTCTTCTGCATCCAGACCCTCCACCAAGCCCTTTAGCCCTTTAGCCCTTTAGCCCTTTAGCCCTTTAGCCCTTTAGCCCTTTAGCCCTTTAGCCTATACCTGCCTTTGAAATAAGGGAAGCCTCTATCGACCAATATTTTTTCCCTTGCACTCTTAAGCAAATGAGAAGTTTCAGCAAGCTTTAAAGGAACTGTACTCACATATTCAATAGTTCTATTTAGTCTTACCTGCTCAGCATTCTCTTGTCTATTTTTCTCAGCCTGCTCGGCTGCAGTCTTAATATTACCAACTCCTATTATGGTAGTAATAAAAACCGAAATCAAAATATCCATAGGGGAAAGAACCACAGGAAATCCCCTACTGCCTCCAACGTAGAAATAAAAAAGCAGAGGAAAAGAAAAGTCAAAAAACAAAGGGCTGGCTTTAACGCAGACTCTAAATATTTAAATACTAGCTCTTTCACCTGAACCCAACTCCCTTGGAAAAATCTCATCCAATTGCGCTTGAGCTTTCTCAAACACTGCCCCCCTTAAAACCAGCTCAAAAAAGCGGCGCTCTTTCTTCCACCATTTACTCTGGCTTGCCGGTAATTTCTGAAATTTCATTCAGGCCCTGCGGCCTTTACCGCCTCACTAGGCTTTTCATATTTCATTTCTGGAACAGCGTATCGATAGCCTCATGGCACTGCCCTGCAAGCTCCTGGAAAACATTCGATTTTCTGGGATTTACACATTACTGTACAAAGCGACGAAATGGTGAGTTTAAAGTGGGGCGCAAGACCATCAGAAAACGACTGGTACATTAGATCAAAGAAGTACAGCGTCAACTACGGCGGCGGATGCATGAGCCAGTGGGCCATACCCTTAAGTGGTTAAGGTCAGTGTTGACTGGGCATATGGACTATTACAGTGTGCCCGGAAATAGTCAGAGTATCTCACTGTTTTGTAATGAAATAGTGAAGCGCTGGTTTAAAATACTCCGCCACCGTAGCCAGCGTTTTACGCTTATTTGGAAGCATTTTGGCCCTTGGATCAGGCGTTTATTTCCATCAGTGCGCGTTGTTCACCCCTATCCAGAAATACGATTTCGCGTTAAATACTCGAAGTAGGATCCGTATGCGTTAGTAGCGCACGTACGGATCTGTACGGGTGGCCGGTGTTCCTACCGTGACCAAATTTAAGCGGTCAATGTAGCGTTTAGAGCGGGAAACATTGCGCACAAAAATATCCAATTATTAAGCTATGCACTTATTCAGAAAGCACTTAACACATTAGAAACCTCCCCCAGCTGCAAAGGGGAGCTATTAACTTCATTTACTCTACATCAGTAAAATTAATTCTGGGAAATTGTAGCAACGTTGCTATCGCCTGCTTGAGAAACACTAACCATGTTGTCAGCGCTAGTTTGAGTAACGAAGGTCGTATTATCATTACCAACCTGGCCAAGGTATGCACTGTGCCCAATACCATTCTGAGAAAGAACAATCATATTATCGCTACTGCCCAACTCATACTGGCCAACCTCGACGAGGTTCAACTCACCGACCTGATCGATATCTATGGTATTGGCAACGCCTTCACTGCCACCGAAGGCTGAGTTGCCACTACCCGTTTGATCGATAGTTGCCAAGTTCCTCTCACCCCACTGGGAGAAGTCAGCCATGTTGACATCCCCCGTTTGAACCAAAGTGGTCGTATTACTGTCACCAAATGTCTGAATAAAACTAAAATTATCAGCGCCGTTTTGAGCAGCCGTCACTACATTATTATGGCCGCCCTGCCAGATTCTGCTAAAGTTCTCCGTGCCCTCCTGTTTAAGAGTGACCGCGCTGTTATGGCTAGCTCTCTGTATGACATCGAAGGAGTTGGAATCACCAGCCTGAAAAACGTTTGCAGCATTCTCAATGCCAAACTGCTCCAAAAAGCCAGTATTTTCATTACCTACCTGGTTTACATAAAGAGTATTTGAATCTAACACCTGCCAACTGTAGAAGAAGTTACTATCCCCATCCTGCGCAAGGGAGGCTGTGCTGTCATTACTAGCTACCTGCCACATCTCCGCATGGTTATCGCTTGCACCAGCGTACTGATCGAGGTATATGGTATTTTCACTACCTTCCTGATGGGCGTAGGCGATATTTCCGGAACCATCCCACTGCTGTACAACCCCCAGGTTTCCTTCACCTAACTGATAAGTATACGCCCCAGAGTCTTGCTGATTTATTTGTCTCGTTTCAACCCAGTTACGATTACCAACCTGTGTCTGTTCAATATAGCTATGGTCCGAAAATGATTGGTCTGCTGTTGCCCTATTGTTATCGCCTTCCTGCTGCTGATAGGCTCCATTATTAGTTGATGCATTGACCTGGCTGATATCTGCTTTATTGCTATTACCCGATTGAAACTGTTCACCGTAGTTACTATCAGCGATAACTTGCCCGACACTAGCAAGCATGGCAATGGCCGCCGTGAGTAAAATATTTTTCATTTACAATCCCCTCCTAGACTATATAAAAAATACAAATAAAGAAGCAGGGCACTAGCTTTACTCCACTACTTGCACTGCAGGTTTGCCACTGAACAGCGCGACAAAAAATAATCCTTACACATTCTGAGTAATATTGACTGAATTTCAGTGGTCGACTTGATAAATCAATAAAATATCTGAAAACCATTCTAGAAACAGGAGATACAAGGAACCTTGCTCAGATGCAAGTTCATCATGGCCTGAAGAGACAACAGACATGGAGACACGACACAGATGATTACTTTGACCAACGGTCATTAAATGCATTTCAGTCAGGTTACCTACATTAGATACGTCTCCACGGATGAAAAACACTATAGAGACAACCGGGCAGGACAATCAATAAGAAGAAAGTGTGTTCTTTGTTTCAATACTTCGGACAGTTTTAGGGGCGAAATAGGTAGGAACCACGGCCAGATACT
>NZ_JALBWM010000205.1 GCF_023895975.1 Microbulbifer okhotskensis
CATCTCTTTTTTGCTAATAGTAAAGAAATGACACAGAATTCTGAACACTACCTCTCGTACCAGTTTTTCTACTCGTAGTGTGTTGTCAGAATATCCTTATCTTATTTAATTCTAGATTTTGAACAGATTAGCCCACTAAACTGTTAGGAATAAACACAAAGGGTTTCAAACCTGACGGCTTGCTAAGACTGTTCCTTTCACTCTCATTTAGTGTTCGATAGTACCAAGTATATAGCACGCCGATTCTTTAAAACGGCCAGCGTTGTCCGTTTTGGGGGAAGCGTTCTAAAAAGTGATTTTCATTTGGGTTATCGACAGGTCGAGATTTGAAGACAACGTAACGTCAGTTATTTTTGCCTTTAGTGACAGAAAAATAAAGATTTATGAGATCGTTGTCACACAAAGCCGTTTTTCATAGGATAGAAGGCTATTGCAGTTTGGCGAGGGTATGCCATGGAAGTAACAGGCCATCACAATCGGACGGCAGGGCGTGATTACTACGAAATCAATATTGGTGGTGAAGCTGCGCGCGAGTTAGCAGAGGGGGCAACGGTCACAGTTATCGGAGCCGCAAATGGAACATTCACTATTCGGCTTGAACATACCAATAACAAGCAAAGATTTGCTGGTATCTCACTAGCTCAATTGAAAAAAGAGCGAAAGCGCGCTTGGTTTGGGTGGTGGAAGGCCAAGCTACGGCAGCTGTACGATCCAGTAAAGCTCGGTGGTATAGCGGCTTCTATGTCGGTTCTCTATCTATTCTATCGTACTATCTCTTTTGCCCTACAGGGGCCAGGACCACAAGCATTTGTTATAAGTAAGCTTCCAGAACTATTTTGGCATTGGAGCACTTTTATTCCCTTAGCTTTAATTTTTATAGGACGGGTCTGGAAGGGAGAGAGAGTAAGGGCGGGAAAATCTCAAGAACAAGAGAGCTGGGAGATTATTACTCAACTTGATACAGAAATCCGCCACAGAGAAGAAATTGAATTTAAAGGTGATGGAAGAACGTCCCAATGAAACTAAAGCAACTTATATTCGCAATGATACTCAGCTCTCTCACAGCCTGTTCAGCCAATCCTTCACTCCTTAAATCTACACAATCTGGTATGGCTGAGGGTACTTTTGTTGAGGCTTCTCTTGTCGAAGTGAAAAATATGTTAATAAAAAGTTGTACGCAGAGAGGAAGGCTAATACGTGAGGCGTCAGACCATTTGGTGATCTGTTCAAAACAGTTAAATGGTGCTGAGAACATCCTTGCTCATGCTTTGATCGGAAACTCTTATTCCACTCCGCCAGAGTCCGTTGCCCAATTTACCCTTTATCAATCTGGCAGAGATGTAAATGTAGTCGGCTCTATGTGGCTTGAAACCAAAATGGCTCTTGGACAGGTACGAAAAGTTCCCTTAGATAGTCCCAAGCATGTAAATACTATCCAGCAAGCACTATTTGATTTGGGTGCCTACTAGAATATTTAAGCTTCAGTACATCACTAAGGACAATGATCGGAGAAGAGATATTTGGTGATGGCTAATAATGAAAAAGTGAAACGCTTGGCAGAGGCCAAGCAAAAGAAAGGCTGGGCGCAAAAGGAAATCGAAGAGTTTGCCAAGCGCCGCAGCCGGGAGCTAAAGGAAATTTCCAAGGGGATTGAGGGCGACTACCTAGCCTCTGGAACCCAAAAATCTATCGAAGAGGTATGTCAGGATGACGACAAAGACAACTAAACCGCTATCTGGTACGGAAAAATAGCGGTGTCTTAGAAGGGGGAAGTTTCCCAGATACTAGAAAGTGAATTGATAAAAAAAACATCGTAAAATCTGACCAGGAATGCTCAAAGGATTGATCTGTATATGTTATCTCGCTTATTCGCCTCGCGTCAGCGCCCCTTTATCCCCCGTCGCCACGAGCGCGAAAGGATTGCTATCGATCTCTCCGGCAGCCGTCTAGCATTTAGCCTACCGCCCAATGTCTGCCATGACAGCTTTGCAGACCCCAGCCAGGAACCGCCGCAGAGCGTTAATATTTTTGATAACAGCAACTACTTTGATGATAGTGGCTATGAAGACTGGGAGCGTGAGGGCGTTGCCAGTCAGACGCTCATGAAGCGTCGCTGGGAGCTGTTTGGCCCCATCTGGCGTGGCCGTCCTATAGGGTACATATCATTTGTACTAACACTAAACCGCCACGACGCCCTGCCCAAAGATATGAGCTGCCTCAACCCACAGCATTTTGAGCAGGTCATTATGCGGACTTTGTACTATTGCGGCCCCTGTCGCCCCAACCACAAAGTACAGCAGGCTCCGGTGAACTGGCAGCTCCGTGAGTTGGACGGGACTACGGCAATATTTTTTGAGGAGCATCAACAACACTCACCGGAATCGCTGGCTGAGTGCCCCCACCACGATACCCACTTCTCCAACTGGTTTTTTATCCCATTGGATCAACGCCACTATGTTGATCTGCATTTCAGCTACCTGGGCTATGCACCGGTCGAGCCCTGCCTAAAAGCCATGAATAGTCTCCGCGATTCCATTTGCGACAGTGTCAAGTTGCAACTCGGAGTCGATGCCAAAACACAATTATCAAAGGCCCAACAACAGTGGCCGAGGGCCAAGGCCAGCGCTAAACGTGATATTGAGCCCTGGGTTTATCCCGAATGGCGCAGGGGAGGAGAGTTTGGGGGCGACATCATCATCACTAAACCCGGCAGTCCGCCACCTGCTTGGCAGGTATAGGCTATTCATCCGCACTTAGGACCATAAAAAACGTATCAACAAAGGCAAGGAGCCACTGTGAAAATCATTATCAAACGGGGAGAAACCCCCAATATCAACCGGAATGTCTATGTACATCCAGGCCACGCAGAAACCTGGGAGCAGCTGAAGCGCGATCACCCCGGTAACTACTATAAAACCAACCTGGTGCGGGCGCTTTACAGCCTGGCGATAACTCCCGGTGGCCGCGATAACGGCCCCAAAACCTTAAAGCTTGATGGTGCCCTGTTTCACTATCAGATACACAAAAACGGCGATATCCTGGTGTACGGGCTGGAAATCGACAGCTCGATTTCCGCTCCAGTGACAAATCAGACCAGCGGTTTGTATCGTGTGGATAAGGAAAGTCGCAAATGGAAAACCGACTCTGAGCGCCTGAATATCATGGACTACAGTCACCGCTGGGGCAGCGCCCACTATGCGGCGGTCAGCGGCAAGTTTGAGGATAAGGAAGAAGCCGGTGAGTTATTGATCAACCATATCCTCCCCGCTTACAAGGCCGCATTGAGCCCCAGGGATTTAGAGGGCAGCAGAAAACACTACTCCCTGTACTGGCAAAACGGCCAACACCAAGAAGAGAACAATGCGCAATCACTGGCGGCGCTGATCCAGCAGGCACAGGCGAATGATGCGCGGATTAACTGGCTGGTGCATGGTGAAGGGGTGGGTACTTTTGTTCAGGCCCTGCAAAGCCTAGCTAAACAACCGGGTATCAGCAGCCTGGTTGCCAATGGAAAAGAGCTTTCCAACCAGA
>NZ_JALBWM010000206.1 GCF_023895975.1 Microbulbifer okhotskensis
TATCTGGCCGTGGTTCCTACCTATTTCGCCCCCTAAAACTGTCCGAAGTATTGGAGAAAGAAAGGTAGAGAGATAGACTGGGGGCCACATATTTCAAATGTGAGAATAACTTAAGTTATTGTGTTCGCAGGAAATTCTCTGGTCAGACAAATCACTTAGTTAATTGCCTGGATTGATCCGAGCCGTACTCAAGGCTAAATGCTAGGAATATCTAGCGATCTTTCACCAATTCAACTGGACCATGATCATCACAATGGTCACCGTGAATATGGTGAAGTCGGCCATTTACCAGATAGTCGGTATGATCTCCATGTGGCACTTGCTCATGACCGCAGCTCTCGCTATGTACGTGGGAATCGTCACAGGCGCCGCGCATGGGGTGGCAGCCATCTGGGTTTTTGCTGTTGATTTCTAAGACATGCTCATCGTAGTGATCTTTGTGCGGTTGATGAAGATGCCCATCATGGAGGTAGCAAACGTGATCCTCATGCTTGATGGCTGTGTGGCCACAGTAATGGCCGTGCGTGTGTGAGTGGCTCTTTGCCTGTTGGCAATGGGTCCTGTCCACGGTATTCCTCCTGGCCTATCAGCTGTGTTGTGGGCCTATTTGTTGTCGCTAAAGGAATCTTAAAGCGACATCCTTGCGCACCGATCAAGGGCGCCTCGGCATTCTTAATTTAAGAATAGACGGGGTCCTTTTCCAACTCTGTTTCTTCGGTATGGGCTTTTGAGCGTGTGTCAGGCCTGTCGCCATTACTCCGCCTTGATTTAAATATGACCGATGAGCCCGTTTCAGCCAGAAATACCAATTGCAATCGATTGCAATGTGGCCGTATAGTAGGTGTTACGGTGTTACGGTGTTTCGGGTAGAGTTTTTTAAGCATTGTTGCAATCGATTGCAATTCTTGATTGTACGGGTTTGGATAAAAATAACACCGCCCCAGCAGAACCAATAAGAACGACGATGAGAGGGAAGAATCGATGAGCAAGAACCCTTTGGCACAGGCGGTATCCCTGGCTGCGCTTTCAGTTGGCTTGTGTGGCTATGCCGCAGCCCAAGAGATAAGCCACAAAAGCGACAGCGACAGCGAGATGGTGATGGAAGAAGTCATCACTACCGGGACCCCGGGTGGTACTGGCATACGCAAGCTGGACGCCAGTTTTTCTATTACAACCTTGAGTGATGAAGAAATTAGTAAATCCTCTCCCTCAAGCACTGCGGACCTGTTGAAGTCGGTCCCCGGCCTTTGGGTTGAAAGCTCCGGTGGTGTTTCTGGAGCTAATATTGATGTTCGCGGCTTCCCTGGTGGCAGCGATGCACCCTTTGTAACGGTTTCAATGAATGGGCTACCACTATATCCGGCACCAACGCTCTCGTTCCTGGAAAACTCTTCTCTATTTCGTGTAGACGAAACCATTCAGCGTGTCGAAGCTTTGCGCGGTGGCCCAAATCCAGTGTTCTCCAATGGCCAGCCAGGCCTGACTACTAACTTTATCTTGAAAGAGGGCACTGAAGAGACGGAAGGGCGCTTTAAATATACCCTCTCTGATTACGATCTCCAACGGACTGATGCTTTGATGACTGGCAAGCTTACGGATGACCTCTACTACATGATGGGGGGCTACGTATCCTCCTCGCCAGGTATTCGCGATGCGAGCTTCGATGCAGAAGAGGGGCACCAGTTTACCCTCCACATCACCAAAGAATTGGAAAACGGCAAAGCCGGTTTCTATGTTCGAGACACTAAAGATACAGGCACCTGGTACCTCCCTAATGCCGCATTCCTGGCAACCGACTATACCCAGGTAGGCCCAAGCAACCGAAAGGTTTCAATACCATTAACCCAGGCTGACGGCAATGGTGGCTCTGAAACCACCTGGGAAACTTTTGACATGGGTGAAGGGCGCGGCTGGGATGGCAGCGTAGCGGGAGCTTATCTGGAATTAGATCTGGGCAATGGCTGGAACCTTACCGAGCGTTTTGGAATCACAACAGGCAATGCCGACACTCTGGGCTTTGTTCCAGACAGCGCTCCGGTATCGTTGAGCTCTCTCACAGATCAAACTGTAGTTAGCACTTCAGGGGATATAGTCAGCAGCGATACGTTGGTACAGCAGTTTGGTGCATGGGTCGTGCGCAAGGATATTGAGGCCACTACCAATGACATCAGCCTGGCAAAAGAGTGGGATAACGTTAAAGTAACTGCTGGCTATTACAGCTCCAGCTGGGAAGTTGATGAATGGTGGTCTCTGGGCAACCAGAAATACTACGTATTGGGACATGATGGAGAGTTGATTAGCGGAGCGGCAGATGGCTCTGAGCTTACCGGCGACCTCGCCTGTAATGTATCCGCAGATATTTCCACCTGTGGCTGGAAGCACGATGTTGATGCAGTAGGTGATGCGCGGGAAAATGCGCTTTATCTTGCCACTGAATTTTATCTGGGTGACTTCACCTTTGATTTCGGTGTGCGCCAAGCAAACCGAAAGACAAATTACTCTGTGGATGACGGCGAGCTGGACGGCGTTTTCAGCACCTATAAAGCGGATGAAGATGGCACTGCCTTCACGGCTGCAGTGGATTGGGCATTTTCTGAAAATATGGGGACATTTTTCCGCATAAATTCCGGTTTTAAATTTGCAGATTTTGACAACTATCGTGATTTTGGCGAGAATTTCCTAGCGGGCTCTGACCTTGTTATCGATATAGACCAATACGAACTGGGTTATAAATTACAAGAGCAGGACTACTCCCTCTTTGCGACCCTTTTCTACAACGAAACCCAAGGTATGCCTGATTGCATTATTGGCAGTAGCACCTGTGCCCGCCTGGAGACTGAAGCACTAGGTCTTGAGATGGACGGAAAGGCACATTGGGGTGATTTCACTTTTGGGCTAAATGCCACCTTGCAAAAGCCTGAAATTACCAGTGGTGAGTACCAAGGCAACCAGGTTATGCGCCAGCCCGAATACCAAGTGCGCCTGAGCCAAAACTATGATTTCACTCTGAACGATATCGACATGGCAGTGTACACAGACATTAGCCGGGTAGGTGATCGCTTTAATGACAGTAGCAATGAAGTAACCTTACCTGCCTACACAAAAATTGATCTGGGAGCATTGGCCTATATCAAGGATATTACTGTACAGCTGGCAGTAGACAACCTGACGGATGAAGATGGCATCACTGAAGGCGACCCCCGTGATCCGCTTGCCACAAACGTCCGCTACATATTGCCACGCAATATAAAGTTGAGCTTCGCTTATGATTTTTAACCTCATGCCTCTCCCATAGGCTTTATGAGCTTTGCCGCACGGTCTCCAGCGTGCGGCTTTTTTCGTTAATCCCTCCTCAATATCAACCACTCTCAGCACCATTGCATGTAACCTGGTGATTACGTTCAGCAATAGGAAATTCTATATCTCCTGCATTCAACTCTGAAGTGCATCACCCTTTAGGCTGCTGCAGCAGCCGTA
>NZ_JALBWM010000207.1 GCF_023895975.1 Microbulbifer okhotskensis
GCTGACCGTTCTTTTCCAGGGGATTAACTGATGCACTTCAAAGTTGAATGCAGGTATCTTCCCTTAATATATTGGGAGGGATGGCAATCCCCCTGATGCTTTTGACCCTTGGGCATAGTCTTGCCCAAATAAAATTTAGTGATACCCGAGTTGGAGTTGTATTTGCTTTCGCACATGTTGCTCTCGGCGCTGCGGTTGCATTCATATTGACGAGTCTCTTTAATTTTTCAGGTGCAATGAGAGGTGTGTTAATACTTCAGTGCCTGATGCCATCTGCGGTCAGTACTTATTTGTGGATATCCATCTATCGCCCGCAGGATGCTGCTCAAATTTCAGGTATTATATTTATTTCCACAATTCTGAGTATCTTTGTGTTGCCTCTAGCCCTTACTTACTGGGTGCAGTAGCACTTGCCTTTTCATTCGATGGCTTTTGAAATTTATATTTGGGACTGTGGCAAGGTTTTACTAAAATCGAGCTTTGCTATTTGCTTAGGCGTGCACTGACCATAGAGTACGCAAATGTAGTGTTTATTGGCGATGCCAAATGGGGGCAGTAACCGCTCTTGCTATTACCGGAGGTTCAGGTTGCTAGTGCATAAACCTACACTAGTTAAGTTCCCGTATTTATTGATTTACAGTTTGGCGATTGCCCTGCTTTTTCCTTCAACTTGGGCATATGGGGTTGCTCCTCACCCTGCCACCTTTATTCGTCAAAATACAGACTTGGTCGCTGCGTCGCTTGATGTGGGCCCAGGAAGGGTCTCAGGGGCGGGGGTGATTGTCGATAACAACTATCAATACACCACTGGCGAGCTATTAGGGATTGCAATTTTTCGTGCAATGGGTAGAAATAGCGCTCAGAGTAAGGGAAATTCCAAGGCCCACGCCCCCCCCATCCGTCACTTTGAAGGCGCTACTTCAATTGATTTTCAGGCAAAAATCGCCCACAAGAAATATCACCAAATCTGCGATCGAAGATCACCTAAAGGGATGCCACTATGTATGGAGGCGGGGTGGAAATATCGACAGGCTATCGCGTGCCTGGAGGCGAGGGAGACGTGGGAGGCTCGCTGGGGCACGCGTTATACCTTAGCGCCTCACGAGCGCGCTCTGGAGAATGTCAGGGCCAGGCTTAAGAATGCAGCCAGGGATAGGGATCGCTATTGCAGTATCGACCGTGAATCCACGGAGTGACAGAGGGGACTTGTGAGAGGCATTGATTTTGGGGGTCTGTGGAGCAAAGCCTCAGCCCTTAACCCTATTGCAGGTTCAATGGGTGCATTGATGCTGCATTTTAGCCGTGTAAACTAGAACAGGTATTTTAACAGCAATAAGGGCCCGCTTTTGAAAGGACGTGTATTACTGACCGGTGCCAGTGGTTTTGTGGGAAAGGCACTCCTTTCCCTGGTTCAAGAAACCGGGTATCAGGTAACACCGGTGTATCGCCAGCGTGTTGAAGGGGGTTTTCAGATTGACGATCTGGGTGCTGGCACTAACTGGGCTGGCGTACTAGATAACATTGATGTAGTGATACACACGGCAGCGCGTGTCCACATCATGGAGGAAACTGCAGCTGACCCCCTGGCCGAATTCCGCAAGGTGAATGTAGAGGGCACCATCAAGCTTGCTCAGCAGGCAGCTGCGGCAGGGGTCAAGCGATTTATTTTCTTGAGTTCTATCAAAGTCAATGGAGAATCGACCGATAACCGGTGTCCTTTCAATGCGGATGAAAAATGCCAGCCATCTGACCCCTACGGTATATCGAAAAAAGAGGCTGAAGATGCGCTTTTGGAGCTGACAAAAAGTGTAGACATGGAGGTGGTGATTATTCGTTCACCTTTGATCTATGGTCCAGGTGTAAGGGCAAATTTTCAATCGATGATGCGCTGGCTCGATAGGGGGTTGCCACTGCCACTCGGTGCAATTGACAATCGCCGCAGCCTGGTATCTATTGATAACCTCCTTGATCTGATAGTCGTCTGCATTACTCACCCCAGTGCTGCCAATCAAGTTTTTTTGGTTTCCGATGATATGGATTTATCCATAACCGACTTATTGCGTGGGCTTTCCCACGCTCTAGGTTGCCGCGCGCGGCTATTTCCAGTGCCCCAGTTTATGCTAAGCCGCGGACTCAGGTTGATAGGGAGGGGGGCTATGGCAGAGCGCTTGTGTGGGTCGCTACAGGTGGACATTACCAAAACCAAAGATCGGCTGGGGTGGAAACCACCGATAAGCCTGGGGGAGGGGCTGGCCAAGGCTGCGCAAGCCTTCCAGGCAGCCTCGCAAGAGTAGCTCAGTTGGCGATCATCGTCTTGAAGTTCATAGCAATCCGGGTGCAAAAGCACCCGGATTGCTTTGGATTTCAGCAGGAGGGATTTTAAGAAGAGAGATCTTAGGTTTTGAGCCTACCCCGCATGATTCACAATTGCAGCGTAAAAGCCCATGAGGTACGAAAGGGGAACTTCGATTGTGGAGCTGTGCCCGGATTTGGCTCTGAGTTTGAGTTTGAGCTTATCGCGGTTATGGATTGTAGTCAGAATTTGCTCTTCGCTGAGGGCAATATCCAGAATTTCCTCATACATGCAGTCGCGGGCACTGACACAATTCAGAATGCTCCTCTTGATGGGAGCCGTGTCCAACCGCTGCCTACCTCTCAATTCTGCAATCTCATAGTAGCGCCAGTTCTCACGATAAGTGATGTCGACCTTTAGCTGGTATTGGGTTGGACCGCCGACCGTGGACTCGGTAGCACGCAGGTCATAGAAATAGAGATTGTAGTCGGAACCGTCAGTAGTCGCCTGCATCCGCGGACCAGAGTACTGGGTAGCAGAATCTTGCTCACTATTGTGAATGGTCACTGCTTGCCTCACTTCACCAGCAGTTTTTTGTGTGAAATGAGTGACGGAGCTACAGCCAAACATGAGTAATGCAGCCAGAGCGAGTGCGATCTTAGTCATGGATCTTCCCTGTTTTCTTTGAGACCACTAAGGGGGAGGTGGAGTATCTCATAATTGGTACATAGGCAGGAACTGGGTCAATGCAGTTAAGTTTGAGCGCACAATATGAGCCCGCTTCCCCTATGTGTCTATCGTACAGGCAGTATTTCGTTAATCGAATGGGTGGCCGTAGGGCAGCTCGGTACTTGTGCGATCTACCCACAAAGTCCGTCGCACACCGTCGATCGGGCAACAGGTTACAGCCACAACCAAATTGCCCAAATAGGCTAGGTCCCAAGCTTTGACCAAGCACTAAGTTCATTTTATGTGCAACACGCGGGGCAATTCGGTTTACCACGTTGCAGAAGGTGTTCCTGAATAAGCGGCTGCGTAAAATCACACCTTGACATTGAGTTCAGGTAATGAACGCCTTTTATGGGTGAAAAATATGTACAACACTTCGGACAGTTTCATGCAGCTATAGCCCCGTAGTCACTGTACCGTTCG
>NZ_JALBWM010000208.1 GCF_023895975.1 Microbulbifer okhotskensis
TATACGGCTGCTGCAGCAGCCTAAAGGGTGATGCACTTCAGAGTTGAATGCAGGATATATTTAGAAATTGGACCAAAACAGAAAGCAACCTCAATGCACAGAGTTACTCTTTCCAATCTGGCAAACTAAAAAACCACAACAAGGTAAAACCACGACAAGAAATTGAAGTGAAAAATAGAACTTCAATAGAAATAGAAATAGAATTGCTACAGAAGAAAACCTTAAAAATAGCAGTATGAAAAACTCACCCTTACCCTCCCTGACAGAAAATACCTAGCAAATCCAGGTGGGAATTTTATAGCACAAACATGCCGCAGTAAATGATAAAAATCTAACTGGTGAGTCATTGTTAGGACGATAGAACTAAGTAAACCAGTTAAAACCTTTACTCATAGAATTATCTACCAGCCGAGTTCAATATAAGTAAATTATACAAACTCCGACACCTGATAACAGACCAGGGAATGCCCGCATTCTCCATCACCTGAATAACATCCTGGATAGGAAACTTACCCAGACCCATCTTTGGTGGCACAGGCGGGCTATGTCTTCTATTAGGCAGCAGCCTCGTAGCGAAAAAAGTAAGGGCAACAAAAAAACCCACACACGGCGGGTTAATTTTTATGAAATAAGTATCGCTATTGAGCGACTATCTAAGTTTTCTTAACTGATTTTAGCAACAGTACATCTTGAATCTTAAATCAAAATTAAGGATGCGTTTAGAACTCGTAAGCTTCTCTCAGCATATCTTCAAGATATACATGATGAGTTTCAAATTCCATACCTTGCGCGTCTTTAATTTTAACACTTATAGCTGTTTCATCACCATCAGGACCAGTTGTTGTTGTCACTTCTAGCTTATATGCTTCATAAAATTTTGATTCATCACCAAAAGGTGCGTGAAAATGGTAAACCTCTTTCCCCTCCCCAAACCACAGTAATTCGACAACAAATGCCATATCACCATTGTTTGAATTTGGATCAAGAGCTGGATTATCTCTTAGAGATAATTCAACCTGCTTACCGTCAACTGTGAACGATGCGACATCAACAATCTTGCTTGGAGTCGCATCAACCAACTCCCCATGAACAGTAAACAGTCTTTGGTCATAGTTCAGTGAACGCTCTGCCCCAATAAAATTTTCAGCCTCAGAGACATAACCTTCAATGTTGATCATTGTATTATTTAAGCTTTCGAGGTCCAAGCCATCTACTACAACATCAAGCTGACGATACACCCAGGCACCATCGACGGTCGCTTCATGTCTCCAGCCTCCATCATCCACCTGGAAATTACTTACTGACAGACTAGGCGCATTAGAAAAGTTAATTTCCAACGAGGTAAGTATAGCGGGAGACCATTGATCCTCTTGATCAACAGTCAAAGTTACAGAGCTAGCGTCTTCTAAATCTAGACCGGGGTACTGTATTTCACCACCATGTGAACCTAGAACTTGAAGTTCGTATTGGAACGTTTTAGCTTGCGCGCCGAAGGCCAACAAGGCCACAGAAACAGCTACTGTTTTGACGGTATTTCTAAAAAACATAAAAACTCACTAAAAAATATATTGAATTAACTAGTGGAAGAGAAAGTGAAGCTTATAACACATCCTAAACCAAGTAAATTATACTGCGCTTAATTTAACACCCCTCCCCGGTACGAGCTTACCAAGCAATGGAATTCACAATTTCATGAGTAGACTTTTTCTTTCTCACCAGACTTACCATAAATAAAACATATGAAAATCCAGTACCTGATCACACTTTGCGGAAGTGCCATTAAAAAATATAAAGCGCCTACAAAAATGTATCAATGGCAGCAAAGCTTATTAACTTCCAGACACAAAAAAACCGGCTCAGTGGCCGGTTTGATTTTGCAACGCAGAAAAATTGCACGCTAGGGAATTTATACCCCCTCAGGACAAAACTGTCAACAAGCCTTCTTAAATCGCTCTCGATACTCCTGCACCAGCTCAGACACTGGGCCAAGCGCTCTTGCTGGTAAAGGGTCCAAACGCCGGTGTAGACGCTTCCATATCTTCACCCACTCCCCATCCCACCGCTTCTTATCACACCCCAAAATACTACGCGCCTGGGCAAGATTGATTGATCGCCCATTTACATCCCGCAACGCACACGCACTAATACAAAACAGCGCCAACTGGCTAACCTTCTCTCGTGGGTGCGATTCCTCCCACTTATCGAATTCACTCATCAAGTATTGCAACAGCGCCGCCCGCTCTTTAAATCTTTTTGCGGGAGGAGCGTAGGCAGCCATGCCCCAGCAATAAGCCAGCGGATCACTATCCCGCAGCCTGGCAACCACGCTTTGGATTAATCCCTTCTCGCAGGCATCCATAATCCGGCTACCGCTCCCCTTCCCCACAACCGTCTCAGTACCACTCACTCGTGGCGCATCAATTCGGCAGATGACCTGATCCGCCTTGCCCTGCACCTCACCACGAATCACCACCTTCCGGCCCCGGCGCGTGCTTAGAGTGGCCGTACTTCTACCGCCCATAGCCTCGTAATCAAACGCCGCTGCCGCCCCATCGAACGCATCATGCCAAGCCTGTCTCGCAGTATCGAATCTCATATCACTCCCCCCAAGACCTCAAACGGTAAACTCAAGCTGGCCCGCCCGGACCCATCACGCGACTTCCTGAAAACTATCGAAATACTCCTGAAAAACCTTTCTCGCCACATGCAGATTATCCCGATGGAAAGTCCCCAAATAATCCTCATGCACCCGCCGAATTTTATTTTGAGTCACCACCGTATGGGCAAACACCAAATCCACTTGGCGCGGGTTTTCCGTACGAAATACCGCTAAGGGTCTACTCGCAGCGGTTGTCATAATTCGCTCTTTCGCCTCGATGAGAGTCACAACGGTCATAGCATCGCTCCTTGAAAATCCGTGTTTACCAGCCAGTGTCTGTCAGCATTTCACCGATTGGCCTGTCCCGCGTCCGCTGCTGGGCCGCTGCGCGCTGCTGAGGGATAAACTTCTCCCGCCTCACCCAATTGCGCCACACCGCCAACCAATCACGCCGCACCCCCTGCTTGCCCGACTGAGATTTCCAGTAATCACCAAAGCTGGCCGCAATGTCGTAGATCTGGTGCATCACCTCTGGCCGCGTCTTGGCCGCCTCAGTGTAAAATTCTTGGGTTAACTGCCAATCATCGGGAAGGCGAGTACCACGCTTCGATGGCGGAGCGGATTCCTGACGGACAGCAAGGGCACCTCCCTGACCGCTCTCTCTCTGGTTATTTTCTAGATTATTTACTTTCTTAGTATCTTTACTTTCTTGTGTTCCAACACTTCGGACAGTTTCATGCAGCTATAGCCCCATAGTCACTGTACCGCTCG
>NZ_JALBWM010000209.1 GCF_023895975.1 Microbulbifer okhotskensis
AGAAATACATCAGCCTATAAACCGTTTAGCTGACACAGAGTTTTGAACACCCTCTGCAATTGGCCACAATCGTATTCACCGGGGGCGGTACTATGATTGGATTTTCAACAACATCAGTATTTTACCTAATGATGAGCTAGTTCGAGCATTTCTGGGTACCGTTCGACAGCAATTACTCCATGGAAACATCAGCTCTGACTATCTCCTGCAGGAAGAGATAGATAAAGAAGAATACAAACACTGGTTGAAAAATAACTAATGACCGTATACAAGATTAATAGACCTTTCGATGAGTTCTATACCTTTACGATCAAAAATGCCGAACTTGGCTCGAAGATGCCAAAGTATTCCCCAAAATTTAGAGCGCAACCTAGATTAGATCAGTGGGTTAAACCCAACGCCGAATTTTATGCTGGCGACACCTATGCTCACGATAAGCCGCGTATCCCCGACATCACAACCTGGGTAACTGGGAATCTAGTACTTAACAAAAAGGCGTTTGATATATTGGGCGAAAAACTAGCCACATCTGGAGAGTTTTTGCCTGTTTCGGTTGAAGGTATAGATTACTACATGCTGAACACTCTCAAGGTCATCCCTAAAGACGGGATCGACTTGAGCGGGGCTACAGATTTTTTCGACTCGGGAGTTAATCGAGGGAAAATCAATGTTGGTTTTGATACCTCGACTCTCGGTAATTCCGTTGTATTTAAGACACCTACGGATCACCTTCTCTATAGCTACTGCACAGAAGAGTTGAAAACCTTATTGGAGGCCCACTCTTTGTTAGGCTTAGATCTTGAGGGTGTTTCTGCCGGTTAATAGTGATAGCGGCAGGAAATAATAGTCAGCTCGCCGCCTTCAAACGCATACACCAGCCGGTTGGTTTGATCGATGCGGCGAGACCAGTAGCCGCTGAGCCCGCCTTTTAGGGGTTCGGGCTTGCCGGTGCCTTTGAAGGGCGTACGCATCGTTTCGTTGATCAACTTATTGATGCGCTTTAGCGTCTTCTTATCTTGCCCCTGCCAGAATAAATAATCTTCCCAGGCCGCGTCCGTCCATGTCAGCAAGGTTCAGTCCTCGATCAGTTTACGGCGCTGGGCTTTTCCTGCGCGGTGCTGGGCGATAGAGCGCTCCAGGTGGGCGGCGTTGGCTGGGCTGCTTAACAAATGTACGGTTTCGAGCAGGCCGTTGTAGTGGTCCAGCGACATTACCACGGCGTCACCGCCTTTCTGGCGGGTGATGACGGTGATGTCTTGATCCTCTTGCACCTGGTCCAGCACACCTTTCAGGCTTGCGCGGGCGTCTGAATAATTTAGGACGTTCATTTTATCACCAAAATTTTCGTTGAACCCATGATTTGGTACAGATTTCTGTACAGATAATTGTACACCATGGTGCACGGCACGCAAACTTTGCATTCAAAAGAACAGGTGCATTCCGTTATACCCAAAAGGAATAGAACGCCCCTCCATATCCGATATTTACTAATATCGGATATTTGATGTTTGCCTCCAAATTTCCAATACTAGCCCTTTTTATCCGAGTGCAGCGCTGGCGTCGGCAACACAAGCTACCCCCGTTGTTACTGCTCCATGCTGGTATGAATAGGTTTTCATTTTTGACCCCTCAAGGCGTTTTCCCACGCGCAGGCAGCCACATCAACAGTGCGAGACCCGCCACTGCGGAAAAAACGGATGCAAGGACGATTCCCAACTTAGCGCTGTCAATTAGACTCTTACCGAAAGCCATATTCGCTATGAAGAGCGCCATGGTGAAGCCGATTCCGGCGAGCAAGCTGCCGCCTATTAGCAACCGCCAGCTGAGTTCTGGTGGACGAATCGCAATGTGCGAGCGTATAGCCAGCCAACTAAACAACAGAATACCAACAGGCTTACCAAGTACGAAACCTAAGAAAATTGCCACTGTGACCGAATTACCAAGGCCGTTAAAAGTCAGCGGCAACCCGGCGTTGGCAAATGCGAAGAGCGGCATGATGGCAAAACCCACCCATGGATGTAGCCATATCTCCAGGCGCTCTAGTGGAGACAGCGTTTCACGTACGGCAACCTCGGCTATCTGCAATGTCTCTCGATCTTTAGTGTCTGCACTGCTTTCGTGAATGCCTGGATGCGCAATCACCTGATCCAGTATCTCGTACAATCGATTGTCGCTGACCCATCGGCGCGCAGGAGTCATCAACCCAAGTATCACGCCAGTGATGGTGGCGTGGATGCCGGACGCATCCACGGCAAGCCAGATGAGCCCGCCCACCAGGAAATAGAGCGGAAAACCGCGAAATCCGAGTATTGCCAAGGCACGTAAAACTACTAAGCCAAGTGCAGCCAGCGCCAAAGCACCCCAGACAATGTTGCCGCTGTAACCGATGGCTACGACAAGAATGGCACCGATATCGTCAACGATCGCTAAAGACAGCATAAAGACGCGTAAGCTTTGTGGTATGCGCGAGCCAAGCAGAGCTAGGCAACCGATAACAAACGCCGTGTCAGTTGCCATGACAGTGCCCCACCCATTTTGGCCGGGTTGACCTGATTGCAGCGCAAGATATATCAAAGCGGGGGCGATCATACCGCCCAAGGCGGCTGATATTGATAGAGCAGCCATACGAGGGTTGTTTAACTCTCCGAGAACCAGCTCGCGCTTGAGTTCCAATGCGACAAGAAAGAAAAACAGCGTCATCAGGCCATCATTAATCCACTCTCGCAGTGAGCGTGCAAACTCTAACGAGCTAACCCGGAAACCTATGGGTGTCTCCCAGACATGTTCGAACGAGTCGGCCCAAGGTGAGTTGGACAAAACGAGAGCGGCAACAGTGAACAATAGGAGAACAGCCCCTCCGGCTGACGCAATGTGCAAGAATCGTACAAAGGGTCTCTGCAGCCGATCAACCAGCTCCTTTGGCAATCGAGTGGTTTCTGGATTTTCTTTTTGATCTTTAATCATAAAAGCTAATGAACTCCACTCAACCTAATGTCGAAGTGGGCGTCCGTACCCATGGTGAAGGTCACCCTCTGCGATGCTTTGATCATAGACGGCGAGTATTCGATCGCCACCATCGTGCCCGGTGCCATAGGTGATATCGTGACCGCACAACTATCGATTGGTGTCATGGAAACCGCGCGAGAAGCGGTCTCAAATGCCAATTGTTCTGCGGCAGTTACGACAGCGAAAATCATTCAGTACAACGGTTTCAGACATTACAGCTTGGGCCCTTAACTCACTTGGTTATCCCAATAAACCTCATTCAACGCGCTTAACATCTGCGTGACCACCCCAGCCAGATCACTGCTTGTGTCGCCAGTAATCTGCGGCAGTGCCGCCG
>NZ_JALBWM010000020.1 GCF_023895975.1 Microbulbifer okhotskensis
CATAACTTTCGACAACGGCGGTGAATTCGCGGGCCATCAGTCGATCGCGCGAAAACTAGACTGCAAGATATATTTTGCCAAGCCGTATCACTCGTGGGAGCGAGGGTTGAACGAAAATACCAATGGGCTGCTGAGGCGTTTCTTCCCGAAAGGGGTGAAAATTGGCAAGCTACCGAAAAGCCAGATTGACGATGCGGTGTTTCGTATTAATGCCCGCCCAAGAAAAATGTTAAATTATTGGAGCCCGCTGGAATTTCTAGTGGGTAAGCGTGTGTCGCTTATGTTGGCAATCTAGCTTTTAAATTGGGGGTGTTCGTTTCAAAAATATCGGCCTTGGATTTAGGCGGGATAATTCCGTATAGGACTGTATTGGACTCAGAAAGTTTTACTTTGACCTGTATTGGGGCGGAGTAAGGGTTGTTGGCTACGATAGAAAATGAGCCCCTTCTCTTTGAAGTAAATACTTTTGGTTTAACTGCCTTTTTAGTGATGTGCTTTTCTTTTATTTCCTGGGTTACGGTATTTTGGTTGGGCCGCTTATCACTGAAAATCCAATTTCCATCTTTATTTTTGTATTTGTAGATTTGGCTGGATGCGGGGGAGCTTAATGTGGCGATTAAAGTTAAAAGAATCAGTTTTATTTTTTGCATTAATTTTTTGTTTTGTCCATTGCTGCGAACTATTGACATTAACCCCCTTGCACTTGTGGATATTATTTCGTGGAAGGGTGGGGCTTCACTCGTTGTTATTGGAAGTGGACTGAAGAGGATAAACGGCGATCTTTAACTCTCGCTGGCTTGAGCTACATTTATGTGAGGCGGGTTTCGGGGGGGGGGGGGGATGCCCTGAAACCCTCTTGAATAGTCAGTGTCGTGAGGGAATAGCCTGGACTACTTTTATAAAGTAATCCCAGAAGTTGGCCACACTCTGAATATGTACTTTTTCCTCTGGGGAGTGAGCGCGGCGGATCGTTGGGCCAAAGGAGACCATATCCCAATTGGGGTAGGGCTTGGCCAATAAGCCACATTCCAGGCCTGCGTGAATCACTTTTACTTCGGCTTTCTCACCGGTCATCTCCTTGTAGACTTCTTTCATCATCGCCAGTAGCGGTGAGTCGGGGTTGGGGGGCCAGCCGGGGTAGTCGTTACCCAGTGTTGTTTTGGCGCCAGTCAGTTCGAAGGTGGCTGCGACATTGAGGCCGTGTTGATCGCGTGCACTGTCTGAGAGGCTGCGTACCAGGCATTGAATCTGAATCTGGTGCTCGCCATTATTTTCAGTGGTGACAACACGAGCTAGGTTATTGGACGTTTCGGCGATCCCTTCAAGCGCGGTACTCATACGCTCCACACCGTTAGGACAAGCGCGAATAGCCCGGATTAGAGTCAGTTGGCTAGCTGCATCCATAGTGGTTGCCGGCAAATCTGTAGGTTCCAGAATCACCTGCAAGTCGGCTTCGTTATCCAGTTCCACAGCAATTTGTGTGCTTTCACTCTTAACGATTTGCTGCAATTGGTCCTGAACTTCAGAAGGGGCCACCAAGGTGGTGAATGACTCGCGTGGAATTGCGTTGCGCAGGCTGCCGCCGTCGAGACTGGCGATCCGCAGCTGCGGAATCTGGCGAAGTGCGGTGTCAATAATGCGATTGGCAATTTTGTTGGCGTTACCTCGGCCCTTGTCGATATCCAGCCCGGAGTGGCCACCGCGCAGGCCTCGTACGGACAGCTTTACCGCCACAGCACCGGTTAGAGCCGCCTCTGCGGTGAAGGTGAAGTTGACATTGACATCGATGCCACCAGCACAACCGATATAGAGCTCGCCTTCGTCTTCGGTATCCAGGTTTAGCAATAAGTCGGCTGCAAAATACCCAGGCTTCAGGTGCTTGGCACCGGTCATTCCGGCTTCTTCGTCAACAGTGAGTAGGGCTTCCAGAGGTGGATGGGGAATATCGGTGGATTCCATCAGTGCCAGGATCGCAGCAACCCCGATACCGTTATCGGCTCCGAGCGTGGTGCCCTCAGCAGTAACCCACTCGCCATCTACGTAGGGCTTGATGGCGTCCTTGAGGAAGTCGTGCTGAGTGTCGGCATTCTTCTGCGGCACCATGTCGACGTGACTCTGCAGAGCTAGGGTCTGGCGGTCTTCCATGCCGGAGGTTGCAGGCTTCTTGATAATAACGTTGCCGATCTCATCCAGTTGGACATCGAGCCCGCGGTTCTTGGCAAAGCTGACGATATACTCCACCACTTGGTCTTCGTGCTTGGATGGCCTTGGAATCTCGCACAGCTTGGCGAAGTGTGTCCACAGTGGGGTTGGGTTCAGCTCAGCAATATTGCTCATTGGTCGCCTCGGTTTATTCTGTTCTATAGCCGGTTCCAGAGCCTAAACCGATCGGGGCGGCGTGTCGGTTACCGGCAGCGGGAGAGCCCGGCGCGGGCCGGGCTCTTGGATAAATCGGTTGGGATTTATTCCTTGTTGTTGCCTTTGGCTTGGAGGCTTTCAGCAGCGAGTTCGAAAGCAACGCGTCGTTTGTCTACATCGACAGACGCCACCTTAACGGAAATCGTCTGCTCCAATTGGAAGCGCTGCTCGTTGTAGGTGAGGGTCAGGTGCTTACCGTCGAACTCGGGGAGGTTTTTCTTGTTTCCGTTCATGCGGACAAAGCCATCGATCCCAAAGTCATCAAGCTTCACGCCAATACCGGCACCATTCACCAAGGCGATTTTGCCGGAAAACTCTTGACCCGCTTTACTCTCGATAAATTGAACGTAGAGCCACTGCTCCAGCGCTCGATAAGCCTGGCGCCCACGGGTTAGACTTTCCTGTAGGGCTTCAACTTGTTCGTCAGCAAGGGGGTTGGCGGCAGCCCCCTGTGCGGCGGCGCGCAGCACGCGGTGGTTGTGCAAATCGTTGTACTTGCGAATTGGCGAGCTCACAGTGGCATAAGCCTTGAGGCCCAGGCCCAGGTGGGGACCAGCTTTATTATCAAACTGACCGGGACGCAGCATACGCTTTAATACGGCGAGTAAGTTCTGCATCTGGGAATCACTTTGGCTTTCCAGATGCTTGACCAGCCCCAGGTAGTGCTCCAGCTGGTTCAAATCTCTCTCTGCGTGCTCAGGCAGGAGTTCCTTCAGCAGACTGCGCACTTCTCCCAAACGCTCTTCGCGGAAGCCCAGGTGTACGGAGAAGCAGCCCTGCTCGAGTTCGGCGAGCTTGCTGCCCATACTGATGTTGGTTGCGAGCATGGCTTCCTCAACCATGCGCTGGGCAATATTGCGCTTCTGCTTCTCAATGCGCTCGATCTTGCGCTGGTCATTGAGGTGGATTTCATAGTCAGGGCGATCCTCCATCGCCAGCGAGTGGCTGGCCCGGTAGGCTGATCGAGCTTGATGGACGGCGGCGAGGTTGCGCAGGCTTTCTTGCTGCTCTTGCGGTACCGCTGAGTTGTCTCCCTCAATAAATTGGCTGACTTGTTCATAGCTCAGCTTGTGTTGGGAGCGAATGGCCGCAAACTCGTAACGGCTTTCGCCGATAGTGCCATCGTTGTCAATATTGATATGTGCAACCAGGGTGGGGCGCAATTCGCCAGGTACCAGTGAGAACAGGTTCTCACAGAGGTTGTGGGGTAGCATTGGCAGGGTTTCACCCGGTAAGTACTGGCTGTGGGCGCGTTTAAACGCTTCTTTATCCAGGGGGCTGCCCTCCTCAATCACGGAAGAGGGATCGGCAATGGCAATATGCAGGGACCAGCCGCCTTCGCGGCGGGTTACCGCCAGGGCATCGTCCATATCGCGGGTGGTTTCCGCATCAATAGTAGCAAAACCTAATTCGGAAAGTTCTGTCCGCTCCGCGTTAACTGCCGTCAGCTTCTCGGCAATACTCTCGGCCTGCTTTTGTGCTTCGGGGCCAAATTGTTCGGGGAGTTTAAACTCTGCGACCACATAGGCGTGCTCAATCCCGGGCATATCCGGTTTGCCGATGACACTCTCGACCTTGGCTTGGGCTCGGCCGTCCTTAAATGGGTGGCGGTTTACCTTGCAGGCAATAAACTCTCCTGGTTGGGCTTTGCCGCGGGCTTTCGGCGGGAGGAAGATCCAGCGAGACAGGCCACTCTGTGTGGGTTGTACAAAGTGACCCTGGCCGCGCTGCACATACTGACCAACGAGATAGTCGAGCGGGCTATCGAGTAATGAGTCTAACTCTGCGGCAAGCTTGCCTTTGTTCTCCTCCGCGAGGCTTACTCGCACTCTGTCACCAGGGAATACACGCTCCATCTCGTTGGGAGGCAGGAAGGCTTCCCTTCCGTCATCCAACTCAACAAAGCCAAACTTGCCGTTACTGCCGCGTACCCGGCCCTCGGCAAACTCCTTATTGGAGCGAATATCTGTTTTCAGTTGCGTAAGTTGTTTGAGAGCGTCGGCATTCAGCATCGAGTTTATCTCTATGGGTCGATTTGGGCGCGGATTCTACCAGACCCTGTACAGTGGATGTAACGAGGTTGAGCAGCGGAAATTATCTTAGTATCTATGTCGTTTATCTTTCAAAAAACTTCAATAAGCTACTTGTTGTATCTCTGCGACTGCCAGTCTAAGGGGCAAAGGGGTGGCAATCGAGTTGGGCTGGGGCAAAACTCTTGGAAATTGTCTTCTCTGCTACTCGTACCCTAGAGGACTTTTGTGTTTTCTAAAGAAGGTGCTTTGGGCTGGCTTCACAGGCTTGAAAACAGCCTGGGCTGGGTGTGTGGAGCTTGGCGCCTGGATTGATGACCGGCTGGCCCTCACTGTTCCCATGAGGTCGATCATCCTAAAAAATCCTTACCCGTATGATGGTTTAGCTATTAAATTGCTGTTATGTGCAAAATATGCAAACTTTGTCTGTGGGAGCTGGATATAATCTTATCCCAGATAAAAACAGATAAGGGCTGTGGTTGTTCCCCAGCTGTAGAACCGGCCTTCCGGAGAGGAACAGTTAATGAGTATTTTTTCCCATTCCGCCTACGATAAACACGAACAAGTGGCGTTTTACCAAGATGCAAAGAGTGGCCTGAAGGCCCTTATCGCGGTACACAATACGAATTTGGGTCCCTCACTGGGCGGTTGCCGTATGTGGCCTTATGCCGATGATGGCGAGGCTTTAAATGATGTTCTTCGCCTTTCCAGAGGCATGACTTACAAGTCTGCAATGGCTGGTTTGAAGTTAGGTGGCGGAAAGTCCGTCATTATTGGCGATCCCCGCAAAGAAAAGACCCCCGAATTGCTGCGTGCGATGGGCGAGTTTATCAACACCCTGGGCGGTCGCTACATTACGGCGGAGGACTCTGGTACCAGTGTCGCCGATATGAGTGTGATCGGAGAGACCACCGAGTTTGTCTCCGGTCTGTTTGCCGGTTCTGAATACGGTGGTGATCCTTCCCCCTCCACAGCCTACGGCGTGTTTGTCGGCCTTCAGGCGGCGGCAGAGCACCGTTGGGGTAAAACTGATCTGACCGGTTTGAAAGTATCCATCCAAGGGGTGGGTAATGTTGGCTTTCGTCTGGCCAAGCTCTTGAAAGACGCCGGTGCGGAACTGTTCGTTACCGATATTTTCCAAGACAATATTGATCGTGCGGTGACGGAGCTGGGCGCTATAGCCGTAACCGCCGATGAGATTTTCGATCTGGATGTGGACCTATTTGCACCCTGCGCTATGGGGGCGATTCTCAACGACGACACCATTGGGCGCTTAAAAGTACAGGCAATCGCCGGTGCAGCAAACAACCAGCTGGCCGAGGGGCGCCATGCGCAGATGTTGCGTGAGAGGGGCATCCTGTATGCACCGGACTACGTTATCAATGCTGGCGGTATTATTGATGTTTACTACCAGCAGAAAGGTGACTATGACGCGGCTGAAGTCCGTGCGCATATTGAAGACATAGGGAACACTATGAAAGAAGTGTTCCAGCGAGCGGATGAAACCGGTGAAACTACAGCGCATGTGGCAGACCGTGTTGCAGAAGAGCGCTTTGGTCACCACTCTGTAGTGGGTGAGGCTGAAGACAAGTCCGGTACCGTGGCTGCATAATGTTTTCAGTGCAAGAGCAGATCTGATGACCTGATTCCTTGGGCGACCGTCATCTTCGCTTCTCTCTGTGATGTATTGATTTGGGCACTTCGGTGCCCATTTTTTTGTCTGAAATATTGATCAATTTGAAGGTAAGCAAGGGTTCTGCTGATACTGAATAGGAAAGCTGGCCTAAACTTGCCATCCTGAATCCGCGGTTTTTTAAAGGGAGTGACAATATGGACTTGCGTCCAGTGCTCATCAGTATGGTTATCGCCATTACAGGTCTTACCGCTTGTGAAAAGTCTGGTGACGATACGCCTCATGCGCTTTCCGTCGACAAACAGGCTGCGGCCAGCAGCAAAGCAGCGGCGTCCGATAAAGAGGCCTATGTACCTCCGCCCAAATTGGAGATTCCTTTCCATAAAGAAGTACTGCCCAATGGCCTGACCGTCATTGTGCATGAGGACCATAAGGCTCCAGTGGTATCTACCAATATCTGGTACAAGGTGGGCTCCAAGGATGAGCCAGAGGGTAAGACCGGGTTTGCGCACTTGTTCGAGCACTTGATGTTCAACGGCAGCGAGAATTATCCCGGCGAGTATTTTGAGCCCTTCCAGCGTTCAGGTGCTACCGATATGAATGGCACCACCAATAACGACCGCACCAATTATTTTGCCACTGTCCCCAAGGGCGCCCTGGATATGGCTCTGTGGATGGAGTCCGACCGCATGGGGCATTTTAAAGGGGCAATCACCCAGGAAATGCTGGATGAGCAGCGTGGCGTCGTCAAGAATGAAAAGCGTCAGGGCGAGAATGCCCCTTATGGCAAGGCGTTCGATGTTATTGCCAAGAGCACCTTTCCCAAAGGACATCCCTATTCTTGGACACCGATTGGCTCGATGGAAGACCTGGATAATGCCAGCCTTGAAGATGTGAAAAAATGGTTTGAGGAGCACTACCAGCCCGCTAATGCTGTATTGGTGATTGCTGGGGATGTCAATGTCAAAGATGCTATGGCCAAGGCTCGCAAATATTTCGCGGATATTCCGAGCACGGGGGTTCAACCGCGAATTAAGAGTTGGGAACTACCGACCCAAATAAAAAAACGGGAAGTAGTTTACGATCAGGTACCACAAACCCGCATCTATAAAGTTTGGAATGTACCGGCCGTAGGTAGCGAAGTGGAGGATGCGCTGGAATTGATGACTTCTCTTCTAGCGAATAGAAAAAACTCTCTTCTCTATCGCCGGCTGGTTCGCGATGAGAAGGTGGCAACCAGTGTCAGTGCTTTTTACTACGGCCGCCAACTGGCGGGGCAGTTGATTATTATTGTCGATGTAAAGCCGGGTCAGTCTGTAGAAAAGGTTGAAAATCTACTCAATACAGAATTAAAGCAATTTGCATTGAATGGCGTAAATGCAGAAGAGTTGCGCCGGGTCAAGCAGAGTGAATTTGCTGGCTTGGTAAAAGGATTGGAAAAAACCGGTGGGTTTGGTGGTAAGAGCGATATTCTTGCCCAATCAGAATTTTATTTTGGCGATCCGGGTGCACTGGTTAGAGGGGTAGCAGATTACGCTAAAGTATCCGCCCTTGAGGTCCAGGAGGTAGCACAAGAGTGGTTAAAGGAGGATTCCTACACCTTAATTATTGAACCAAAGAAACAATTTACTACAGCGGTCGAAGGCGCTGATCGCAGTAAGTTGCCAGAGGTTGATAAGAATGTAGAGTTGGAGTTGCCAAAACAGAAAGAATTTACGCTCAAGAATGGCTTGAAAGTTGTTTTGGCTGAGCGTCACGATACCCCCGTGGTGTTGATGAATCTACAATTTCGCAGTGGTGCCTCTGCCGATCAAAATAAACCCGGATTGGCTTCGGTTGCCGCTCAGATGCTCAATGAGGGAGCTGGTGACCTGGATAGCCTGGAGTTCAGCTCCCGATCTGAGGAACTTGGGGTCAATATCGGTGGTGGTAGTGGTCTCGACTACAACAATATCAGTATGAGCGCCCTTAAAACTCAATTGGAGCCATCACTGGATTTGTTTGAAAAAGTAGTTACCGAGCCGCGCTTTCCTGAGGCAGATTTGGAGCGGGTCAAGTCTAATCGCCTGGATGCGATCGCACAGGAAAAGGCTCAGCCACAGGGTTTGGCTATGCGCGAGCTCCCCCCATTATTGTTTGGAAAGAAGCACCCATATGGCTCCCCGCTCACGGGCTCAGGTACCTCTGAGGGTATTAAGTCGATAACCCGAAAAGATCTGGTTAATTTCCAAAACACTTGGGTACGCCCTGATAATGCCACTCTGACGGTGGTCGGCGATGTGACAGAGAAGGAAATAGAACCGCTTCTGAATGAAACTCTGGGCAAGTGGTCTGCTCCGAAAACAGCGTTGCCAGAAATTGAGGTGGCAAAGGTTCAGCGTCCTGGTAAGGCGCGAGTGTTTTTGTTGGATCGCCCGGGCGCACAGCAAAGTTATATTATGGCGGGGCTATTGATGCCACCCTGGCAGCCACAAGGGGCGGAGGCGTTCGACGCGATGGCGAATACTATCGCAGGCAAATTTACCTCCCGGGTAAATATGAATCTGCGTGAGGATAAGCACTGGTCTTATGGTGCCCGAGCAGTATCTATGGATACCGAAGGGCAGCGGCCGTATATTCTTTTTGCGCCGGTGCAAACCGACAAAACGGCTCCGGCTATTAAAGAGCTGCTAAAAGAATATCAGGATTACCTTGGTAATCGGCCGATAACAAAAAAAGAACTTGAGGACTATCAAAATGATGAAATTCTCAAGCAGAGTGCGAGATTTCAGACCAAAGGGCAGTTACTTTCCAGTATCAACTGGCAAATAGAAAAGGGGCTACCTGAAAAATATATTGCCGAGTATCCGCAGCGAGTTGCTGCCCTGGACAAGCAGCAAGTAGAAGCTTCAGCGAAGGAGTTTCTTGCTCCAGATCAATTTACCTGGGTTATTGTTGGTGATTTGAGCAAAATAAAAGGGGATGTTGAGGACTTGGATATTGGTCCCGTTGAAGTGTTACCGACAAAAGACTGACGCCAAAAAAGTGCCCCGCCACTATGAGGGTGGGGCATGGAGGGTGGGGCATGGCTGTTTAAGCCTTGAAACTGGGACGTTCTTTGAGTTGTTCGCGCCACCTGGTCAGGTGGGGGTGATTTTCAGTACTTGGGCGTAAATTTTGCACCTTCCCAAAATCCAGGCTACAAACCATGCTGATGTCAGCAACTGAAAAATAATCGCCTACTAAGTACTGGTGATCAGAAAAGTGGTTATTCAATGTGTCCATAAATTTAAGTGCACGTTTGCCCGAGTCTTCGCCAAAATCTGGGTAGACATTCATGCGGTCTTTGAAGAAGCCAGATACATGCTGAAAGCACATCCCGACGGGAAACATCAGGTTGAAATCCGCGCGACGATTCCACATTTCCACCTGCGCTTTCTCTTTTGCATCGCGCCCAAAGAGGGGGGGCTCAGGATGTAGTTCTTCAAAATATCGCTGAATAGCCACAGATTCAGCAATATAAGTACCATCATCTAATTCCAGTACCGGTACTTTCTTGTTGATATCTTTGCTGCGAAAGTCAGGGCTAAGGTTCTCGCCCTTGGTGATATCTACTCCCACATAATCCGCGTCGATACCCTTTTCTACCATATACATGCGAACACGGCGACAGTTGGGTGCTGTTGCAAATTCATAGATTTTCATTGGGACTTCCTCTCACCTGAGTAATTGCGTAGATTGTGCGATCTCCGTTAAGGACGCTATGAATCTAAAAGAGATCTACAGGGGACGACAATGACAACAAAGACCAACCAAAGCTACTTTGTCAACCGCGTTGCTGCCGTGGCTTTGTCTATATTTACCGGGGTTTTTAGTTTGCAGGCTGGGGCTGAGAGTATTGCAATATACGCCGGTAAGCTATTTGACAGTAGTAATGGAAAATTATTGGAAAACCGTACCGTTCATATTATCGATGGACGCGTTGATTCGGTACAAAAAGGGTTTGCCAAGCGCGATCGGGAAAAACTGGTGGATTTGCGCGAATACACGGTTCTACCGGGTTTAATGGATATGCACAGCCATCTCACTTACGAATTTGGTCCGCAAGCCTATATGGAGTCCTACACTTGGAACCCTGCAGATTTCACCTTGCGGGGTGTAGATGCGGCGCAGCGCACCCTGCAAGCGGGGTTTACCACTATTCGTAATCTTGGCGATCACGACAATGTGACGGTAAGCTTGCGCCGGGGAATCAATTCAGGGCTGATTGATGGGCCGCGTATTTATACGGCGGGTAAATCCATTGCCACGACTGGTGGCCATGCCGACCCGACGAATGGGCGTCGATATGACTTGGTGGGGGATCAGGGTCCGGTAGATGGTGTAATTGATGGACCTATCAGTGCGCGCAAGGCGATCCGCCAGCGCTACAAAGATGGGGCCGACCTGATCAAGATTACCGCTACCGGTGGTGTACTCAGTGAAGCCAAGAGTGGCCAAAATCCCCAATTTATGCAAGATGAGCTAGAGGCCATTGTGGAGGCGGCGCGGGATTATGGCTTTACCGTGGCGGTGCATGCCCATGGCAAAGAGGGAATGATCCGTGCGATTCGCGCTGGGGTTGACTCCATTGAACATGGCACTTACATGGATGATGAGGTAATGGACCTGATGCGCCGCAAAAACGTATGGTTTGTACCCACGTTAATGGCAGGGGAGTGGGTAACAGAAAAGTCGGCGATTGAGGGCTTCCTCCCTGAACTGGTACGACCCAAGGCTGCTGTTATGGGTCCCTTGATGCAGGACACTTTTTCCCGCGCTTATAAGCGAGGCGTAAAAATTGCTTTTGGGACAGATACCGGCGTCACTCGCCATGGAAACAATGCCCGTGAATTTTTGCTGATGGTTCAAGGGGGGATGAGCCCAGCCGATGCACTACGCTCAGCTACTTGGAATGCGGCACAACTGTTACAGGTGCAGGATCAACTTGGCAGCATCAGTGAAGGCAAAAAGGCAGATATTATCGCCGTTGCAGGAAACCCTCTGGAAGATATTTCTGAAATGCAGCGAGTGCTCTTTGTGATGAAAGACGGGGTTGTTTATAAGGAGCCCAGCGAGTTGCCTGCGGATATTTTTATCGAAGAGGGCGCAAACGGTTAATTTGGCGTTTGTTTTTCTATAGGCAGAGGCAGTGACAAAATAAGTATCACTGCCTCTGATAGAAGGCTGCTAAGCCTTCCCTAAATCAGTTTCTCAGATCAATCTTCCAGCTCGTAGACCAGGTTCAGGTTTACAGAGAGAGTAGTTTCTCCCGGTGCGATAGGAGTCGATGCATTGTCTTTCATTGTGGCCATTTCGGCGCGGGCACTGTACATAGGGCGGGGCATACCCCCATTGCCATTTTCGGATATGCTGACAATTCGGCGAACTTTGGTACCCAGGGCTTTTGCGTAGATATCTGCCCGCTCCTGCGCGTCTTGCAGGGCTTTTTCACGAGCTTTGGCCTGAACCGGGCCGAGCTCTCCAATCTCAAAGCTAGGGCCGTTAATCCGGTTGGCTCCGGCAGCCGTTAAATTGTCCAGGACCTTGCCGAGCTCATCGAGTTTACGGACCTTTACACGGACGGTATTTCGGGCTGTGTAACCGGTAATGACCGGTTTCTTATTTTGTTGATGTTGATAGCGTGGAGACAGGCTGACGCCGCTGGTTTGAATATCCTTCTTGGCAATCCCTGATTTCTTAATCGCAGCCATCAAGGATTCCATCTGGTTGGCGTTATCGCGCATTGCCTGCTTGCTGTCTTCAGACTCTGTCACCACGCCAACAGAAATACTTGCAATATCGGGCACCTGGCTCGCTTCGCCATGGGCGGCAATGGACACCATGGTTCCCCGTGCATCGGGTGCATGGTCACTGCCGCAAGCAGCAGCGACTAGGGAGAGGAGCGAGATAACCGAGATTTTTACTGCCTTCATAAATTTTCCTTATCGCTGGGGGCTTAATATCGCAACAAAATAGGCGCCATCATCTTAATGGTACAATCCTGAACCGCAGCTGAGCCGGTTTGAGGGCTGTGAATTAACAGCCCTACTGATTATGTGGGTGTTACGGTGAGGGCGAGAGTATTACTCTTCCCTATGATTATTCCGAAAGCTACCCTGTTTAGTGCTGTATTACCACTTTAAGAGCTGAATACCTGCTGGTAAGTTTCATTCTCATCGTGATAGATGGCGAAGCCAAGCCTGAGGTACTGTTGTCTGCGATCACAGAGTACTGCTCGGGCTTTAAGCGCTTCCTGGATTCGCTGTGATAGTTCAGGTTGTGAGCAATCAAAGGTAAAAAAGTGGCCATGCCCATACTCTAAATCATGGCAGACCAAGTTGTTGCGGTTCAAAACTGGATGGTTTGATTTATCCATACTCTGAAGGAATCTGGTTTGTGCTCTGAGGATATAGCGATGTATTTTATCTATGGTTATACCTTCTCGGGCAAACAGGTCAAAAATTGCCAGAGCTTTATACAGGGTTGAATAATCCATGGTAGCCCCGGCAAATCGCAGCCAGTTATTGCTATAACTGACTTCGTCTGAGCGGTTTTCCAGTTCTGCCATTTCTGCAAACCAGCCTGTGTTGAGCGGCCTCAGTGGGCAGTCTGCGGGGATGCTCATAAAGCACAAGCCTTCTCCTGCACCAAAATATTTGTATGATCCAGCAGTAAAAAATATTTTGTTTGCCACTGCAGCCAAGTCGATGGGGCGAGCAAAGTATCCGTGATAGCCATCGATTACAAACTGGGTTGTCTTTGGCTTCTGCTCCGCGATTTCCAGTAAGCGCGGAAACACCACTCCAGAATCGAAAAAGACCAAGCTGGCGTAAGCCAGTTGATACTGGTTCCTGTGAAGTTCGGTTTCGAAGCGCTCTGCCAGAGTGGCATAGGGTTCTCTGGGGATTCTCGTGACTTTCACCTGAGGGATTTCTTCGAGTCTTTGCAGTTGACGGGTAAAACTGTAGAACTCTCCGTCAGTAGTCAGAATATGTAGGGGCTGGCTCGGATCGAAGGCACTGATGAGCCGGTACACTAATTCATGGGTGTTTGGCGCTATCGCGATCAAATCGGCGCTGGGCAGATTCAAGCTTTTCGCAACGGCTGCTTGCCATGAGGGGATTTTCTCTTCAAAAATTGGTCCCCACTTTTCATCGGCCAGTAGGGATGCGTCGCGCCAATATTGTTGTACTGCATCCAGAGTTACGTCCGGCCAGTAATGGTGGGAGTGGCAGGCCATATGCAGCATGGAAGAAGGGCTGCCGCTAGGGGCTTGAAGAAACTCGCTATAGAATTTTTTATACATTTGCGTTTAGCTAAGTGAAGCTGAATTATTAGTTATGAGCCGATTGTAGAGCTTGGCAACAAGAAGGAGTAGAGGGTGAAGTACTTACACACTATGGTTCGAGTGTCGAATCTGGATGAATCTCTGGCGTTTTACTGTGAAAAGTTGGGTCTGCAAGTCGTTACCCGAAAAGATTACGATAAGGGTCGCTTTACTTTAGTGTACCTGGCGGCTCCTGAGGATGTTAACGCGGCCCGTGAGAGCAAGGCCCCAACTTTGGAGCTTACGTACAATTGGGACCCTGAGAGCTACAGTGGCGGACGAAATTTTGGCCACCTGGCTTACCGAGTCAATGATATTTATGCGACTTGTCAGCGACTGATGGATGGGGGAGTTACGGTTAACAGGCCGCCCAGGGATGGCCATATGGCATTTCTGCGCTCCCCCGATGGGATTTCCATTGAGTTATTGCAAAGTGGCGAGCCCTTGCCCCAACAAGAGCCCTGGTTGTCGATGGAGAATCAGGGCGAGTGGTAGGTGAGGTATGGGGTTGGATAGCCAAATAACAGAGAAAATGAGTGAAAAGTACTAGTTGTATTTTACTGGCCGGAGCAACTGCGGCCCGTCGTATACGTGAGCAGGGTCTTGACCAAAAACAATTTTCCACCCTCGTAGGCGCCTCGGGCGGCCCGAAATGGTTGGCGATCAGCCAGCTGGATCGAGTTTTGATGGGCGAGTTTTTTAAGGGCCGGAATTCACCGATTGCGACCCTGGGGTCCTCTATCGGCAGTTTTCGCAATATGTGTTACGCGATGGCGAATCCGTTGGCAGCGCTTGAGCGGTTGGAAGGTCACTATATCCAGCAGAGTTATTCTGTAAAACCTGCCCCAGAGGAAATTACGGCTGGCGGTCGGAAAATGTTACTGGAGGTTCTTGGCCGGGGAGGCGCCCGAGAGGTGGTGGAGAATCCCGTCTGGCACAGCCACTTTGTGACTGTCAGGGGAAGGGGACCTCTCGCCAGTGAAAAGCGTGCGTTATTGGCCCCGGCACTCTTTGCTTCTGCCATAGCAAATGTGGTTTCTCGCAACAGTTTGAGTGCTTTTTGGGAGAGGGTGGTATTTCACACGCAAAATACGGGAGGTATTCAGTTTCAAAATCTGAGTACCATCAATATCCCGCTGACTGAAAAAAATACCAGTGCTGCTGTGTTGGCCAGCGGTTGTATTCCGCTGGTGATGGCGGGAGTGCAAACCCCATTGGGAGCGCCCGAGGGCAACTATCGCGATGGTGGAATTACCGATTACCACTTCGATCTGCGTTTCCGTCACCCGGAAGGGTTGGTGCTCTATCCTCACTTTTTCCCATATATGGTGCCGGGCTGGTTCGATAAAGGGTTATCTTGGAGGCGAGTACGTGGTGATGCAATGCGGTCCACACTGGTAGTGGCTCCATCCCCCAAATTTGTTGCCTCTTTACCATTTGGAAAGATCCCCGATCGCAATGACTTCTACACACTGGACCAGGAGGAGCGTTTGAAATACTGGGGGCAGGTGGTGGACCTCAGTCGACGAGTAGCAGATGACTTTTATGAGATTTGGCAAAGTGGTCGCGCGGCAGATTATGTAATAGAGGTAGGTGCCGATGATATCCCCCACAAGCTGGAGCAGGTTAGGGCCACATAAACATGGTACAGGAATTTAATAGTCCTCAGGAAGAGTATCGTACGACTCAGGAGCGGGTCTATTTTCAGGTCCGCGATGCCATTTTACGGGGGAAATTTTTGCCCGGTAGGGCGATTACCATTCGAGGCTTGGCTGCGGAACTCGATTGCAGTCCTATGCCGGTGCGAGAGGCATTGCGAAGGCTGACATCTGAGCGGGCATTGGAGTTGTCGGATACCCGGCGGGTCAAGGTGCCGACAATGACACCGGAAAAACTGACGGAAATCTGCGCCGCTCGGGTTGCCTTGGAGTGTCAAGCAGCGGAGCAGGCACTGCCGCTGGTGAATGAGGTTGAGCTTGAGAAGCTGCGGCAGTTGGATGAACGGGTTACGTCGGCGCTGGAGCAGAAAGATATTGAGCAATATGTAACGGCTAACCTCGAGTTTCATTTCACCCTGTATCGACTCGGCCAGCCCCACATTATCCTGTCTTTGATCGAGAGCTTATGGCTGCAAACCGCCCCGCTTCAACACCTGGTGTTTCAGCGCTTTGGTGTGCAGGAGTTACCCGATCGCCATCAGGACCTTCTCGCAGCGATTGGCAGTAAGGACGTCGAGCAAGTACGCAAGGCGATTCAGCAAGATATTGAAGAAGGGCTTGGTTCCATCTCCGCTGAAGAGCTGTTGTAACTTGCGGTTGAAAAGGTCTTCGGTGGTTCTTTCAGCTTGGATTTGTGACTTGTGGTGGTAAATCCTCCATGACAAATCACAGACTTATCTGCCCGTCCCTGGAGCCCCCTCAACCTTGACTGTTCAGTCCTGAATTTTGCAGTTTATATCCCTCCCGAGTTCTATCTGCCGACTTTATGTTTCGGGCAGGGGCAGATAGATCTTGCACTTCTGTCTATCGCACCACTAAAATGTGATCACAAATTAGTGGTAACGATTTGGCCTGTGGTGCCCGTTTAACGGGCTCTGTAAGGCCGGTGACAGATTGGTGAGACCTCCTTTGCCGGATTTTGCTGGCGTAAGTGGTAGTAAAGGTCTCAAGGTGAAAGCCAGGAGAGAAATATGAACAAGACTGAGCTACAGCAACACGACCGCGAGCACCTGTTGCACCCTTTTACCGATTTCCAGGATTTGGGGCAGCAGGGAACCCGGGTGATTACCAGTGCTGAGGGCGCTTACATCACCGATATCGATGGCAATAGATTGCTCGACGGAATGTCGGGTCTCTGGTGTTGTAATCTGGGTTATAGCCGTAAAGAGATCAGTAATGCGATCTATGAGCAGTTGAACACCCTACCTTTCTACAACAGCTTCTTTCAGTGCACCACCGTACCCTCTATCGAATTGGCTGATGTCCTTGCGGAAGTGACCCCGGCACACATGAATAATGTGTTCTTCACCGGCTCAGGTTCTGAGGCAAATGATACTAACCTCCGCTTGATCCGCCGTTTCTGGGATCTTCAGGAAAAACCTGAAAAGCGTATCGTTATTTCTCGCATGAACGGCTACCACGGCTCCACTATTGCGGGTGCCAGTTTGGGCGGCATGAATGGCATGCACAAGCAGTTCCAGCCGCTCGACTACATTGAGTATGTGCAGCAACCCTACTGGTTTGGAGAGGGGGGCGATCTGTCCCCGGAAGAATTCGGAATCCAGGCGGCGCGTAGCCTGGACGAAAAAATCCAGGAATTGGGCCCGGAAAAAGTGGCCGCCTTTATCGCAGAGCCAATTCAGGGCGCTGGTGGTGTCATTATTCCACCGGAAACCTACTGGCCGGAAGTGAAGAAAGTATTGGACCAGTACGACATTTTGTTAGTGATGGATGAAGTGATCTTCGGCTTTGGTCGTACTGGTGAGTGGTTTGGGTCTGATTATTACGGCCTAAAGCCCGACCTGATGACTTTCGCCAAAGCAGTCACCAACGGTTATTTCCCGCTCGGCGGCACCATGGTGAGCGATCGTGTCGCTGAGGTGATCAAGACCAAGGGCGGTGAATTTACCCACGGCTACACCTACTCGGCTCATCCTGCGGCTTGTATGGCCGGTTTGGTGACTATCAATATTTTGCGCAATGAGAAGATTATCGAAAATGTGCGTGATGTGACCGGCCCCTACCTGGCCAAACGCTGGGCCGAACTGGCGGAGCATCCGATAGTCGGTGAAACTCGCAGTCTCGGTATGGTTGGTGCGCTGGAGCTGGTGAAAGATAAGGCCAGTCGTGCGCGATTCGATGATAACTGCACCGCTGGTGGTGTTTGCCGTGATCTGAGCAATAAGCACGGCCTGGTAATGCGTGCGGTTGGGGATGCGATGGTTATTGCGCCGCCGCTTATTATGACCACTGAACAGGTGGATGAATTAGTGGAAAAGGCGCATCGCGCGCTGGACGACACGGCCAAAGCGCTGGCGTAACATAGCGGCACTGCACTCTGTAAGAGAGATGGCTCGATATGAGTCCCCTCCCGATGAATGGGGAAGGGATGTCGGGTCGTCTTTGCGGTTTGATTGGATCACCTCAGGCACCTTATGTCTCAAAAAAAAGAATTCACTGCCCAACCTGACCTGTTGGAGCAGTCGCACAAATTTCTGGCAGAGCACTCGGACTTAAAGTGGATCGAAGGCTTTATGTTCGATATCAATGGCGTGCCGCGCGGGAAATGGTTGCCGGCAGAAGCCGCAGAGAAGCTCCTGCAAGGCAGTCTGCAGATGCCGCGCAGTGCGGTCAGTCTGGATATTTGGGGGCGGGATATTGAAGACAGTCCGCTGGTATTTGCCAGTGGCGACAGCGATGGAGTTTGTCTGCCTGTGTCTCCCATGAGTCTGGCGCCCTGGCATCGCGAGGCAACAGCACAGCTGCATATGCAATTGCATGAGGCCGATGGCTCCTCACTCTACGCTGACCCGCGCGCCCAGCTGCAGCGATTGGTGGATCGACTGAAAAAGTTGGGCTACACCGCAGTCTGTGCGACTGAGTTGGAGTTTTATCTCCTCCACGATGAGGCGGATCATTTGGCGCGCCCACGTCCAGTCAGTGATAACGATGCCGAGCTGGTGCCATCTACGGACGTCTATGACTTGTCCGAACTCAATGCGCAGCAGCACTTTTTTGCCGATGTGCGTGCAGCTTGTGAAGCCCAGGGAATTCCGGCGGATTCTGTATTGTCCGAGTGCGCGCCAGGGCAGTTCGAAATTAATCTGCTACACAGTGCAGACCCGGTCAAGGTCGCTGATCAAACACTGCTGTTCAAGCGCTTGCTGAAAGGTGTGGCGCGCAGGCATGGATACCGTGTAAGTACTATGGCCAAACCCTTTGGGCATCAGGCCGGAAATGGGATGCATGTTCATCTAAGTTTGCTGGATAGTAGCGGTAAAAATGTCTTTGATGACGGGTCCGATATCGGATCTGAGCTGCTGCGCTATGCTGCAGCAGGTATGTTGACCACCGCGAATGACGCCATGGCGTTCTTTGCACCACACAGCAACTCTTATCGACGCTTCCAGGAGAGTTCGCACGCACCACTGAATCTTTGTTGGGGTTATGACAATCGCACCACGACTCTGCGAGTGCCGGCCAGTGATCCGGTGGCACGGCGTATTGAGCATCGTATTGCTGGGGCCGATGTAAACCCTTATTTGGTGTTGGCGGCCATTCTCACGGGTGTATGCCACGGCATTGAAAATCAATTGGAGCCCCCGGCACCGGTAGAAGGAGATGCCTATCAGGTTGAGAGCGAGAAGCTGATCAATACCTGGAGTGGCGCTTTGACGCGTTTTGAGCAAAGCCCCTTGTGGCGCGAGTATCTTGATTCTCGATTTGTAGAGTTATTTGTATTGCTGAAACGACAAGAGCAGGCGGAAATTGCCACTCGTGTCACCGACGTCGAATACCAAAGCTATTTGCACCGAGTTTAATGGCTGGCGGTGTGGTTTAACGCCGGTAGCGGTTTTACTAAATGGCTTTCACGTCAGGAGGAAAGGGAGGCTCTAATCCTCTGCTATACCTAAATTTAAGTGCGTAATGTACTTGAAACTCTCCTCCTGAAAGTGTGTTCGAGAAATCTGGCCCGCCTATCGGCGGGCATTTTTTATTCTAATTCCCCTCCTTTCACTCGCCGCAATACCATTTCCCAATGTTGCAACTGGATCGATTAGCTCCTTAACCGGCTAGGAGCCTGTCAGTTTTGGCTGCGGCAACGACGTTGCCTGCGGACGAGTTGATGTGGTGCATTGACTTGGCCCGTGTGCCCCCCCTTGGACCAGGATACCAATAGCGTGGACCGCTTCCGCCTAGCAGTCATTACCACGCCAGTGTATTCTTCCGCTTTACTAGCGAAACGCTCTGCTTAGTTGTTTCCGGTACTGCATACTTCGCGGAAGGGCGGTACCGGATCGGTTAATGTTGTGGGGTGCGAGAATATTGCAGATGGGGAAACTATGACCGCCTTGGGAAATTGTGCAGACGGTCCAATGGCTGGCGGTGTGCGGCCGCTAAGAATTTGCCTTTTAGGGTATCGCAGTCATCCACATAGTGGTGGACAGGGCATTTATTTACGTTACTTGAGTAAGGCTTTGGTTGATGCCGGCCACTCTGTAGATGTTATTTCGGGGCAGCCATACCCGGAGCTCGACGAGCGTGTGAAGCTGATCAAAATGCCAGGGCTAAATCTCTATGAAGTGGATAGCCCTGTGCGTGCTCTAAAGCTACGTCACCTGCTTTCCTGGGCAGATTTTTTTGAGTGGTGGAGCAAGCTTACCGGAGGGTTTGCTGAGCCCTATACCTTTGGTCGCAGAGTGAGTAAATACCTGCGTAAGCACGGTCATCAGTATGACATTGTTCACGACAATCAGTCGCTTTGCTACGGGTTGTTGGATATTGAAAAAAATGGTTTGCCGGTCGTTGCAACTATTCACCACCCCATTACGCGCGACCGTCAACTGGCCCTAGATGCGGCTCCCGATTGGCGTCTCCGTCTACTGGTGCGCCGTTGGCACAATTTTTTAAATATGCAAATCAAAGTATCGCGCAAACTCCGCCATATTGTAACGGTATCGAAGCAGTCAGAGCGAGATATCATCGAGCAGTTTGGCGTGAATGCCGAGCAAATACAGCTTATTTACAACGGCATTGATACCGAAATATTTAATCCTGGTACGGGGAATAAACGCCTGCCCCTGCGAATTATGACCACTGCCTCAGCGGATCAGCCCCTTAAAGGGCTGCGTTTTTTACTATTGGCGCTGGCTGAGCTGCGCAAGGAGTATGTCGATATCGAGTTGTTGGTGGTCGGCCGATTGCACGAGGGTGGAGCCACCGAACGTTTGCTTCATAACCTGGATTTACGCGACAGTGTTCAGTTTGTTTCAGGCATTTCCAATGAGGCGCTGGTCGATCACTATCGCAGTGCAACTGTTGTCGTATGCCCATCGCTCTACGAGGGCTTTGGCTTGCCAGCTGGTGAAGCGATGGCCTGCGGGGCGCCTGTGGTATCGAGTGATGGCGGTGCTTTACCGGAAGTCGTGGGTGATGCTGGGCTGGTAGTGCCGGCCGGCAGTCATGAAGCGCTGGTTGATGCTTTACGCAAGCTGTTATCCGATGAGGTACTGCGCAAGGAGCTGGGAGAAAAAGGCCGGCTGCGTATAGGAAGTAATTTCTCCTGGGGTCTTGCTGCAAGGAGCCTGGCCGCATATTACCGGGAGGTTCTTGGGCATTCCACAGCGGATCAACATAGTACTCCCGAGCTGGAAGCGCCCGGCATGCGCAATGCGGAGGCGGCTTAATGATTACGGTAGAACCACAGCATTTAAATCTCCGTCCGGGACAGAAAGTACTTGATCTTGGGTGCGGAGAGGGGCGTCATTCCATCCATTTGATGATCACCGATGAAGTGGATGTTTACGGCTTTGACCTTTGCTTTGCCGACGTACATACGGCGAGCGAGAGAGCGGAACCTTTTCGGGCTCCGAAACACTCCAGGGGTCGTTTGCAGCTTGGGGTTGCCAATGGCTTACAGCTTCCGTTTGCCGACGAGAGCTTTGATGTAGTGATTTGCTCTGAGGTACTTGAGCACATTGAGGACTACAAGCTGGTATTGGCCGAGATCGACCGGGTGCTAAAGCCCTCCGGTATTTTTGCCGCCACGGTGCCGGCCTTTTTTCCCGAGTGGGTGTGCTGGCGATTGAGCGACGAATATCACCAGGTAGAGGGCGGTCACGTCCGTATTTTCCGTGAGCGAGAGCTGCGCAAAAGTATCGAGGACCTTGGTCATCGTTATTTTGCTCGGCATAAGGCACATGCGCTACACGCGCCCTACTGGTGGCTCAAATGTCTGTTTTGGAGCAAGCCGGACTCACGCCTGGTGTCCGCTTACCACCGGCTGTTGGTGTGGGATCTGATGAAAAAACCGGCGTTAACTCGCGGCCTTGAAAAGCTATTGAATCCATTGCTGGGCAAGAGTATTGCTTTGTATTTCGTCAAATCTTCACAGCAAGTGCAAGAACCTCTTGCGCTTATTGAGGAGGTTGAAGCATGAATAAAATCTCCTCACGCGCTAAAACGACAGGCCTGTTCCCTGAAGGTTTTATCGCAGATAGTGCCGCGTATATTCTCTCTCAGCAGCTGCCAGACGGATCAATACCTTGGTTTAAGGGGGGGTATGCGGATCCCTGGGACCATGTGGAAGCTGCGATGGGGCTGGCGATTGCCGGTGAATACCGTGCGGCGGAAAAGGCCTATCGCTGGCTTGCTGATATTCAGCTGGAAGATGGCAGCTGGTGGGCCGCATATAAAGACGGCGCTATTGATAATCGGGAGCGCCGCGAAACCAATTTTGTTGCCTATGTGGCCACCGGTGTCTGGCAATATTTCCTGATAAAACATGACACACAGTTTCTGCAGCGCTTCTGGCCAATGGTGGAGCGGGCCATTGAATTCGTATTGCGTTTGCAAACTAAGTTTGGCGAGATCCATTGGGCAGTGGATACCGAAGGTGCAGCAAAAGAGGATGCGCTGATTACTGGGTGTTCCTCTATTTACAAGAGCCTGGAGTGCGCGATTAATATTGCCCACCAGCTCGGAGTGGCACGCCCTCAATGGCGGGTTGCCCGGGAGGCGCTGGGCAACGCCCTGCGCAATAAACCGGAGCGGTTTGATCGTACTTGGGGAAGCAAGGCACGTTTTTCCATGGACTGGTTTTATCCAATATTAACCGGGGCCTTTTCCGGTCAGGCGGCGCAGTTGCGACTGCAGCAGCGCTGGGATGAATTTGTGGTTGCCGGTTTGGGCTGCCGCTGCGTGAGTGATGAGCCTTGGGTGACCGTGGCCGAGTCCTGTGAGCTGACTATGTCGTTGATCGCTGCCGGGCAGTATTCCCGCGCGGAGGTTCTGTATCGGGGGTTACATCGCTGGCAGGACAAAGATGGGGGCTATTGGACAGGTTACGTCTATCGGGATGAGGCGGTCTGGCCAGAAGAGAAAACTACCTGGACGGTGGGCGCCATGTTGTTGGCAGCGGATGCGCTCGCCGGACTGACGTCGGCGAGCGCACTATTCACCTCGGTGTGCCTGCCCTCAGATGCGGCGCAGAATACCCAGGGTGTCGACTGTTTCGATGAGCTCGAATTGAGCGGAAGCCAGGGCTAGTTTGTAGATGTCGTAGGGTGCCTGGCCGCCATCGGCGGGGTCTGGGAAGATATCGTGAATTGCCAGGTAGCCACCGGGCACGATATGGCGAGACCAGCTGCGATAGTCGGTCATCGCCGCTTCCAGGGAGTGGCCGCCGTCAATAAAAACGAGCCCCAATGGATTATTCCAGCACCGCGCAGCAGTTGCTGAGGGGGCAACTATGGGAACAACCCAATCGTCCAGTTCAGCGGCGCGAATGTTCGCACGGAAAGTGCGAAAGCTGTCCATTAAATTTGCTTGGCCATCGAATAGTGCGGGGTCGTGGTATTCCTCCCCGGGCTGGTGCTCTTCGGAGCCGCGATGGTGGTCTACCGCAAACAGGACGCTGTCGGTCAGTTTGCAGGCGCTGGCCAAGTAAATCGACGATTTGCCGCAATAACTGCCGACCTCCAGGCATGGGCCCAGTCCACTGGCCTCTGCAGCCAAATGATAGAGCGCCTCCCCCTCATGGGCGGCGAGGAATCCTTTTATCGCTCGAATGTCGATGGGTAAATTAAGAGACATGGGTAACCGCTTGCTATTTTTCGTGGCCGAAACACTAAACTGCCGCAAATACAAAAGCAATTGGGATTTTTTTCCACCCCCTATCGGGCATAACCAGAATTAAAAATATGCGCAAGGACCATAGACCGTATTGGCTAAAGCGACTGCAACTGCGTTGGCGCAAGTGGCGTACCGAGTATTTCCTTTTGCCACAATTTGATGCTGTTGGGGTAGAGCCAGAAGTGATGGACCCGGGGTCTGTTTTTGTGTTCGGAGATAATGTCCGGCTCGGTAATTACCCCCACTTGATCTCCAATAGTGAGAAATGTATCCGCTTTACCACGTTTGGCCATAGGGGCGGAGAGGCCTTTATCAGCGTGGGTGATTTTGTGTTGATTTCTCCCGGAGTACGTATTTCTGCAGCGCAGTCCATTGAAATTGGCAACGCCTGTATGATTGCGGCAAATGTCTATATTTCAGATTCCGACTGGCATGGTCTTTATAATCGAACCCGGCCATTTCGATGTACGGCGTCAGTTCGGCTTGGTGATAATGTCTGGATTGGAGATGGTGCCACTATCTGTAAAGGTGTAACCATTGGTGATAACTCTGTGGTGGGAGCTGGCAGTATTGTAACCAAAGACGTTCCCGCAAATACGGTTGTTGCGGGAAATCCGGCTAAACCCGTGAAGTCGCTAAATCCAAAAAGGCGGATGATTACCCGGGAAGCACTGTTTGCTGATGCGTTTCGTCAGGCGCATAATCTGGATGAGCTGGATAAGATGATGCTGAAAGGAAATAGCCTGTTGGGCTGGTTCCGCTCTGTACTTTTCCCCCGCCGTGGTGACTGAAATAGTAAGTGTTAGAAGGCAAATGAAAAATAGAAGAAGCATTGTCCTGATTGGAATGCCCGGCGCGGGCAAAAGCACCCTGGGGGTGTTGCTGGCGAAAGAAATGGCGCTGGGATTTATTGATACTGATGTGTTGATTCAGTCGCGGGAGGGAAAAACTCTCCAGAAAATTATAGCCGAGAGTGATTATCTTAATCTCCGTGCAATTGAAGGGGAGGTATTGGCTAGAGCAACCCTTCCCAGTCATGTGATTGCTACTGGGGGGAGTGCGGTTTACAGCGAGCAGGGAATGGAAAATCTGCGCAATCAGGGAGTGGTGGTTTTTTTACAGTGCTCCGCTGGGGAGCTGCACAGGCGTATTCACAATTATGAAAGTCGCGGTATTGCAAAAGCGCCGGGTCAATCTTTCGTGGCTCTGTTTGAAGAGCGACAGACATTGTACCGGCGGTATGCGGAGATAACCGTCGATTGTGATGATATGCGGTTGCAGGAAGTGCTGAACCAGTTGCTTAAGTTGCTGCGAGAAAACGCCTGAGCAGGCTTGTTTCCTGTGTATCAAGCCCCTTGTCTCAGTGACGCGGGGCTTTACTTTTTATACTTTTGGCTTAAAGTGGCAGTTGAGTGGTGTACTTGACCTGTTTGAGGGCAAAGGTAGAGTTGACTGACGCGACGTTTGGCAGGTGAACCAATGAGCGTTTTAAAAGTTGCTCGTAGTGTTCAACGCTATCCACAACCACGCGCAGCACATAGTCTTTATCCCCGCTGGTTGAATAACACTCAACCACCTCCTGGACATCCTGAACGGCAGATTCAAAATTGTTCAGAGATTCCTCTTCGTGGTTATGGATGGTAACGTAGCAATATACGGTGACACCCAGATCCAGTTTTTTGGGATCCAACAGGGTTACACGGCCACGGATAATGCCCTCGGCTTCCAATCGTTTGATCCTGCGCCAGCAAGGCGTGTGCGAAAGGCCGACTTTGTCTCCCAGCTCCGCCATGGAGTAATCAGCGTTCTCCTGCAGCGCTCGCAGAATCTTGCGGTCAAAATCATCCAGGTCTGTCGAACGCTTCATAAAGACTCCTATCCTATAAAAATTATCTCACCCGAAACTTCTATCACAAATTTACGCATATTTGTGTGAATAAAGCAATGCTCTATTGCGCTTAACGAACTAGTATGACCTGACTAATCCGTTTTGGGGCGGGCGCATTGTGCCCTTGGCCGTGCCTGGGCTTTGTGGTGATTACAAAATAGGCACGCCTGGCTAGCGATAAACGGACCATTCGGAAGAATAATGACTAATAACTCGGACTGGGTTTCGAGAAGAATAATTAACCGGAAGTAGGTGTATGACTGAAAAAGTAACCAGTCCTCAAAGTACTGCGGATTCCCTGGAAAAGAAACAGGTTTCACTAGACGACCGCTACACGATGCTCAAAGGCCGTGTGCTGCTCTCTGGTATCCAGGCGCTTGTGCGCTTACCCATAGACCAGATGCGGATGGATCGAGCTCGCAGCCTCAATACCGCAACTTTTATTTCCGGTTATCGGGGCTCTCCCCTCGGTGGCTACGATTTGCAATTGACCCGCGCGAAAACGCTGTTGGATAAGAACAATATCCGCTTCCAGCCCGGGGTGAATGAAGAGCTGGCTGCTACGGCGGTTTGGGGTTCCCAGCAAGTGGGCCTGTTTCAGGGGGCGGAGGTAGAGGGGGTTTGCGGTATATGGTATGGCAAGACCCCAGGTGTCGACCGTTCTTGTGATGCATTCCGCCATGCCAATGCGGCGGGCTCTTCACCCAAAGGCGGCGCTTTGATTGTTGCTGGTGATGATCACGGTTGTAAGTCCTCATCCTATCCGGGGCAATCGGAATTTGCATTTGTCGATATGCACATTCCGGTGCTGAACCCTGCCACAGTGCAGGAGGTTCTGGACTATGGCCACTATGGACTTGAGCTTTCGCGCTTTAGTGGCTGTTGGGTCGCAATGATTACACTGGCAGAGAACATGGATAGCTCTGCGACAGTGGAAGTGGATCCGGAGCGGGTCAAATTTCACTACCCGGACATAGAGCGCCCGGAGGGTGGCCTAAATATTCGCAAGCAGGACAATCCTCTGGAGCAGGAGGAGCGCCTGTGGCGCTACAAGCGGCCAGCGGCGCTGGCCTTTGCGCGCGCCAACAAACTGAACAAGGTTGTGCTGGAAAATCAAGGCGCGACCTTAGGCATTGTCACTACCGGTAAGGCGCATCTGGATTTGATGCAGGCCTTTGAGGATATGGGCATTGATGAGAGTAAAGCCCTGCAGCTGGGTATTCGAATTCTAAAAGTGGGGATGACCTACCCGTTGGATGTGCCGGGTATTCAGGAATTTGCTCGAGGGTTGGATACGCTGTTGGTGCTTGAGGAAAAGCGCAGTTTGATGGAGGTACAGCTCAAAGAGGAATTGTATAACGTCCACCTAAAGGACCCTCACTTCCCGCGTATTCTCGGCAAGGTCGATGAAAATGACCAGCCGTTGATGCCAGCTTATGGTGAATTATCGCCCGCCATTATTGCTCAGGTACTGGGCTATGTGTTGGGAGATGGCAATCTGGGCGAGAGGGGGCAGCACCGACTGATGCGCCTCAATGCCCTGGCTGAGCGTATCTCCCAGCAAGCTGGTTCTAGTGTGTCGCGCCTGCCTATGTTCTGTGCTGGCTGCCCTCACAACCGCTCTACAAAGGTTCCTGAGGGTAGCCGTGCTCTAGCGGGTATTGGCTGTCACTATATGGCCCAGTGGTTGGACCGGGAAACTTACACTTTTACTCAGATGGGCGCTGAGGGAGTCAACTGGGTAGGGCAGGCACCTTTTACCAGTGAAAAACATGTCTTCGTCAATCTGGGCGACGGGACCTATTTCCATTCTGGTATTTTGGCTCTTCGGGCGTCCGTCGCTGCCAAAGTGAATATCACCTATAAGATTCTGTTCAATGATGCTGTCGCCATGACCGGCGGTCAGCCCCACGATGGTGAACTGGGACCCGATATGATCTGCCGCCAAGTATTGGCGGAAGGCGTACAGAGGGTGATTCTGGTTATGGACAACCCGGATAAATATAAGGGTGCTCTCTCTTTCCCTGCGGAAGTTGAAATTCATCACCGGGACCATCTTCCCGTCGTAATGAAAGAACTGCGTGAAGTCGAAGGCTGTACCGTTATTGTTTACGACCAAACTTGCGCCACAGAGTTACGTCGCAAACGCAAGCGAGGCCTTTTACCTAAGGCGGAGGGGCGTCCCTTTATTAATGAGCTGGTTTGCGAGGGCTGTGGCGATTGTGTCCAGCAATCCAGTTGTATTGCCGTAGAAAAAGTGCAGACGGCGCTGGGGGATAAGCGCCGGGTGAATCAAACCGGTTGTAATCAGGATATGTCCTGCGTCAACGGGTTTTGCCCGTCATTTGTCACTGTGAAGGGCGGCAAGCTGGCTAAAGGTGCAGGTGTTGGTGATGTATTGCGAACCGAAGCAGCAAAGCTGCCATTGCCCCGACTGCCTACACTGCAGCAGCCTTACAGCTTCCTTGTGACTGGAGTCGGTGGAACCGGGGTAGTCACTATCGGTGCACTATTGGCAATGGCCTCTCATATCGACGGCAAGGCTTGCAGTACACTCGATCAAACCGGCCTTGCACAAAAAGGTGGGGCTGTGTATTCCCACATTCGCTTTGCAACACAGCCACAGTCTCTGCAAGCAGCACGTATATCTGATGGGCGCGCCGATGCTTTAATGGCCTGTGATCTGATCGCGGCAGGTAATGTTGCGGCATGCCTTGCCAAGCTGGATGAGTCCCACAGTCGCGCAGTCGTGAATACCCATTTAAGTCCAACAGCGGCAACTGTTTTGGGGCGTGAGGATGTCCATTCACCCCAGGCAGTGTTGGATACTCTAGGGGGCGCCGTCCACGAGCTCAGTTCTGTGGAAGCCCATCGGCTGACCAAGTCGGCTTTGGGGGATACTCTCGCTGCGAATATATTTATGCTGGGTTTTGCTTGGCAAAAAGGACTTCTTCCCCTCGATGAGGCATCTCTGTTACAAGCGATCGAATTAAATGGTGTGGCTGTAGAGAGTAATTTACAAGGGTTTGCAGCGGGTCGCCTGGCTGCGGAAAATCCTAGCGCTCTTGATAATCTGCTCACTCATAAAGTGGCTGTTCCCGAGCTTCCGCAGAGTTTGGAAGCGCTTGTGGCTCATCGTGTTAAGCACCTAACCGGATACCAAAATACGAGCCTTGCCGAGCGATACCAGCAACTGGTGGACACTGTAAAATCTGCGGAGATTTTGAAAGTGCCAGGAAAAGTAGCGCTGGCTGAGGTTGTTGCCCGGAACTACGCGAAGCTGCTGGCGTACAAAGATGAGTATGAGGTAGCGCGCCTGTATACCGACAGTCGCTTTACCCAGGCACTGGAGGAGAATTTTAGCGGAGACTTCACTTTGGAGTTCAATCTGGCCCCACCGCTGTTGGCCCGGTTTGACAAAGGCCTCGGGCGGCCCCGAAAGATGAAGTTTGGTGGCTGGATGCATAGAGCCTTTGGTTTTTTGGCAAAACTGAAATTCCTACGCGGAACGGTATTTGATATTTTTGGTTATACCGCCGAGCGGAAAATGGAGCGGACGTTGATTGCCGAGTACGAAGCGCTGGTAAAAAAAGTCCTGGGCCAATTAAATACGCAAAATCATCAGGCTGCTGTCGAGCTACTTCAGTACCCCGATAGCATCCGTGGCTATGGACCAGTGAAAGAGGAAAATGTAATGAAAGCGAAAGAGCAGCGCGATATAGCTCTGAATCTTTTTGAAAACCCGGTCCGTGAGACTAAGTTGTCTACCGAGGTGGAAATTTTTGATCCCACTAAGGTGCAGCAGGTAGGTTAATTTCTGGTTGAGCAAGCGGTTCTGGTTCTCCTGTCTGGGTCGTTTGCCAATTAGGGTAGATAGCTACCATGCGCCTTGTAGGCGTACCGCGAATTGATTGGTTTTATCGCCGGTAAAGTCGTCGTCTCCCAAGGTGATGTTCATCATTACCCGGACTTTGGGATTAAAATAATAATTAACCCCGAAGGTGAAATTACTGGCCCTCAACTGGCGAAAGTCCCGGTTTTCGATGGTGTTGTACCTTGCGGCGATTTCCCAGGCACCCTCCGGAGGTGAGGGTTTGATAGATTTAAAAATGCCAGTTTTGGCGTCGTAGGGTTTGTGTTGGCCAGTGATTGCCCAGCTGCCCATTATGTACCAGGCGTGGACATCCTGGCCCCCAATAAAGCAACCTGTAATTGGGTCGCAGAAAAAATTGGGCGGTGCCCCATAGAGTTCTTCAAAGATCAGTTCGGAGAGGTATAGGCCCCCAGTAAAGTGACCGAAGGCGTATTCGGCTTGACCAAATAAGGGGCCGTAAGTGGCCGCCAGTTCGAAGCCGGTTATATTCACTCTGCCCCCAGAGTCCCCCAGAAAAAACTCATCATCACCAAATTCGCCAAAAAAATACTCGGATCCCCCTGGAGAGATAGCGATAAGCTGGTCCGGTCCGCGTCGACCGGCATAGGCAACTTCGGCGATAATATCTAGGGAAGCTTGATTCGCCTTTTCAAAACTGCGGGATACTCCCAGGTGCACGGTGGAGTTATCGTCATTAATCGGGGCCCAGGTTAAGCGAGCCGCTGCTCCAAAACCGGAGTTGCGAGGGTCGCCCGGATTACGCAAATTAAAGAGGTTCAATCCCAGTGTATGGCAGCTCCAGTGTGTGCGCCAACCTATCCCTTGTTGCCGCCCGCGGCCATCATAAATACCGGCGGCGCTGGTGAATGCATACTCCATTAAGATTATCTCGTTGGAGCTGGTAAGTTCGTTGATTGACCGGCTGGGCTTAAAGTTACCGATGGTAAGCTTCCCATTAAAAAACTTTGTGGCTAGATATACGTCACGTAGTCCACCGGTGCCATCACTGGCAAAGTCCCGTTCAAGTTTATATTCCCACTTCCAGAGTTTTCCTTTCATAGACAATCGGGCGCGTCGAAAGTCCGTTGTGTTAACCGGGTCCTTTAAATCTTTGTCAAAAATATAGGTGTCAAAATGTATTCGGCCGCCGAGTTCGGCAGAGAAGTTCCCATCGTCGGAGACGATTTTTAGCCCCCCTTTTGTTTCTGCTTCATCCGCGATGACAAGGCCAGCGAAAATAAAGTTTGATATGACACAGTATGCTCCCCAGCGTTTCATGGGACGCCTCATGTTGAGGACTGTTATTAGTTACAGGAAAATTGCTATTCGAGTTTAGCAATAGGGGCGGCTGAAGCGGTTGATTGTTTTAGAAGTGGGGTGGCGCAGAGAAACTGCGCCAAAAGATGGTGACAAGATAGGGCCTGTTTTACAGGCGTTCTAACTTATAGCCGCTGCTTTTTAGGAAATCAACAACACTGCGCTCACCAACGAGATGACCGGCCCCGACAATTACGAATAGGGAGTTGTAATTTGGTCCGTTTAAAGTAATTTTCTCCGCCATTTTCGCATTGCGCTCAAAAAATAGTTTGTCGTAGAGTGATTTGTATTCTGGATTTTCACGCAGCCCATCTTGGATGATCAGGCGGTTTAATGTGTTTATATCTCCCGCTTTCCATGCGTGAGTTAATTTAGGTAAAAAGGACGAGATGTCTTCGATTTGTTCCAGGGTCTGCTGAAACATCAATGCCGGATTTTCCAGGCCATTGAGTAATTGAAACTGTTGCAGAACACCTTCCAGCTCAAGGACTGGCTTTCCATCTTTCTTTGCTTTTTGTAAAAAATGGCGGTCTATTCCCAGTTCAGGATTGAGACCGTGTGCCTGCATTTCGATCATGCTCATGGATATCATGGCGATGGCAGGACGCTGCCGGATAAACATTGCCTCTGGCATATTGCGCTTGTGCATCCATGCCTGGAGTTGAGTGTAGAGATTGGTGGGAAGTTCATCTTTCAAGGTCCGTCCATCCTGGTAAATGGACTCCATCATAATTTTTTGCTGTAAACGGCTGTCGCCTTCGGCAGCGAGAATATCTGCCTCCACCGCAATGGCATCACTACCGGAGTAGGCTTGCTCAATTTTTGAGCGGATAGGGTAGAAATCCTCCGTAGCCAGGTGGATAGAGCCCAATAGATATACGTTTTTCCCCTCCTTCGTTGCTTTCCAGAAGACCCCTCTGTCGGTTTCCGCAGCGGTTGCCACCGCAGCCAGTAAAAACAGAGTAACGGCCAGCAAGTAATTTATCGGTCGGTGCAGCATTTTCAAGTCCCTGATTGTGTGTGCTTTAACGAATACTATCATTAACATTTTGTGGCGCCATCGGTAACGACAGACTCTGGATCGAATCTGCTGAATTCGTCAGCTTTATGGGTTAGTGATTGTATTAGTGATGATTCACTGGGAAATTTCATGTCAGGGCGTCAAAATAGTGAATTGTTTTACTGTCACGGAAATCACATTGAAGGTTGTACAATTTTTGCCCGCACTGAAGCCTGGAGTTACGGCCACCGTAGCCCTTGAGTTTGCGAATGAACTGAATAGACGTGGACACGAGTCTCTGGTGATCTCTGCTGGTGGGCCGCTGGAAGCTCGTCTTCGTTTGCACGGCAGTGAACATATAGAATTCCCTATGGCGAGAGAGTCGGTGTGGTCTCTGCGTCATGTGCCCCGTTTAAGGGGGCTGCTAAAAGATTTGCAACCAGATATTGTTCATACCCATGGTCGTTTACCCGCCTTTCTGGCGTGGCGTGCACTGCGGCGTGAGCCTGCGACTCACCGCCCCAAGTTGGTGCCTTTGGTAGATCAATATTTTTCACGTAGTTACTTCAATAAAGGCTTGGCGCAGGGAGATGGGGTTATTGCAACCTCTTGCGGTGTTGCTAAGCAGTTGAAAGAATCTCTATCCAGCTATCACGAAAAGTCGATAGATATTATCTATCGCGGTGTCAACATTCGAGAGTTTGACAGCGAAAAACCCGTAGCGAGCCAGTGGCAGTTGAAGCTCCTTAATAGTTATCCTCAGCTTGAGGGGAAGAGCTGGTGGTTGTTGCCGGGAGAGATTTCATCGAGTGGTGGCCAGGAGGCTTTTTTACACATGCTGGCGAAGGCTGCAGAGCACAGAGATGATATTCACGGAGTGATTGTGGGGGAAGTTGCCGTTAACAATCTGCGTTACCTGCAAAAGTTGGAATCCATGGCGCAAACCCTCAATTTGGGAGGTCGCGTCACCTTTCTCGGTAAGCGCGGTGATATGCGCGAGCTATATGCAACTTCTCAGCTGGTTTTTCATCTTTCCGGGGAGTTGGATGCTAGTGGAAAATTCGCCAGAGAGGCGTTGGTGATGGGGCGACCTGTTATAGCCTATCCAGATGGGTGTGCGGGAGAAATTTTGCAGCAGTGTTTTCCTGAAGGTCTGGTAGGGCGGGGTGATATAAACGCTTTGGTGGAGTCAAGTTTAAGTCTTATGGATAAGCCTGGTACGGCCAGCTTTTTTGACCTTAGTTACTCTGCGGCAGCAGCGAAAGCGATAGATTTTTTCCAAAAAATTTTAGATAACAAAAGGCCCGATTAGGTGTTTAGAAATATTCTTTTTTTGAGAAAGAGGGTTGTCATTAAAAATTAATGTGTCCATTTAAAGACGCGAAATCGAAACCGGGGTTGGGGGTGTTGGTCCTAGCGTTGGAAAAGTGACTGTAACGTAAAGATAGAGTATGGCCACCAGAGAAGCGATACCCTAGGGCAAAATGCAGTGCAAAATTAAGTTTTGTACTCAACTCGATATCGCCGAAGTGCTTTTGGCTCAAATAAGAGGCTCCTACCCCAGCCTCGCCAAACCCACCGAGGGGCTCATTGCGAGGGTACCAACGCAATACGGGTTTAATTTCAAGAATATTTTGCTGCTGACTTTCGTTGCGGTGCTTTATCCTCATGTAGGAGTAGCTGCCTTGTCCCCACCATTGCCAGAGGTTGTTGGCAATTTCGAATGAAGCGAGTAAATAAGAATAACTAACGCCTGCCATTTCTGCGGTTGAGATGGAGCGATATTGCATCAGCTCAGTTCCCAGTCCTTTGCCGGCGCTAGCAATAAGCTCCGATTCTGCAGAAGTGGTGGGGGATATCAAAAGTCCACAGGCAAAAAAAAGCGCGCAACATTTAAGGGTGCTGCCGCTCGTGTTAAAAACCACTGATTTACACATAGCTTCGCGGGTGTTTACTAATTGAGCTTTCTTAAGACTAGAGGGAAAGGTATCGATGGCAAGTGTTAGCGGGGAGGCTTGCCATCGACTTCTTCCTTTTTTCAGCGCCATTGCCGCTTTAGCTGCCGAAGGGCGTCGGAATGCAGTTGTCGTGCGCGCTCTTGACTCAGCCCCAGCTGCTCACCAATAACCCGGAAAGAACAGTCCCTGTCGGAAATCAGTCCATAGCGCAGGTTTAATACGGTTCTTTGCCGTGCAGGTAAGCGTGCGACCGCTTCGCGCAAACGCTCTGCAAGCTCCTGGCTTGTGACAAGCTCATCGGTATTGTAAACCTCGTCTGCGGGAGCGTAATCCAGACGAGTGCTGCTTTGGTCATCTGCCACTGGGTCATCTAATGATCCGGTTGGGCCTGGCAATTTTAAAAGGCTCTGAACTCTTTCTATTTCCAGATTGGTATGGCGAGCCAGATTTTCATCGGATGCAGGTTGACCCTGGGCTCGCAATTCACCTATGGCCCTGTAAATTGCTCTAAGGTCATCCTGAACATTGGCTGGTTGTCGTACCAGGTCCTCATTGCGGCGCAGCGCGAGTTGGATCTCCTGTTGAATCCACCAGTAGGCATAGGTTGAGAAACGGTAGCCCATTTGTGGTTTGAAGCGCTCGATCGCTTTCATTAACCCTACATTGCCCTCTTGTATCAGGTCGATAAAGGGGACAGAAGGGTTGCGAAAGCGTTTGGCAATAGCGATTACCAGGCGCAGATTGCATTGAATTAACTTTTTTCGCTGTTTTTGGAAGCGTTTGAGTAGCCCGATCAATCGGCTGCGATTGCGTCTATCGAGAATTTCGCTGGATAGCAAAATTTCCGTGTGAGCAATAATTAACCCATGATCATAGGCCCCGGTACTGCCCCGTTGCTCCACGCCTTCGCTGCGCAGTTGGACCAGTGTGGTGCCGCTACCTTGGAGGTTGGAGATTAATTTATCTTCCAGGTCTCTCAGTAGGCGTGTGGTGCTGTGCTCCTCTTCAGGGGTTAGCAGTTCAAGCCTGTACAAATGCTTGAGGTAGCTTTGCATAGGTGTACTGCTACTCTCGGTCAGAGAGTCACTCGGTGAATGGATCTCTTCGACATCGGGGCCTTGCGCAACCGTGTGGTCGGGCTCGTCCGCATTCTGAGAGGTGTCGGAGAGGTGTTCGCCTGTATCCTTCAGCCATTCTTCATCCCTTGAGTAAAAATTTTCTCGGGACAAGTGCTTAAACCTTTTGTTGGCTGTGAACGATATGCTCTGATGGGTCTCCCTAGGCGTTGATGGCGCCTATTCCTTTTTACTATAGGTGAGTGTTGAAGAAAGCGCCTGTATTAAGTGTGACTGGCGGGGGTGTCCCCGAGGTAGTGGGGGGAGAAGAGATGCAGATGTGAGAATGGCGGGTTAGGCTTAGCCCGCCAAGTAAGGGCGATACTATTTGACTCGTTTTACACGCAGTTTTTTTCCACCCTCAAGAGGTTTCATAAAAAAGGAGCCAAATAGCGCCCGCTCTACCACTACGAGATCACCAGCTTTCCAGTGTATCCGACTCGAATCATTTTGCTTCCATAGCTGACCATTATCTAAAGATATAAACTGCTTGTCATGCGCACCCGTTTGAATCGTTACTATTCGGGCTTCGATGTGCTCGGGAGCTTCCTGGGCGATACGTTTTTGTTCCTGGCCAAAACCTTCTACCGCTAGTTGCTCCAAAGAACTGGCGGCTTGGTCATAACATAGAAGGCGACTCTCTTTTGATTGAATAGCGGAGCAAGCTTTCACTTGACTTGTCAGTGAGTCTGCAAACACTAAGGGTGACGAAAGTGCTAACAAGGCGAAAATAATAGGCGCTTTCATAGTTCAGGATATCGACTTATTTGCTAATTATGAGCTTTATTCTGCCTCACATGTGTAATGTGGACAAATAGAATTGAGAGGAGGCTCACACTTTTCGCGGTGCCAACATGAAAGAATTTAAGTGTTAAGCGACTATTCAGGTTGAGATTAATTGGCGGTAGGTGACGCGCTGCCGTCGATATTGGTCGGTTTTAAGTTGAATGCGACGGCCAAGGGGCTCGAAGGTTGAATTTATTAGTTCGCATAGAATCATAAAATTACACTATCCAGGGGTAGAAAATGAAAGGGTTTGTGACTCCCGCAGCGCTATTTGCTGTTGTAATAGGGTATCTATCTTGCGAGGGATTGAACCTCATCGTATTTGACGACGCGAATGCCCACGCCAGAAGTGTGGCATTAAGTGAAAGCGATGACCGCTCTGTAGATTACAGTCAATACTCTGGTGATGCGCAGGATGCGGAGTTGTTCGATGATTCAGACATGACGGGTTTTGATGGCGATGTGTTTGCCGATGTGCCCGAGCATATGCCATCCAAGGGTGAGTCCCAGAAGCTCGATGAGAAAGGCTTTGGTGAATAGGTCGCTCTTTAAGTCGTAAGTACCCGAATATATCTCCGGGCACTTACTGGATGGCTGTGGGGTCTCAGCGTTGTTGTGCGCTAAAGTGTTTGCCGCTTTCGCCTTTACTGTCATCGCCCATTAAGTAGAGATAAGTGGGCATGATTTCTTCCGGTGTGGTGACGGCTTTTGGGTTTTCTGCCGGATAAGCGGTCGCTCGCATAGATGTTCGGGTCGCCCCTGGATTTAGAGTGTTTACCCTGATACTGGATACGCCTTCCAACTCATCGGCAAGTATCTGCATCAGCCCCTCGGTAGCAAACTTTGAAACCGAATAGGCGCCCCAGTAGGCCTTTCCTTTGGTACCGACACTGGAGCTGGTAAAGATAATAGAGCCAGCTTCAGATTCCTCTAACAGTGGCAGCATTGCTTTTGTCAGGCCAAAGGCTGCGTTCACATTGACCTGCATGACCTGTTGCCAGGCGCTGAAGTTGTAATTGCCGATGGGGGTGCGCTGGCCGAGTAGGCCGGCGTTGTGTAGTAGCCCGTCCAGCCGGCCGAATTCTGTGCGAACGGCTTCCGCCAGGCTCTCAAAATCCTCTATTTGGGCTCCGCTAAGATCCATTGGGAAAATCGCAGGTTGCGGGCCACCGGCAGTCTCTATTTCGTCATAGACGGCCTCTAGCTTGGGCGTTGTGCGGCCGAGCAGAACAACCGTGGCGCCGTGGGCGGCAAAAGTTTTTGCGGCTGTTTTACCGATGCCATCGCCGGCACCGGTAATAAGGATGATTTTGTTTTTTAGGAGGTCGGAGGGTGCTTGGTAAGCGCCAACAAATTCTGACATGAAATATCCTGATACTTTCGCCGGGAATTAATGCCCGGTGCTGCTTCAAGTTTTAAAAATAATGCTGCTGGAGCAGGGGCCAAATTTCATCGGCGGAATTCACCAGATGATCGGCTCCCCAGTCGGCGGGGTTGTCGGCTGAATCAATATATCCATATCCGCAGGCGATGGTTGGCATACCTGCCCTTTGTCCGGCCATGATATCGCGCTTATGGTCCCCAATGTAAATGGCCTCAGACGGCGCACATCCAATATGATCACAGGCGAGAAGCAAGGGTTCTGGGTCGGGTTTGGATTTACTGACATGGTCGGGGCAAATAACCGTAGAGGCTGGAGGCAGGTGGGTAAAGGCCTCCATTAAAGGTGTCGTGTACGCTACTGGCTTATTAGTGACGATGCCCCAGGGAAGGCTGTTTTCGACAAGGTTGTCGAGGAGGTTTTCAATGCCGGGAAAAGGCGTTGTTTTTTCAGCCAGATTTGCGAGGTAAAGGTCCAGTAGCCTTTGTAGTAGCCCGGGGAACGCCGGATCACTTTCCTCTTTATTAAATCCCAGTGTGATTAACGCCCTTGAGCCATTGGAAACCGTCCCGCGAATTATGTCTGCAGGCAGTGGCGGTAGCTGCTCCTGCTGCCGCAAGTGATTGAGTACAACAATAAAGTCTGGTGCTGTATCGAGGAGCGTACCATCCAGATCAAATAAAACGGCTTTCATATTTGCGGCTCGCTTACACTGGTTTGCTGGCAGACATCAAGTAGTTGACGTCCACATCCCGGGAGCTCAGTTTGTAGCTGCGGGTAACTGGGTTGTAGGTCATGCCGGTAATATCATGAACTTCTAGGGATTCGTCACGCAGCCAGGTGCCCATTTCTGAAGGGCGTATAAATTTACTGTACTCGTGCGTGCCTTTGGGCAATAAGCGTAGGACATATTCAGCCCCGACTACGGCAAATAGCCAGCCTTTTGCCGTTCTGTTAATGGTGGAGAAAAAGAGCTTGCCACCCGGCTTAACCAGCTTCGCGCAAGCGCGAATGACTGAGGATGGATCTGGTACGTGCTCTAACATTTCCAGGCAGGTAACAATATCGAAGCTTGCCGGGACCTCTTCGGCGAGTTCTTCCACGGCTACCTTGCGATATGTTACCTGTGCGCCTGATTCCAGGGCGTGTAACTTGGCTACGTTCAGTGGTGCTTCACCGAGATCAATGCCGGTAACGTCGGCACCTCTTTGGGCCATGGTTTCGGTTAGGATGCCGCCGCCACATCCGACATCAAGGAGTTTTTTACCGGCAACTGGGGCATACCCGTCAATATAATTTGCACGCAATGGGTTGATCTCGTGCAGTGGTTTGAACTCGCCTTCCTTGTCCCACCATCGGCTGGCGAGTTGCTCAAATTTGGCGATTTCCGAGGGATCTACATTACTCATGGACTTCTCTGCAAACTCTGTCGCTCGTAACCGGCATGCTCCACTAAAAGGGCCGGGGATAAGGTTTTGTCTAGCGTGAATTGCCGGTGATTCTATCACGCCATACTTGTGCTCGCTGGATTACCTCTGTCTCATTGAGGGTCTGCAGTTTGCGGCCTTTTAGTAGTTGCCGGCCGGCAACCCAGACATCGCTGACGTTATGTCCTCCGTTGGCATAAATCAGCTGGGACATGGGATCGTGTAGTGGCTGCTGCTCCAGACCGCCCAGATTGATTGCGGTAATGTCAGCACTTTTTCCCACTTCAAGGCTTCCCGTTACACCGTCGATCCCAAGGGCCTTGGCACCATTGAGGGTTGCCATGCTGAGGACCTGGTGTGCGGGCAGGGCTGTTGCTTTGCCGCTGACGGCTTTTGCCAATAGTGCAGCGGTGTTGGCTTCGGAAAATAGATCCTGAGTGTTATTGCTCGCTGCGCCGTCGGTGCCCAGGGAGACATTGATACCAGCTTCCAGCATTTCATACGTGGGGCAAAAGCCGGAGGCGAGTTTGAGGTTAGAGGTCGGACAGTGAGAGACGTGGGCTCCAGTTAATTGGAGGAGCTCAATGTCCCGCTGATTGGTGGCCACCATATGTACACAGAGGGTCTGGGGGCCCAGTAGGCCAAGGCGCGACAAGCGCTCGATGGGACGTTCACCGGTTAGCGCGAGAGCATGTTCGACTTCGGCGTGGGTCTCGTGAAGGTGCATTTGCATCGGAATTTGTGCCTCTGCAGAGCACACCGCAATTTTCTCCAGGGTTTTATCACCAACGGTATACGGCGCGTGTGGTGCGAAGACCACCTCGATTCTATCGTGTGCCCTGTAGTCGTCGCGCAGGGCAAGCCCCTTGCGCAGGGCTTCGTCGCTATCGCGACTCCAGGGCGTCGGGGCATCCAGCACAGGGAAGGCAATATGGGCTCTGATACCGCTTTCTCTCGCCGCAATGGCGACAGCTTCAGGGAAGAAATATTGGTCGGAGAATGTTGTTGTGCCTGAGCGGAGCATTTCCGCGATCGCTTGACGACTGCCATCAGCAGCAAATTGTGGCCCTACCCAGCGCTGTTCGGTTGGCCAGATATACTGCTCAAGCCATTCTTGCAGGGGGCGGTCATCTGCAAATCCGCGCAGCAATGTCATCGGCGCATGGTTGTGGGTGTTAATGAGTCCCGGGATTATCGCGTGCTTGCCTAACTCCACTTCATGTTTTGCCTTGAAGCGAATGGCGGCCTCTGTGGTGGGAACCAGGGCTGAGATCTTTCCCTGTTCAATAGCGAGCGAACAATTTTCATACACCTTTTGTTCGGGTACGACAGGAATGATCCAGCGTGCGTGAATTAGGGTGTCGACAGTTTGTTGCATAAGTGCTTATCTGGCTGCTGGTATAGGGGGAAGCTCTACTTTAGCGGTAGACCTTGGGGGCGACAACCAGGGCGGCCACGCTGTTTTAACTCTCGGGGCAGGACGCCTCCAAAGATCTCAAACTATGGTAGAATCGCCCGCTTATCCGGGCATAGTACGTACGCCCGCGCTATAAAAAGGAACGTCGTAAGCCATGGGCGAATTAGCCAAAGAAATCTCTCCGATTAATATCGAGGAAGAGCTCAAGCAGTCATATCTCGACTATGCCATGAGCGTGATAGTCGGGCGCGCACTGCCGGATGTACGCGATGGCCTCAAACCGGTACACCGTCGTGTGCTCTATGCCATGAGCGAGCTTAAAAACGACTGGAACAAATCCTACAAGAAGTCAGCCCGTGTCGTTGGCGATGTGATCGGTAAATATCACCCGCATGGAGATTCTGCGGTCTACGACACTATTGTGCGCATGGCCCAGCCTTTCTCTATGCGCTACACCCTGGTGGATGGCCAGGGTAACTTCGGCTCTATCGACGGCGATAGCCCGGCCGCCATGCGTTATACCGAGATCCGAATGGATAAGCTGGCTCACGAGCTACTGTCCGATCTCGATAAGGAAACCGTCAACTTTGTTGATAACTATGATGGTTCCGAGCAGATGCCCGAGGTGTTGCCCTCACGCGTGCCGAATTTGTTGGTCAATGGCTCGTCTGGTATCGCGGTGGGAATGGCCACCAATATCCCCCCCCATAACCTGGGTGAAGTGATCAAAGCCTGCTTGGCATTGATCGATAATTCCGAGTTGTCCGTCGATGATTTGATGGAATATATTCCCGGACCCGATTTCCCCACCGGCGCTACCATCAATGGCCGCGCTGGTATTTTGATGGCCTATCGTACTGGCCGCGGGCGTATTTATGTTCGTGCCAAGGCAGATGTTATTCGCGATGATAAGACTAATCGCGAGACCATCATTATCACTGAGATTCCCTTCCAGCTGAATAAGTCGCGCCTGATCGAGCGTATTGCCGAGCTGGTGAAAGAGAAAAAAATCGAGGGTATCTCCGAGCTGCGGGACGAGTCCGATAAAGATGGCTTGCGCGTGGTGATTGAGCTGAAACGCGGTGAGCTGGGTGATGTGGTTCTTAATAACCTCTATTCCCAGACTCAGCTGGAAAGTGTGTTTGGCATCAATATTGTCGCCCTGGTAGACGGCCAGCCCAAGGTCCTGAACCTCAAAGAGCTGCTTGAACACTTTGTGCGTCACCGTCAGGAAGTGGTTACCCGTCGTACCGTTTACCTATTGCGTAAAGCGCGCGAACGCGGCCACATATTGGAAGGCCTGGCTATCGCCATCGCCAATATTGATCCGGTCATCGAACTGATCAAATCCTCCTCCACACCGGCGGATGCCCGTGAGGCATTATTGGCTAAGGGTTGGCCAGTGGGTAGTGTAGAGCAGTTCCTGGAGCGTGCTGGTGCCGATGCCTGTCGCCCGGATGACCTGCCAAAAGAATTCGGTTTGCGTGATGATGGCGCCTATTATCTCTCTCCCGCTCAGGCCCAGGCGATTCTTGAGCTTCGTCTGCATCGTTTGACGGGTATGGAGCATGATAAATTACTGGCGGAATATCAGGACCGCTTGGAGCAGATCGCTGAATACCTTCATATCCTCGGTAGCTTCGAGCGGTTGATGGAAGTCATTCGGGAGGAGCTGGAGCATCTGTCCAAAGACTTCAATGATGAACGTCGCACCGATATCGTAGCGTCCCGTCAGGATCTCACCGTAGAAGACTTGATTACCCCGGAAGATAAGGTTGTCACTATCTCTCACGGTGGCTATACCAAGAGCCAGCCGCTGGCTGACTACCAGGCCCAGCGCCGTGGTGGCATGGGTAAGTCAGCAACTCAGGTGAAAGATGAAGACTTTGTCGAGCATTTGCTGATTGCCAATTCCCACGACACCATTTTGTGTTTCTCTAACAAAGGTAAGGTGTACTGGCTCAAAGTCTATGAAGTGCCGACTGCGGGCCGAGCCTCACGCGGCCGCCCAATGGTCAATATGCTGCCCCTAGAAGAGGGTGAGCGCATTAGTAGCATGATGCCGGTGTCTGAATACGATGAAAATCACTTTATTTTCTTTGCCACGGCCAACGGCACTGTTAAGAAGACCCCGCTGACCGCCTTTGCTCGCCCGCGTACTGTGGGATTGCGTGCGATTGAGTTGGAAGAGGGGGATCGTCTGGTTGCTACCGCCATTACTGATGGTGAACGCGATGTGGCCCTATTTACCAGCGCTGGTAAGGCGGCGCGCTTCTCTGAATCGAATGTGCGTTCCATGGGCCGCGTTTCTCGTGGGGTGCGTGGTATTCGTATGCAGGAAGGTCAGCAGGTTATCGCTATGGTTATCCCTGAAGAGGGTAGCTCGGTGATGGTCGCCACTGAAAATGGTTATGGCAAGCGCACGGCCATTAACGAATTCCCCACTAAGGGTCGTGGTACCCAGGGTGTGATCGCCATTGCTGAAAGCGATCGCAATGGTTCCCTGGTAGGGGCATGTCAGGTCCGCCCGGGTGAGGAGATGATGCTGATCTCTGATCAGGGTACTCTGGTACGCACCCGCGTTGATGAAGTTTCCGTTCTGGGGCGCAATACTCAGGGTGTACGGGTGATTCGCCTCAAAAGCGGCGAAAAACTTGTCGGCCTGGGGCGCATCGAGGAGACCGAAGGTGGCGGTGAAGAAGAGGGTGGGGAGGAGTGATCCACCCCCCGGTACCACTAAGAAAGGCTGCGTTTATCGCGGCCTTTTTTGCCTTTGGCGCCCTAAAAAATGCCTGAAGGCGTGATATCTGTCTCTCTCAAGGGCGGTTTTTGCGTCGGCATATCTAGTTGTATTTGAAACCATTTATGTTTTGTGGAAGTTAGGTCATGAGAAAGTTTAATTTCTGTGCCGGCCCTGCCGCATTGCCGCAGCCGGTGCTGGAGCAGGCGCAGCGGGAGTTGCTTGATTGGCGTGGTCTGGGTTGTTCAGTAATGGAGGTCAGCCACCGTTCGCCTGAGTTTGTGGCGGTGGCCGAACGGGCGGAACAGGATTTGCGTGACCTGCTTCGAGTGCCGAGTAACTACAAAGTCTTGTTTTTGCAGGGGGGCGCCACCGGTCAGTTCAGTGCTGTACCGTGGAATCTTTTTGGTGTGGGGTCAAAGAAAGCTGACTTTATCCATACTGGCCACTGGGCAGCAAAAGCTATAAAAGAAACGCGTCGGTATGGTGAGGCGCAAATAGTTGCCTCCAGTGAAGACCGCAATTTCAGTTACGCGCCCGCTGCGGACAGCTGGAAGCCGAGCCGGGATGCGGCTTACCTGCACTACACATCCAATGAAACAATCGGGGGGGTGGAGTTCGACTATGTGCCGGAAGTGGATTGTCCTCTGGTGGTCGATATGTCCTCTACTATTTTGTCGCAACCGATCGCGGTGGAAAAATTTGGTGTGATCTACGCCGGTGCGCAAAAAAATATTGGTCCTTCCGGTATTGCCGTAGCTCTGGTACGTGAGGACCTGTTGGATCGGGCTATGGACAATATCCCTCGCAGCTTGAGCTGGAAGGTGGCGGCAGATGCCGGCTCCATGGATAACACGCCGCCCACTTTTGCCTGGTACTTGTCCGGTCTGGTATTCCAGTGGCTCAAGACTCAAGGTGGCGTTGAGGCTATGGAAAAGCAAGCCGATATAAAATCCAAAATGCTTTACGGCTTCTTGGATAGCAGCAGCTTTTTTTCCAGCCCAGTGGAGAAGGGCAGTCGTTCGCGTATGAATGTGCCCTTTGTGCTCGCTGATGCTGACCTGGATAAGAAATTTCTGGAGGAATCTGAAGCGGCCGGGCTGTTGAGTTTGAAGGGGCATCGTTCTGTCGGCGGTATGAGAGCATCGCTGTATAACGCGGTTCCGTTGGAGGCGGTGGAGGCGCTGGTGGTATTTATGGCGGACTTTGAGGCTCGCTGGGGTTAGTGAGCGAAAGACACACTTGATGAATCCATAGGAAAGCAGATAGGCGGATGACAGAGGAAACTGTAAGTGGCGACCAGCAATTGTTGGAGCTGCGCAATCGTATTGACAATATCGACGCTGAGATCGCAAATCTTATTAGCGAGCGAGCCAGCTGTGCACTGAAAGTTGCAAAGGTGAAAAAGGCAACCGGCGAGGATGCATTGTATTACCGGCCCGAGCGTGAGGCGCAGGTATTACGTCGAGCCATGGAGCGCAACTCGGGCCCATTGACTGATGAAGAGATGGCAAGACTGTTCCGCGAGATCATGTCCGCCTGCCTCGCTCTGGAGGAGCCAGTTAAGGTGGCTTACCTGGGACCTGAGGGCACTTTCACCCAACAGGCCGCTTTAAAGCACTTCGGCAACTCTGCCAAAAGCCGTCCTCTTGCGGTTATTGATGAGGTGTTTCGTGAAGTTGAAGCCGGTGCGGTGAGCTACGGTGTTGTGCCGGTGGAGAATTCTACTGAGGGTGTGATCAACCACACCCTGGATAATTTTATGAATTCCAATCTGAGTATCTGTGGAGAGGTGGAGTTACGTATCCATCACCACTTGATGATTTCAGATGTGACCCGGCCGGAGTCGATCACCCGAATTTATTCCCATGCGCAGAGTCTCGCGCAGTGCCGCAAATGGCTCGATGCTCATTACCCCAACGTGGAGCGTGTGGCAGTTTCCAGCAATGCTGATGCGGCCAAACGCGTCAAAGGTGAGTGGAATGCCGCGGCTATTGCCGGTGATATGGCGGCGGACTTATATGGACTGAAAGTATTATCGGAAAAGATTGAGGATCGTCCGGATAACTCCACGCGCTTTCTGATAATCGGGACACAGCAAGTTCCCGAGAGTGGTGATGATAAGACCTCGCTAATGGTCTCCATGCGCAACGAGCCCGGCGCTTTGCATGATCTTCTGGAGCCATTTCGCCGCTATGGTGTTGATTTGACCAGAGTGGAAACCCGTCCGTCACAGTCGGGCAATTGGACCTACGTGTTCTTTATCGATTTCACCGGGCACCGCGATACCAGTGGGGTCGCGGAGGCTCTAAAAGAAGTTGGTGACGGTGCGTCAGATTTGAAGGTGCTCGGTTCCTATCCTCGCGGTGTTCTGTGATGCAGCAGGCAAAAATTGGTCGGCTGCTTGTTGTCGGAGTCGGTCTTATTGGCGGCAGCTTTGCGCTCGCACTAAAGGCTGCGAGAGCCTGCCGCGAGGTGATCGGTGTCACTTCTGGTCGGAATACGTGTGATGAAGCCAAAAGACTGGGAATAGTCGACCGGGCTAGCGTTTGTCTTGAGGAGGTGTTGCCGCAGCTGGAGCCGGGGGATCTGGTTTTTGTTGCGGTACCCACGCTGGCTGTCGAGTCCGTATTTGTCCAGCTTAAAAGGTATCTACCGGCTGGTGTTACAGTTACAGATGGCGCCAGTGTCAAGGGTAGTGTGGTGAGGGCGGCAGAAGCCGTGTGGGGTGGCGTACCCAGTTTCCTGGTGCCGGGCCACCCGATTGCGGGGTCGGAAAGGAGTGGTGTGACGGCTGCGAGAGATGATCTATATCGAGATCATCGCATTATCCTGACACCGCTCGAGGATACGGGTGTTGACCATTTGCGACGGGTAGAGCAAGTGTGGCAGGCGGTGGGTGCCGAGGTGCTGAAAATGCCAGTGGAAGAGCATGACGAGGTATTGGCAGCGACTAGCCATCTTCCCCATGTTATTGCATTTAGCCTCGTAGACACCCTGGCTCACGATGCGGAAAACGAGAATATCTTCCGTTACGCCGCCGGTGGTTTTCGCGATTTTACCCGGATCGCCTCCAGCGACCCGGTGATGTGGCGAGATATTATGCTGGCTAACCGCGAGGCTATCTTAAAAGCGATAGACCTTTACAGTCTGAATCTCTCCTCTCTTCGTGGCGCTATTGCCGCGGGTGATAGCGGGGCGTTGATGGGCGTGTTTACCCGAGCCAAGGCGGCCCGGGATTACTTTACAAAAATGTTGGCGAAACAAGCGTATTCAGATTCTATGCAAGCACAGGAAATAACTTTTATCGCGCAGCCGGCGAACGCTGTTAACGGCAAATTGCGAGTGCCTGGAGATAAGTCCATGTCGCACCGTTCAATCATGTTGGGCTCCCTGGCTGAAGGCGTTACCGAAGTGGAGGGCTTTCTGGAAGGAGAGGATGCGCTGGCAACCCTGCAGGCATTCCGCGATATGGGGGTGGTTATCGAGGGGCCTGACAATGGCCGGGTTGTTATTCATGGTGTGGGCTTGAGGGGGTTAAAGGCACCGTCTGGGCCCTTGTATCTGGGAAATTCTGGTACTTCAATGCGCCTTCTGGCGGGCTTGCTTGCTGGCCAACGTTTTGATGTAACCTTGACTGGCGATGAGTCGCTGTCTAAGCGCCCGATGAATAGAGTGGCGAATCCACTGCGGGATATGGGTGCAAATATAGAAACCGGCCCGGAGGGCCGGCCGCCGCTCATTATTAAAGGGGGGAGTCCGATGAAAGGGCTTCACTATCCCTTGCCAATGGCCAGTGCCCAAGTGAAATCTGCAGTGTTGCTGGCCGGGCTGTATGCGGAAGGTCGAACCTCTACTGTGGAGCCTGCGCCGACCCGCGATCATACTGAGCGTATGCTGCAAGGGTTCGGTTATGCGGTAAGTCGAGATGGTCCCGAGGCCGCTTTGGATGGTAACGGAGCGCTGAAATCCTGTCGTATCGATGTGCCCGCAGATATTTCTTCCGCGGCTTTCTTTATGGTGGCTGCGTCGATTTCTCCCGGCTCGGATATCGTACTCGAGCATGTGGGGATTAATCCGACCCGGGATGGTGTTATCAATATCCTGCGTGCTATGGGGGGCGATATTGAATTGCTAAATACTCGCGAAGTGGGTGGGGAACCTGTAGCGGATATTCGCGTGCGCTATGCCCCGCTAAGAGGGATTCGTATCCCGGAAGAGCAGGTGCCTCTGGCAATAGATGAGTTTCCCGCGCTGTTTGTAGCTGCCGCATGTGCGCAGGGAGAGACGGTTCTGACTGGAGCTGAAGAGTTACGGGTCAAAGAGAGTGATCGCATTCAGGCAATGGCGGATGGAATGGTGGCGCTGGGGGTGACAGCCAGGGCAACTGCGGATGGCATTGTGATTCAGGGTGCCGAGGCGGCGAGGGTATTTGCCGGTGGTACTGTTGATAGTTTGGGTGATCACCGTATTGCTATGGCTTTTGCGGTGGCATCGTTGCGTGCAAAGGATACAATCCGCATCCTCCACTGCGCTAATGTGGCAACGTCATTCCCGAATTTTGCTGAGCTGGCAACCGGTGTGGGCCTGAAATTGCAATTGGCGTGATATAAGCACTGAGTCTGGGGTGGTTGCAGGCGATTGGGTGCGACTGCCAGATATGTTGAGTTGTATAGAAGAATATGAGTGATACAAACAGGCTGCCGCCGGTAGTTACTATTGATGGTCCAAGTGGCTCGGGTAAGGGCACCATTGCGAAGCTGCTGGCCGATCGTTTGGACTTTGTCTTGCTGGATTCCGGGGCACTTTACCGGGCAGCCGCTCTGGCCGCGTTGAACAAGGAAGTTGACCTTTCTAACGATAAGTTGTTGACCCGGTTGGCCAAAGATCTGGATGTAAGCTTTACGTTGGATGTGGGTCAAGTGCAGGTGTGGCTGGAAGGCTGTGATGTCACCGCTGATATCCGCATGGAGCGAGTGGGTATGGCGGCTTCGAAAGTGGCTGCTATCCCTGGTGTGCGCGCAGCGCTATTGCAGCGCCAGAGAGATTTCCGCGAGGCGCCTGGGCTGGTGGCGGATGGTCGCGATATGGGAACTACTGTATTTCCCGACGCGCCAGTCAAGATCTACCTTACTGCCAGTGCAGAAGAGCGGGCCAGGAGGCGTTTTACTCAGTTGCGGGAGAGGGGGGTTTCTGTTAGCCTCCGCGACCTGCTGGAGGACATCCGTGCCCGAGATGCACAGGATATGGACAGAGCGGCCTCCCCCCTAGCTCCCGCCGAGGATGCGGTTGAGCTTGATAGCACTGGGGTGGGTATTGACGAAGTACTTCAGAGAGTACTGCTTCTGGTGCGGGATCGCGTTTTATCCTAGAGCTGGAATGGCACACAATTTTCTAACGACAGCGGCCGGGATCAGCCAGAATCGCCCGGCCGCTGTCGTAATCCGACCCGCGTGCTGGCAGCGCGGTTGGGGTCGCGGCTGGCGGTTGACTAGACTTTAAAGTTACCAGCGGCTGGACCCAGCACTATAGGTAATGTAATGAGCGAGAGCTTTGCTGATCTATTTGAAGAGAGCCTAAAAAGCGTTGAAATGGCACCGGGCGCTATCGTCACTGGTGTTGTAATTGACGTAGACAAAGACTGGGTAACCGTTCACGCGGGCCTGAAGTCTGAAGGCGTTATCCCTGCTGCACAGTTTGCCAACGACCGAGGCGAAGTTGATTTGCAGGTGGGCGACGAAGTACAGGTTGCCCTGGAAGCTGTTGAAGACGGTTTCGGTGAAACCCGTCTGTCCCGTGAAAAAGCCAAGCGCGCTGAAGCCTGGAAAATCCTCGACGCCGCTCACGCAGCTGACGAAGTGGTTAAGGGTGTTATCAGCGGCAAGGTTAAGGGTGGCTTTACTGTCGATGTTGCCAATATCCGTGCGTTCCTGCCCGGCTCTTTGGTTGACGTTCGTCCGGTTCGCGATACCGCGCACCTGGAAGGTAAAGAGCTCGAGTTCAAAGTTATCAAGCTGGACTCCAAGCGCAACAACGTAGTTGTTTCCCGTCGCGCCGTTATGGAAGCTGCCACTTCTGAAGAGCGTGAAGCTCTGCTGGAAAGCTTGCAGGAAGGTATGAGCGTCAAGGGTATCGTGAAGAACCTGACCGACTACGGTGCTTTCGTAGACCTGGGCGGTATCGACGGCCTGCTGCACATCACCGATATGGCCTGGAAGCGCATCAAGCATCCGAGCGAAATCGTGAACGTTGGCGACGAGATCGAAGTAAAAGTACTGAAGTTCGACCGCGAGCGCAGCCGTGTATCCCTGGGCCTGAAGCAACTGGGCGAAGATCCTTGGGTATCCATCAAACAGCGTTACCCGGAAAACAGCCGCGTGAAGGCGGTTGTAACCAACCTGACCGACTACGGCTGTTTCGCCGAGCTGGAAGAGGGTGTGGAAGGTCTGGTACACGTTTCCGAAATGGATTGGACCAACAAGAATATTCACCCGTCCAAAGTTGTCCAGGTGGGCGACGAGGTAGAGGTGATGATTCTGGATATTGACGAAGAGCGTCGTCGTATCTCCTTGGGTATCAAGCAGTGCCAGGAAAATCCGTGGGATGCCTTTGCGCGTAAATTCGCTAAAGGTGACAAAATCTCCGGTAAGATCAAGTCTATCACTGACTTTGGTATCTTCATCGGTCTTGACGGTAGCATCGACGGCCTGGTACACCTGTCCGATATCTCCTGGAATGAAGCTGGCGAAGAAGCTGTTCGCAAGTTCAAGAAAGGCGACGAAATCGAGACTGTTATCCTGGGTATCGATTCCGAGCGCGAGCGCATCTCCCTGGGTATCAAGCAGTTGGAGTCCGATCCGTTCTCCGACTACGTTACTACCAGCGATCGCGGCAGTATCGTAATGGGTACTGTGAAGGAAGTTGACGCTAAGCAGGCAGTAATTACCCTGGCGAATGAAGTTGAAGGCATTTTGCGCGCTTCTGAAATCAGTCGGGATAAGATTGAAGATGCCCGCAACATCCTGAAGGAAGGTGAGGAAGTCGAAGCTAAGATCACTAGTGTGGATCGTAAGAACCGCGTGATCAGCTTGTCTATCAAAGCCAAAGATCAGGACGATGAGAAACAAGCGGTTAAAGATCACGGTAAGAAGCAGTCTGAACTTGTTCAGCCCGCAACTATCGGTGACCTGATCAAGGCACAAATGAACAACAAAGACTAATAATCTTTGAGCGTTCAAAACTTCAAGTGAAATGCTTGGGGTAATACGAAAGCCGGACTGGGGTTGCCCAGTCCGGCTTTCTATTAGATGATTGGTGCCCTACGCCAGAATAATCAATGACTTACAAGGGTTGCAGGGCATATGACCAAATCCGAACTGATCGAAAGGATTGCGTTGAGGTTGGATCAATTGCCAGTGAGGGATGTAGAGCTGGCAGTAAAGGTGGTGCTTGACACCATGTCGGACGCCCTATCTCTGGGTGAGCGTATAGAAATACGTGGCTTTGGTAGCTTTTCTCTTCATTATCGCGCGCCGCGAACTGGCCGGAACCCCAAAACCGGGGACGCAGTGGCTCTTACGGGAAAATATGTTCCTCATTTTAAGCCGGGCAAGGAGTTGCGTGACAGAGTGAACCGGAGTATGCATCATGCGGCTGGGATCGAAGTATGATTGGGTCTCTGAGGGTGGCATTCCAGATGCTTCTTTAACTGGCATTGGCCCCCAGCGGTAATCGAAAAAGTTATTTTGTGGAACGTGGAGGTTCCCTTGTCATTTTTGCGTTGGTTGATACGCATTGTCTATGGGGTTTTAGCCCTGCTCTGTATCGCTTTGGGTATTTATTTTGCAGTTGCAAATCCGGAGACGATCACACCAAATATTGTGGGCTATCAATTACCAGCGGGGAGTGTTGGATTTTGGTTAGTCGGTTTTTTATTGCTGGGGTTGCTGGCAGGTTTTGCTGTTAGTTTACAGCCGATTTACGCAGAACGTCGCCGTGCGCGAGTACTCGAGAAGCAGTTGAAGAAGGTTGAGCGGGAATTACAGACCGCTCACCGCAAGGTTTCTGGAGACTGATTTGCTCGACTTTACCTATTTCTTTTTTCTTCTTGCGGCGATTGCTATCGGCTGGGTGCTGGGGCGGGGAAGCGCCAAAAAGAAGGTGGCAGATTACAGTGAGCATGAACACTCGCTGGTGCAGTCCTATGCGCAGGGACTGAATTATCTTTTGAGTGAGCGCCACGATGATACCATTGACAAGTTTATTGATTCCCTCGAAGTCAGCCAGGCCACTTTTGACACTCACTTGGCGCTTGGCAGCTTGCTGCGCAGACGGGGGGAGTATGATCAGGCGATACGGGTGCATCAAAACCTGCTTGGCCGTCCCAGCCTGTCAAGAATCAGCCAGAATAAAGCCCAACTTGAACTCGCGTGTGACTATATAGCAGCGGGCTGGCTGGATAGGGCGGAGCGGCTACTACAGGAGTTGGTTGAAACCTCTCAGGAATTGAAGTCAGTCAGTCTTGAGCGTCTGATAGAAGTTTATCGAGATGAGAGAGAGTGGGCCAAAGCGATCCATGCGGTTAACCTGCTGCATGGCCGCAGATTCAAGCGCCTCTCCGCGGATTGGGCACCGGTTCAAGCACATTTTTGCTGTGAATTGGCTGATGAGTCTATAGCTTCAAAGGACTACCTGAGCGCGAGAAAGCATATTGATTCTGCTCTGAGTTATGAGCGCGATTCAGTTCGCGCTAATCTGTTGTGGGGGCGCCTTGAGTATCTGCTGGGGAAGCCCAGGGAAGCTATCAAGGTGCTACAACGAATTCCAAAGCAGAACCCGGACTATATTCCAGAAATTCTGGAGCTGTTAATTACTTGCTATGGGGATTTGGAGGATGGCAAGGGATTGGATCGATACCTTGAGTCCCTCTTGAAAGAGTACCCGTCCAATAGTGTTCTGATTGCCCTTGCGGGGCGGATCCAAGAGCAAGATAGCGAGGCTGCTGCTGCGGCCTTTATGGGTAAGCAGTTGGCTTTGCGCCCTTCCTTGAGGGGGCTGGGGCGGTTCTTGGATTTGCATATTGACAGTACTCAGGGTAGGGCGCGAGAAAATCTTTCTCTGCTGAAAACACTGATTGATCAACTAATTGCCAGTCGCCCCCATTACCGCTGCAGTAACTGTGGCTTTTCGGGGAATCAGTTGCACTGGTTGTGCCCCAGTTGTAAGCATTGGGACTCAGTGCGCTCTGTAAAGGGGATTGAGGGTGAGTAAATAAACTGCTGTCCTGGCTATATAGTCAGTATGGCGCGATTCGCCGGGCAGCTCTTGAATTGAATGAGGTATTTCTTGCAATCTAAAGTTTCTTCTCCGGTTATCGTCGCACTTGACTATGACAGCGCAGACACCGCTCTCGCTATGGCCGATCAGCTTGATCCGTCACTGTGTCGGGTCAAAGTGGGTAAGGAATTGTTTACAGCGGCGGGCCCGGATTTGGTGAGAGCCTTGGTTGACCGGGGCTTTCAGGTTTTTCTGGATCTCAAGTTTCACGATATCCCGAATACGGTAGCCAAGGCTGTCAAAGCTGCGGCGCAGCTGGGCGTCTGGATGGTCAATGTCCATGCCAGTGGCGGTGAGCGGATGATGACAGCAGCGGTTGATGCCCTCCGGGACTGCGGGGATAGTAGACCTTTACTGATAGCGGTTACGGTCCTGACCAGTACGACGGCTGAAGAGTTGGCGGCGACAGGAGTGTCCGCGCCACTTGAAAAGCAGGTTTTACAGTTGGCCAGTCAGGCGAGGGCGTGTGGGCTCGACGGGGTGGTTTGCTCGGCTCGGGAAGCGAAGATGTTACGCAGCGAGTGTGGCTCTGAGTTTGCGTTAGTAACACCGGGAATACGTCCAGCGGGCACCGATACTGGAGATCAGAGACGTACATTGACCCCGTCAGAGGCACTTGAGGAGGGTTCAAGCTATCTGGTCGTGGGTCGCCCCATCACTGCTGCCCCCAGGCCACTGGAGTCATTAAAGTCGATTTTGTTCGAAATTTCAGGTTAGGTCGTTTTTGTTGCTTCCCTGGCTGTAATGGTGTGTAATTAGGCTTGAGCCGACAGAGTGTAGCCTGTTGATATTATGGTTTGGCTTGGGGGAGGTACCAGCAGTCCCAAAGTGAAAATGAAAATTCACCGGGAGTCATCCATGAAATTAACCTACCAATTGTTTACTGTTGTTTTTGCCTTGGCTTTTTCACTTTTCTTGTCTCCTTCTGGGTTCGCTGGGGAGGTGGAAAGTACCGATGTCAGTCAGGTGATTTTGTCAGTCAATGTCAACAGCGCTTCAGCTGATGAACTTGCAGAAAAGCTTGATGGTGTTGGTGTAGCTCGAGCGGAGCTGATCATCAGGTATCGCAAAGAGCACGGCCCGTTCACTTCGATAGATCAACTGTTGAATGTGAAGGGAATTGGCACGGCAACCCTGGATAAAAACAGGGATGTAATTCGGCTTTGATGGTTTGATTGGGTTCCAACTGGCAGGTTCTTCGCTGGTGCCGGTTGGGATTTTAAACTGATAAGCAAGGGTGCCGTAATTGATGATGCTTTTAAGCGCCGTTGGCGGTATTCAACAACTTGCACTATCGAGGTGTAAGATTAAGCTCACCCCGGGTGAGGTGGTACACACATTTTTGGGTGTGTATTTATCAAATCCCGCCTCCGATGTTTCTCCGCTGGTTACCGGTAAGTACTCCTCTTTACGAATATCACCTCTGAGCTGTTTCCGAAGTAAGGGCTTTGCTCCCTTTTTGAGTGTGGTGGGGGACTTTTTTTCACAATGAGGCTGGATTTTGTTTAGTCAGCTGATTGGATTGGGGGTTTCAGGTTGGCCTGTGAACGTGTAGTCGAAGAGACTTTTCCGGGTGTGGAGTGGGGTTTGAGGCGATTATGTGTCAAAGTTTAAAGGGTTGGTTGATTGATTAGTGTGACTTGGGAGTGGGCAGCGCCCCTCTTGTTAGCTGTGGCGGTGAGTTACAGTTTAACCTCTTTGTTTGTTGTAAGGATGAGGCACTTTGCGCTTGACGTGCCAAATAATCGATCGATGCACACGATTCCCGTACCTCGGACTGGAGGGTGGGCATTGCTAATAGGTTGTTCGGCGGCCGTACTGGTAAGTCCGTTGGCGCTCTCCCCTTTGCTTGTTGCCGCTTTTGCGTTGTTGTTGCTGGTGTCTGCTGTAGATGATCTGCGACATGTCGCAATGCATTTTCGTTTTTCTACTCACTTAGTCGCCGTTGCCCTGTTGTTGCTTGCACTGCCTGCAGCATTGGACTGGTGGTACTACCCGGTTCTGGTATTGGCTGGGGCCTGGGTTGTAAATCTTTATAACTTTATGGACGGCATGGATGGGCTGGCTGGCTCTATGGCCCTAGTCGGCTTTTCCTCACTTGGTGCAGTGTGTGCATTAAGTGGCGATGCTGAGCTGGCATGGCTTTGTGTGTTGATAGCGGTTTGTGCAGCAATTTTCCTGATGTTTAACTGGCCCACCGCAAAGATATTTTTGGGTGATGCGGGCTCGACCTGTATCGGTTTAGCCGCAGTGGCTATTGGCCTGTTTGGCTGGCAGCGAGATGCGTTTGAGCTTTGGGTTCCTGTGGTGTTGTTTGCACCATTTTGGTTGGATGCAACTTATACCTTGATAAGGCGGGTGCTGGTAGGTGAGCGCTGGTGGGAGGCCCATCGGGAGCATCTCTACCAAAAAAGCGCTTTGCGAATTGGTGTAAGAAAGACGCTATTTTTTCAGTTGAGTGGCATGCTCACCTTAGCTGCGGTGGTGCTTGCTGTTACTGTGTTAAGGGCGGCTTGAGTGGGTTATGCCCGCGGGTTTATTTTGGTTGACGGCCGATTATGAGGAATTGCGTGAAGCGAATTTGGCACAAATTAAAGAAAGCGCATAAGCCGGTGTTGATGCTGGGGTTCGACTTGTTAATGTTGAGCCTGGCTTTTTTGTTGGCGATGACAATTCGGCTCAATGGCATTTCAGCGTTCCTTGAGCCGCGTTTGATTCTGTGCATGGCTTTAACGCTCAGCGCCACAAGTTTTATTTTTCTACGTCTTGGTTTATACCGCACCATTATTCGCTATATGGGGCAGAAGGCGATAATTGCTGTACTTCAGGGCGTCACACTTTCTGCGGTGGTATTGGCTGTTGCTTCCTACCTCACTACTGCGGGGGTTCCGCGGTCTGTACCGGTGATTTACTGGTGCTTCGCATTTATTTCTGTGGGAGGGTCTCGCTGGCTGGTTCGGCTTTATTATCAGGCGGCGCGTGAGATACACAAAACCAGAGTGGCGATTTATGGCGCCGGAACTGCGGGCTTGCAGATGTACAAAGCGCTGGTGCACGGTGAGTTATATAAGCCGGTCGCTTTCTTTGATGACAACGCCTCAAAACAGAAGACATTTATTGATGGGTTGCTGGTCTATAACCCTGCGAACATATTGGAAGTTGTTTCAGATAAGGATATTGCTGAGGTTCTCCTGGCCATGCCAGGTGTCCCCAGGCGGCGCCGAAGGGAGATTACCAGAACCCTGAGGGAGCGAGGCTTAATGGTCAAGGCTATCCCTGGGGTTGAGGAACTGCTCGATGGCGTTACTCAGGCCGAAGATGTCTCTCAAACCTACGAGAACATACTGGGGCGCGACCCGGTTGAGCCACACAAGAGCCTGATATCGGGCTCTATTACTGGCAAGGTGGTTCTGGTGACGGGGGCAGGTGGCTCGATAGGCTCTGAACTTTGCCGGCAGATTTCCCAGTGGAGCCCTACCCATCTGGTTGTGGTCGAGTCTTCAGAGTATTCCCTCTATCAAATTGAGCGTGAGCTTTTGCAGCTTTGCCAGGATGATGGGGTGCGGTTCGAGGTAACTGCGCTCCTTGGTGATGTTCGAAACAGCGAGCGGATGGCGGAAATTATACGGAACTTCTCTGTCCGCACGATTTACCATGCTGCAGCTTATAAGCATGTACCGTTGGTTGAGCAGAACGTAGTCATTGGGGCGGATAATAATGTGTTGGGCACGCTTTCTGTTCTGGAAGCGGCTGACAGTTGTGGAGTTGAGCAATTTGTACTTATCTCCACGGATAAGGCTGTTCGTCCAGCCAATGTTATGGGAGCCACGAAAAGATTTGCCGAGCTGATTTGCCAGGATTTTGGTCGACGCTTCAATCGGATGCGTGTTTGCATGGTCAGGTTTGGTAATGTGATAGGTTCGTCGGGCTCAGTAATTCCGTTATTTACGGATCAGATTAATGCCGGCGGTCCGGTGACGGTTACCCACGCCAAAGTGACCCGTTATTTTATGACAATCCCGGAGGCGGCCCAGCTGGTATTGCAGGCTGGGAGTATGGGGCGCAACGGTGATGTCTTTGTTTTGGATATGGGTGAGCCTGTTCGAATTTATGATCTTGCTGAGCGCCTGGTGCGAATCATGGGGCACGCAGTAAAAGACGATAAAAACCCCGAAGGGGATATCGAGATTAAGGTGACAGGGTTGCGCCCAGGGGAAAAGCTGTATGAGGAGTTACTCTTGGGGGATAACGTGCTTGGAACTGATCACCCAATGATTATGCGTGCCGAAGAGGAGCGCCTGGAGAGCCAACCGTTGCGGGTTTTGATTGGTGAGTTGAGGCGTGCGTGCGCAACCCATGACTGTGAAGGGGTTCGCGCAATTCTGTGTCGCGCAGTCAAGGATTACTCCCCAGGGCAGGGATTGGTTGATGCGGTCTGGGCAAAAAAGGATGGCGTGATTCCTGTTTCAAAGGGGGCGACTATAGAGAGGCTGCCTCTGGCTGGCGAAGTGAACTCTCACTAGGGGGTTGTCCCATATAAATCGGTGTAAAAACGAACAGAATAGACCTAAAATAGCCATCTTTTTTGAAGCATAGAGTGTTTTTTAGACAAAATGGATAGCGTTAGCCTTTTACATCACTTTGACGACATGGACGATCCTCGA
>NZ_JALBWM010000210.1 GCF_023895975.1 Microbulbifer okhotskensis
CGACTACCAATAATCCACTAGCAAGAGCGGTTACACAGAATTATTTACACCCTCAAAATTGGACATTTTGGCGAAAACAATTTTTACTAAATCTTCCATGGTCAGGTATTGTTTTGATGTGAGAACCTTATTTTTCTCAGTATCTGGCCGTGATTCCTACCTATTTCGCCCCTTAAAACTGTCCGAAGTATTGATACTTAGCTTAACCGCAATGATTTTTATTTGTATCTGCCGAAGAATTTTCTTTTGCTGCTTTATGGGCAATCTTAATTAACTTTTTACTCACAGGAAATTCGGCCCCAACTCCAGGCCAATAGAGCTCCCCATTATCTTCGCAAAGACTAATTATTACTGGCTTAGTATCCAAAATAACATCTTCACCCGCCTCTACAATAAGTCTATAACTTATCTGACCTTGATAAACCCCTTTGATGGGCTCAAGCACCTCAGCGCTTAACTGGTAGGTATCACCCACGCCAGGTTTCGAGGACAGCTTGATAACCTGTGTATGTTGAACAACAGCAGTAAATGGCGTATTTAATATTGATTCTGATAAAAATTCTTGCTGGCTGTCAGGCTGATCAGAGCATGCTTGATTGGCCAAAAAAAGTAAAAGCAAAATAATGTATTTAGTAGTGGCTATGAGCTTCATATCCTTATGCCTCTGTGGTTACTACTGAAGCCGTTGAGGTATATATCGGTAATCGGCTATTTGATACATCAAAATTTGAAGGTACAACAAATGTTTCCCAAACACTGATGGGATATTGAGAAATGCTTACTTTATCATCTTGATTTCCACCTAAAATGAAAAGGTGCTTTCCTGCTGGACTTTTCCCTACAACAAATCCAACGTGCCCACCTCCCTTTCTGCTTTTTATTGCAATTGCTCCTTGTATTGGTTCGCCTATCGATTTACCAAATGCTTTCCATGATTTGGCTCTAAATGCATTTTTTACAGGAGTGTAACCATGCTCTTTCATTACCCAGGCTACGAAAGAAGCACACCACGCATTTTTACCACCAGAATCATCAGTTCCCCAAAACTTTGATGCCGAGAAATATTGGAGTATCCTTGGATTTGCCTTAACACCAGCTACCTCACTCTGATCCAGCTCCTTGTATGCGGTTCTCATCCAAGGAATAAAGCAAAAATTAGTTATATCTGTTTCAGGGGAGCCTGCACATTGTAGATGTGAGGAAGTTTGTTTAAGCATAGTATAATCCTTTACCTATATAATAGAGAAAATTTGTATATGAACTGGGAAGATCTGAGAATACATAAAATTACACTTAAAAATTATCACCCTGTGTAACTCAAGAAGATAGGCAGCCTGATAATTCTGAAACAATTATTGTTCTGTTTCGTTTAATTGTTTGCAAGTCAGTAAATTTCGCATAAAAGTATGGCTTTTCTATCCAATCTACATACCTTTATTCCAGTAGGCGAAGTATGTCAATACCTAGAGTTTCAATAATAAAGTGCCTAGCATCCCTTGTCCAATGTATGAATTCACTGCAGACATACTACAAATGTGAACTACTTCGCCATACTATTCTAGAAAGGCCACCTGAAGCCACCTTGCCTACGGGTAAGTTAAAATTCATTTTTAGGTTGTCCTTGCCATGCTATAAGCCAAATTTATCCCGTTCCAGCTGAGATACAACCATACCTTGCTCCAAGTAATTCTGGATACCCAGTGCGCCGAGATAAATCGGCAAAAGATTGGAGGTGGAAGCCCTCTACCCGGTAAGGCCTAGCACGCCGCTGGGACCCCGAGTCATGGGCGCTGTCCGGTAACGGCCAGGGTTAAGCGTTGACAGGGGAAGGTACAGGCTCAGTATTGAGCTCCGAAAACAAGATTTGAGATCGCCGACCTTGTTGGGTGATGGGGAAGGCAACAGAGGTAGATACGTTTCTTGCGAGTATCTACATCGGTCTCCGGAGTCAGTTGACCTGATGCATGTACTGATGTCTTTTGCGCGGAACTCGGGAGATCCTGTAAGCGATTCGTGCGTGTCCCGCATGGATCGGGCTCGGTGAAGCCAGTTAGGCAAAGATCGGACATCTACGCCTGCAGGAAGTCAGATAGATCCATAGTAGTGAAGAACCCGGTGAACAAAGTGCTAACTAATAAAGTGCCGCATGGCGGAGTCGGTGGAGCGAAGGGATCTAACGATAGGAAATGGCGTTCTGTGCCGGGCCTGACTGCGACTCAGAGCGCAGCCGCAGGGTCGTCGGGGCTGGAGCGTCTATACACACGCGCAAAAGCGCAGCGCAGAGAACGGTTTAATAACCTATTCCATCTTCTCACCCGCGATTGTTGGCCGAAGCTTATAAAAGTATCAGTCGCAAAGAAACTCGGGGTCTCGACGGAGAAAACTGGGGCGATTTCGGTACTAACCTACGGGAACGCACCCTGGATCTCCACGCACGCCTCCACCGCCAATGCTACCGTCCACAAGCGGTATGCCGTAAAGCCGACGGGAGCCAACGCCCCATCGGCATCACGGCAGTCGTAGATAAGGTAGTCCAGCAGGCTCTGGTCTGGATATTGGAGGCCATTTATGAGATGGACTTTCTCGGTTTCAGCTATGGTTTTCGGTCTGGCCGCAACCAGCATCGTGCGCTTGATGCGATTGCTGTCGCTATCGAGCAAAAGCCCGTGAGCTGGATATTGGATGCAGATATTAGCCAGTTCTTTGACACCATCGACCACGGCTGGCTACTGCGCTTTCTTGCGCACCGTATTGCCGATCGACGCCTACTGCACCTGATCGAACGTATCGTAAAGGCAGGGGTGGTGGACGATGGGCGCTTTACCAAGAGCAGGATCGGGACTCCACAGGGTGCAGTGATATCGCCGTTGCTGGCAAACATTTACCTGCACTATGTCTTGGACCTTTGGGCACATCAATGGCTACAACAATCCGCACGGGGAGCCTGTTACATAGTCCGTTATGCGGACGCTGGGAATTCACTCCAGTCCACTAGCTTCAAATAGTGATCCAGCAAAAAGGGTAGCCTTTTCGGTATATTCAAACGCTCACCGCCGACAAACGGAAGTAGATCTTTAATCTTTTCGGAAAAGCACGCAGGAAATTCCAATATAAATTGAAACTGGTAGTCGTTGACTGAAGTTTCCCTGGTCGGAAATATAAAAAATATAGGCACGAAAACAATCTTATTGGAATTTATTAGGTTTGTTTCAGTGTCAACACTTCGGACAGTTTCATACAGCTATAGCCCCATAGTCACTGTACTGCT
>NZ_JALBWM010000211.1 GCF_023895975.1 Microbulbifer okhotskensis
TAATGCCCGCCCAAGAAAAATGTTAAATTATTGGAGCCCGCTGGAATTTCTAGTGAGTAAGCGTGTGTCGCTTATGTTGGCAATCTAGCAAATAGTAAATTTAAAAAAATTAGAGCTTCTTTATATTGGCTCTAGTGCTGCCGCTGAATCAGTAGACCCGATTAGCGAATTATCAGGATTAAAAGGCTTATACGTTGAAAACTTCCAAAAGGTTAAAGATTATTCTTGTCTAATAAAGTTAAGAAATCTCGAAAGTCTAACTATTTGTGGTAATGGTATGGGCCCGCAGTATATTAAAGTCGACAACATAGACTTTCTGAAAGATATGACAAATTTGCGGTATTTTAGATTTCTCACTGTACGCCTATCTAGTGCTGACTACAGTCCAGTATTAGGTCTTATTAACCTCGAATATTTATCGCTAAGAAGCTATAAAGATGTTAAAAAAATATTTAGTGATTTAGTTGCGTTACCAAAATTAAAGTGGGGCTTATTAAAAGAGTATCCCGAGAATTATGAGAAATAGGGCTAAATCGGGTAGCCGGTAGTTTTTACCTACCGGCCCCCACACCACCCATCGTGCGGGTCCGCAATGAGCGGTTCCCTATCCGTAATGAATTTCCACCCAACGATCACGTAACGAGATCAACCCCATCTTTTGGAAAAACTCATTGTTGAGTGCAATATGAATACCTTCGGTCTTTGCGTTTCGCCAGTAACTTTTACCGGACGAACCGCAGGTGACTGCCAGCGATTCACTCACACCCATACGCAGTAGATTTCGAACTTTCGTTCTCACTCTGCGCCAATTCTTCCAATAGCTCATCCTTAATCGCCGCCGTATCCAGCAGTCAAGATTTATACATTTTTGATAGCCTTGCGCTATCCCAAAATAGTTGATCCAGCCACGGAGGTATACGGTAAGTTCTTTCAGTTTCTTTTCCATCGAAATACCACGAGATCGCCCTGTAATCTGGCGGACGCGGTATTTAAATTGAAGTAGGGACTTATCATGCCAGACAAGCCTTGCACCGCGAAAAGAGAAGCCCAGGAACTTACAACGGCTTACAGGAACTACTTGGCTTTTAGTATCGTTAACTTTGAGTTTAAGCTTGCGCTCAACAAAGCGTTTAATACTGGCCATTACCCGTTCACCCGCGCGTTTAGAGGAAACGACAATCACAAAATCGTCCGCATAGCGGACGAAATTGTGTCGGCGTTTTTCCAGCTCTTTGTCGAGCAGGTCGAGTACAATATTGGAGAGCAGCGGCGATAAAGGGCCACCTTGTGGCACTCCCTCATGACAAGCTTTCCAACATCCATCTTCTACACTTCCTACGCGCAAGTAGCTTGCGATCAGTTTGAGTAAACGCTTATCGCTAATTCTTTGGCCGAATAAGCTCATGAGGAAGTCATGATTCACCCGGTCGAAGAACTTAGATAGATCGACATCCACCGCTATTCGCTTGCCACCCCCGATATACTTTTGTAGATTTTTCACCGCGTGATGCTGTGATCGCTTTGGCCGGAAGCCATAGCTAAACTCTGAAAAAGTCACATCGAAAATAGGGTTGATGATTTGCGCGATAGCTTGCTGAATAACACGATCAAAAATCGTAGGTATCCCTAGCCCTCGCTGACCACCGTCTGACTTGCGAATGTAGACGCGTCTAACAGGCAGCGGCTGGTAATGACCTTGCCGAATGGCTTCGATAATTTCATCGCCAACTGCCTTGAAGTGCTGCACAAAATCATCAACGGTAATCCCATCAATGCCTGCTGCACCTTTATTGCTTCGAACGTGTTTCCATGCAGCATTGAGATTTTCTTTGCTGAGGATAGTATCGAGCAGATCTTCATTTGAGTTAAGTATCATGGCAGTGCGCCACCTCAACTTTAGCCGACTGGAAACATATCGGTAGGCTAGCCCTGTCTTTTAGCTCGTGGATTTAGGTTCAGGCCTTCACCGTGTCCAAGGTATTAATCCTGGCATTTGGCTACTATGCCGTCTGCATTGACTCTACCCATTAGATCACACGGCTTCGGTGTCCTTGGCCACCTCGCCTCCAGGCTAAGCCTTATATGATGTTTCTGTTCGTCAGCTCGTAGTTTTGCTAGCGGCTTCCTCCCCACAAGACCTCACGGTACTGCAGTTGCCATTCGCTAGTAGTTAGCATTTAATGGAACCCATTAAACGGTGATCTTCCTACAGGGGACTTTCACCCCATTAGTTCACCTCCATGCTGGGCGTACCAAGATGCGGCACAATAGGACTCGTCACTGCGTTCCTCGCCTGTGCGCACGGCGTTAGGTTTCTATGAGCTTTGGGAAATATTTTCGTATAGCACTGTTTTTTCCTTACCTTATCGGAGGGATTGCAGCGGCATTAGCGTTTACAACTGGGTTCGGAGTAAAGAACGAACTAGTTTTCTTTACTGTGTTTTCAATTGTATTCGCGGGCATTCCCTATGCCCTGTTTGTGGCCTTAGCGTTTGCGTGGTCTAAATCACGCTCAGATAGTGAAATTAAAAAGGCCATGTGGCTTGCACCATTGTTGTTCTTGCCACTATTAATAATAGTGCCATTTGTTAGCGGTTCCCCAGGTGGCTTTCTTCAAACCATTGCATCAATCGCAATACTTTGGGGCTTTGCGTTGGTTTACGGTTATGGGTATGTGTTGCTCACCTATGGTGGGTGGGTACTTATTAAAAAAATGGGCTTAGGCTGTGAGCAAACCTAACAAAGCCATTAACTTCGCGCCTATTGGCGCCGGACAGCCTACGCTGTTCTCCGGCTGCCGGTTATGGCGGCGTTATGTTTCTTGAGGAATAGCTAACTATGAAATGGTTTGCAGTACGGACAATATTTCATTTTGGCATTAAAGAAGATGGAAAAAATGTATTTGAAGAAAGGACAGTAGTATTCAGTGGAGAGTCGGCTGAAGAGGCATTCGAAAAAGCAGATGCGGAAGTAGAAGAGTATTCGAAATGTGATGATAGAGCTGATCTTGCAATCCATCCAAGTAAAGAATTATATATCCAGGACGGAGACCCATTAATCGACGGATATGAAGTTTGGTCCCAACTATTCGAAACAACAGAAACTATGGAAGAGTTTTTTAAAAATCGATATGAGAGATATGAATACACACCCGACTAAAAAACATAAATCGGGTTGCCGGTAGTTTTTAGCTACCGGCCCCCACACCACCCATCATGCGGGTCCGCAATGGGCGGTTCCCTA
>NZ_JALBWM010000212.1 GCF_023895975.1 Microbulbifer okhotskensis
GAGCAGTACAGTGACTATGGGGCTATAGCTGTATGAAACTGTCCGAAGTGTTGACTTAGTGTAAGTAACCTAAAAAGATCAAGAAATCAATGCGCTAGAAGTAAGTGGTACTTTCTTGCCAGATTTCGCTGCAGGGTATTAATACAGCCAACCGCTTTGAAATGAAACGCCCACAAAAACAAACAAAACCGATAAAACAGTGACCGGAATAATATGGTACGCAAGGGGATTGAGATTTTTTGGCGAAAGCTTAGGGATAATCCTCAGCCTTGCATCTATCGCTAATAGGAAGGTGCAGCCTAGCAAAATAATTTTATAGGATATTAGGCGTGAAACAGGATTGGAAAATTCGAACCACTGGGACAGATCTGGCAATAAAGTAAATGAAAGGTACAGCCCGGAAGCAATCTGTATGATTAGGGCGGGAATGCCTATTTTTTCGTAGCAACTCTCAAACTGGGAAAGAAAATTAACATCCTTATCTCGCAAAGCTTTGGGTAGTATTGTGCAAGCCAGTATCAGGTGCCCGCCGGTCCAGATGGTTGCGCCAAGCAGATGAAAGAAGAGTGCTACATTGTACATCCGGTCCCCCAAAAAATCCTTTGTTGGGGGACTATAGCGCTAAAATCCACAGGTGTCTGCTGTTGGAGGCTTTGAAATCAAACTGGGCCAAGTTTAAGCCGGCGTATCTATTCTTTGGGCTCCGGGCGGGACCAAATCCAGTAGGCGCCGCAGCTAATACCGCCAATGGCGAAGCACAGCAAGTACACATTGGAGATGTGGAGTAGTGCAAAAGCCAGGGATATGGCCATAGTAAGGCTGGCCAGTAGTTTTGTGCGGCGACTTACATAACCGCTACGCCAGGTTCTTAGCAGGTGGCCAAACAGTTGGTGGTCTTCGATCCATTGGTGTAAACGGTGTGAGCTGCGAGAAGCTGCCCAGGCCCCTAGGACGATAAAGACGGCCGATGGCAGACCGGGGACTATGGCTCCAATGATACCAAGAGCGATAAAAAAACAGGCACCGGCGCCCCATAACCAGCGCACCCAGCCTTTGGCCAGGGGCGGGGTGTAACTCAAGGAGCTCTCTTCTGATGACTCTTTCATTTTTCGTCTCTAGTTTGCGCGCTGACTCCAGCCTTAAAATAACAATCTGTGTCCAATGCTCGGTTGCCTCGGTGTTGCAGTGCAATTTGCAGTTTAAATCGGGAGCGCAATAGGTCGCTTCAGGATAACGAACTCTGCTGCCGATTTCCTGTTTATTGATGACTGTCTTGGTTTGTGCGGATCAGTAGTCAATAGTATGAAAATAGCTAAGGAGCCTCTGTGAAGTCATCCTCCAGGTTCAACTCAACAACAAGGGGGACTGAGCGGGCTTTTGTGGTGTGGCCCGTTTTGGAGTAACCGCTTACTGTTGATTGACTGTTTATTGTTTATTGTTTAGTGAAGCGTTGGTTCTTAATAATAATTGTCAACGAATAAAGAATTCTACCGGTACCGCCATTGTCAGCGGGTCAGCGGGTCAGCGGGTCAGCGGGAATACTATTGGGTGGTGCGGGCAGGGTTCTGCCCAGCGCACCAGGGCGACGACTTCCCGATCCAGTGAGGTTATACCGCTGGTGCGGTGCAGTTCAACATTCAACACCTTTCTTTGCCTATTTTTGGTAAAACGCCCCCAGGGAGCACCTTGTTGTCGGCGCATTTGGGCGCATTTGGGCGCTGCGCGTGTAGCGCTTTCTACGTTCGAGATGTGCCTGCAACTGGTTTTGCCAGGTCAGTCTTGCCTGGGATTCCCTCTGATTCAGGGCGCCGACTTCAGGAGCTGCGGCCACTTGTGCCTCTTGCACTGCTGCAGCGAATGGGGCTGAGCTAGTTTCTACGGCAGTTTCACCGGTGGCGTCTCCAGTGGAATATTTTTGTTGAGCGACTGCCTTTTGCCCAACCGGTCAGGCAGGTTCCACTATCGACTAATTGCCCATAGCTAATGCGGGGTCTTAGATAATAATCCTAGTCAATACGATGGTTGCTACCCTTTATAGAGGCTTGCGTGATTAGTGCTCTTAAGTTTGGGGGTAGGTTTGTCTTCAAGTTGGTACTGAATGACGAAAGGAAGAACTGGCAATGGTAATTATAGTTTTTGGGTAAGTTGGTATTCACTTACGGGTTGTTTTGTCGAGGCACACAATAAAGAAGGTTGGTTTTGATAATGAAGAAGCTTTGACATGGGTTATTGGAGAGGGGTATTGATCGAAAATTGAATTCGAGTGTAAGCAGTTTGCGAGTCTAAGTAATGTTGTAGTGACGTTTATTTCAATTTGGGGTTGAAGAGAGTAGTGGCGAGCCATTTGTCGTCAAACGCCTAAACCCAAGGTCGGAGATTGTTTTTAGTTAATACCACCGCAAAAGAAAGCTATTTTTTTGTTTGGAGTTTGGGGGTATATGCGTGGTTGAGAGGCTGTAATTTATTTTGGCCTCTGTCTGACGTGGGCCGCCCCAGCATCTGTTGCGACTATAGTGACTTATGTATCATGGCCTCTAGTGGTTGTATTTTTTAGCTGCTTAAAGACTGCTTTTATATTCTTTAGAGTTGTTATTATTTTGGGGCGCGGAGCATTGTTGTTTTTTGTGAGCTATGTCGTGTTTTTTAAATTTATTTTTATATTTGTTTTTTTGTTTGATTGAATTCTCCTTGAAATATTGATTTTTTTTGTGTTAATTTGCGCCGCAGTTGTAAGCTAATTAATAAGTTGTAATTAATGGATTTCTCTCAGTCCAAAAGGAGTGTGGACACAGGTCTGTCTGCCTTCCTATTGGTGGCACGTTTCCACCAAGTACCCGCCGATGCTGATCAGTTACGCCATGAGTTTTGCTCTGGTGAAACATCCTTTTCTGAAGCAGAGATTCTTCGGGCGGCAAAATATCTTAAATTTAAGGCGCACACCTTCAAGACTTCATGGGAGAAGCTTTCTAGTCTTGCCTTGCCTTGCCTGCTATTGTGTCGTTGAAAGATGGCACTTTTGCTGTATTAGCCGGCGTTCAAGAAGACAAAATTCTTATTCATTTTGGGCGCGGCGGCCAGCCTGAGGAGTTGGAGAGAGAGGCTTTTTTCTCTTTGTGGGACGACCGTGTTATTTTGCTTGCAAAGCGATCATTGTTGCCGGGCAGTAAAGAGGGTGTTCAAAACTCTGTGTCAGCTAAACGGTTTATAGGCTGATGTATTTC
>NZ_JALBWM010000213.1 GCF_023895975.1 Microbulbifer okhotskensis
TCAACGTCGCGGATACCCTCGCACGGACACAATATTAATAGCGTGCAGCTTATGAAATATCCGGGTAATGAATCATCTACGTTTGGACCGGATTATGATCCTAGTGATAAAGATGCCGCTACGGTTACGGGCTCAAATAACGGCAGCGGTGGAGCGCACAATCACTCCGCTAGCTGTAGCTCAACAGGATCACATAGCCATAGTGTCAGTGTGAGCAGTAGCGGCTCTCACACCCACACCGTCACCGTAAAAGATGACGGCAGCCACAGTCACGATTTATCAGTGGATGATGCCGGAAGTCATAATCATTCAGTTTCTATAATCAGTAGTGGCAGTCATACACATTCAGTTGATGTACGTCAGCGTTACTACGCGGCAGCCCATATTATCCGTGTTGCCTAAAGGAGGAATTATGAAACTTTCAATCATTAATGGCGACGCTGGAGACGATACAACCATTATTAATGGGCTTGGATTCCAATTTGACCTTGCTGGCCTAATTGATGATGAAGTATGGGCGGTTCAATGGAGTGATGAGGGCGAAAAGGCTAGCGGCGAAATTGAATTACGTGATGGTACACATAAAAAGATTCGCTCAATAGCGCAGTTTAAAAAAATCATTGATCGCTGGCATGAAGAAAAAGCCAAGATTGATGCAGAAGAATCCGAACGGCAGAAGCTTTTACAAAGCCGACAATTTGCCCTGGACTTAATCGACAACACTGCTGGTAAAACGCGCTTGCGTTCTGTCCCTATCGGCTATGGCATGACGGATGAATATGCACGAGTAAGAGCGGAGGCGCAAAAATTTGTAGAGGCGGGGTTTTCTGGTGAGATACCGGCAGTGATTCAAACACACGCAGAAGTTGAGGAAGTATCCCCACAAGATGCCGCAGAGGCGATTTTGTCGGCTGCTATTAAATGGGATAGAGCCATAGACAAAATTCGAGATATTCGCATAAGAGCAAAAGCGAAGATCAAGCAAGCTGAAGAGGGTGCGCACTATGTCGATATTGCGCGCCCATTCGTAGAACAATTAAAGGCATTGGAGTTTTAAATCATGGGTAACAAAATCTGGGGCTTTATCCGTTGGCACTTTGAGCCGCGCCACTTCACGACGCCGCTAGCGACTACCAACAGCCTTGCCACGATAGAGGTTTTAGAAGGTGGGCACGGCGCAATCGTACGGGGGCAAACTCATGTCTTTATTTTTGGGTTTCGCGTTGCTTGCATTCAACGAACTGTGCCCTGGGAAAAGTAATGACCTGGCAAAGCGCGGAAATACAGTTTCCACTTAGCGCCCAAAGCCTTAGCGATGCGGTAGACGCTACGCTGGCACAAGGCAGTGGTGAAATTACTTCGGCCCTGGCGCGATTGGGGGATATTTCCCCCAGCTTCGCGATTAACCCCACCGCCAGCACCGCTACCGGCAGTGCAGCCAATCAGAATGCCCTGGTGGACCTTTTCGGGGCTGATATGCGCGCGCTAGTGGTTCACCCTTATCAAGAGGGCGTAGGACAGGGGGAGAGCTACAGCAGGCACTTGAGCGCCCCCAATGCGCAACAAGCGCTTTCTGCAAAGTTGGGGGACGCCTGGGACAACTACAAGCCAAGCGGCGACCTGGAGGCCGTGTGCGTACTTTTTGCAGAGCAAACCCTTGCCGCCTTCGCAACCCGATTAAAGGCGGTGTGTGGGTTATTCCCGATTTCTGAGCTTTGCGAGGCAGAGCACCGAGCGGAACAGCTGCTAAGGCTGGAGTCTGAAAAATCGGTACTCCCTGGAGCGCCTTTAGGGGGCCACTGGAGGCCGCGCAAGCTTACTCAACTACAGACAGCCCGCAGTGCCTCCCAAGCCGTAGGGGCGGAGATTGCCAGCGCATACGGCTATGAAGTGGAGAACACCAGCCCGCTTCAAGAGCTGCAAACCTTAGCCGCAAAAAAACAACAGTACCTGGATCAAGTGCGGGCAGAAACCGCGAGCCTAGCCGCGCAGTTTGTCGGAACTGGAAATACTTATAGCTTATTTGCAACAGGGACAACCCGAGAGATTGCCAACCAGGTATTGGCGTCGAAGCCTTTTGACCATGACCACGTTTTTAGCGCGGCCATGTTATTTGCTGCGGCCCCTGGTGAGTTAACTATTCTGCGCGAGCTATTCGGATTATGAGATTAAATGATTTTACTCTGCGCGGTTCACAGCTGGCCGTTAATGGGGTTTTGCGTATTGAGACTGAATCACTGGGCGGGAATACCAGCAGCACTGAGCGTGCGCAGAACGGTATTAAACCAAAGGCATTAACGGTCTCTTTAGTAATCACTTTTGATAACGCGGACGACCTGTCCAGCTTATTACAGCAGGCAGAATCCGTAGATGAAAATGGAAAGCTAACGGTATTCGATATTGTGGACGATACCGCACGGGCAATGAATATTCGCCAAGTACAATTTAATGAAGCTTTCAACGTGCGCGAGATGGTAGGTCAAAAAGCTTGGAGGGTTAATTTTACGCTGTCCGAGTATTTATCCATTCCCGAGAAAAAAGAACAGCGCTTACAAACTGAGACCGCCCAACAGCAGAGCGCCAGTGGTGAGGCTGTGGCGGAAACAGGGGTAGAAAGCCAAGAAGAAGCCGAAACCTATACCGGCTTTGAAAAGGTTTTAAAGCTCGCTGATGATGCCTTAGCACCAGACGAAGAGGAAAACCCCAGTGCAGTTGCATAAGCGTTTAACCGTAAATGGTGAGCCAGTATCCATCATTGATGATGATGTGCGGCTAGATTTGTTTTCCCCTGGTAGGGCGGCATTCACTGTGGGCAGCTCTACAAACTTAACTGGCCTAGTGCAATTAGATTTAGGTTATAACGTTAATAAATTACAGACATTTTTTATCGGCTATGTTGTTAATTGCACAAATGTTAGTGCCGATCAAAAAAAACTAATGTGTCGTGAGTTGTCCGCATCGCTATCTAAGGTTGTGCCACTGGCAGAACGCTATGTAACTTTGTCGGGGGTTCTTGGTGCAGTCTCCTCGCTGACAGGCTTACAGTTTGTTATGGGGACAGGTAGTTATACCAACAATAAAGCCCCGACGTTTTACAGTATGGGGACAGGCTTTTGGGTTATGGATAACCTGGCACAAGTTTTTGATATCCCGCAATGTATCTGGCAACAGCAGGGAGACGGGAAAGTTTTTGTTGGTAGTTGGGCGGATAGTTA
>NZ_JALBWM010000214.1 GCF_023895975.1 Microbulbifer okhotskensis
GACCAGAGCGCTGCTTGATCAGGCCTGTTGAACACCAGAATTGACAATAACTCGCGACCTGAAGACGCTAGTGAAGAACCGTTTAAAATATCTGTTGCCAGGAAGTTGGCATTCTTGCGGTCATCCCGAACTGCGTGAATTTTCCATCGATTCTTAAAATTATTTTTTGGCAAGCAACCAGCCCCCGATAGGCGATTACCTCTATCTTTCCCGTCCTCGATATTATGAAGCCACTATTTGCGCCAAGTGTACTCGCTGCCTGGCGAGTCAATCTTTTTTGGAGCCCTGACTGGCGCCAAGTTCTACCAACAGCTAAACCTAAAGAAGAAAAGTGTGACAAACTCGCTATCTCTTGGCAAAAGCGATATGGGGTATCTGATGAAAATTGGTATTTCTGTAACTGCTGGAATGGTGATGGCATTGCTATACGGTTGTGCCACTCAGCCGGAGCAGGTTCCTGGTGCCGGTGGGATCGTTATCGATACCTGGGGCGTTAATATGAATCAGTACCAAGCGGACCTCGCCGAATGTAAGGGAATCGCCTATTCCACCTATAGCGATCAGGGCCGCCGAGGTGCAGTCGGTGCTGCTGGCGGTGCTGTAGTGGGGGGGGCTCTTGGTGCGATTGTGGGGGATAGCAGCCGTGCAGCGGTAGCGGGTGCAGGAGCGGGTGCTTTGGTGGGTGGGTTGTCTGGAACCGGAAGTGCGGGTGCAGAGGCCACATATATTATCAAGAATTGCCTGCGCGGTCGCGGCTATCGTGTATTAAATTGACTTTCTAGGTGAAACTGCGGTCCAACTATCATCAGTCCTCTGCTATTCGGCAACCTCACAGGACTTTGCATCGGTCGGGGGTATTTTTCCCCGGCCTTTTTTTATTCCCTTAAAGCTAACGTGGCCCCTCTTTTTTTAGAGAAAAAAAAGCAGCATGTTATTAAGTCGAAGCCGTGCGCTTTGGATAGAATTTGAGGGCAGTCAGTCTCTACAGTCAATAAAAAATGATTTTTCCCTGTAAAGTGAACGAAGCCCTGGGTGATTGATGTCTAAACTCATAAGGTCATTTCAGCTTCACCAATGTCCTTAAGGAGTCTGCCATGTCTACGGCATCAACGATCAATGCTTATGCGGCTCTGGAAGCGGGTGGACCTCTCCAAGCCTACCAAATACAAACTGGTGATCTAGGGCCCACAGAAGTAGAACTGGAAGTAATGTACTGTGGTATTTGTCACAGCGATTTGAGCATGATTGATAATGAGTGGGGCATAGGCCAGTACCCCATGGTTGCCGGTCACGAAGTGATAGGACGAGTCGCTGCAATGGGTGAGCAGGTTTCTCACCTAAAAAAAGGTACCGTTGTAGGCCTGGGCTGGAATTCTGACTATTGTGAGACCTGTCATACCTGCCGAACCGGGGATCTCAATTTATGTAAGAGTGCTAAATTCACCATACTGACGAATGGAGGCTTTGCTGATAGAGTCAGAGCAGACATGAGTAGTTTAGTAGTAATCCCTGAGGGTGTTGATCCGGTCTCAGCAGGACCGTTGCTGTGCGCGGGTATTACCGTATTCAATCCGTTGGTTCAGTTTGATATTAAGCCCACAGATAAAGTGGCTGTCATTGGTATCGGCGGACTCGGCCATATTGCCTTGAAATTTTTGAATGCCTGGGGTTGTGAAGTCACAGCGTTTACCTCCAATGAAGGAAAGCGCAAAGAAGCACTGTCTTTGGGGGCACACAAGACTCTAAATTCCCGCGATGCGGCAGAAATCGAAGCGGCTGTAATGAGTTTTGATTTAATTATATCAACAGTAAATGTCAGCCTAGATTGGGACTTATATATCCAAGCTCTTAAGCCCAAAGGCCGGCTCCACTTTGTCGGTGCTCTGACTAACCCTATTCAATTTTCCCTCTTCCCTGTGCTCTTTGGTCAGCGCTCTATCTCAGCATCACCTGTAGGCAGTCCCGCGACCATCGAAACCATGTTGGAATTTGTCGCCCACCACAAGATTAAACCCGAAGTCGAGATTTTTCCTATGAACCAAATTGAGGCCGCGTTTGAGCACTTGAAGTCTGGTAAGGCTAAGTATCGGATTGTTTTGTCTCAGGAAGGGTAGGGAGTAGTTATTGTAGAGGAGCACTCTTTAGCAGGCTGTTGAAAAACGCCCGCATAGATACTGGTTTTGGTAGAATATCGAGAAGATAAACTCTGGATACTTTACAATAATGCGCGGCGCCGATATCACGCAAGAAGCTTTATTTATAACCGTTCACCTGGAATCTTTCGTTCCTAAGAAGCACCCTTTACGCGCTATCCGGACTCTCTTTAACCTCGCCCTCAAACGCATAGATTGGCTGCTGGATTCAGCATATTGTGAATATGGCCGTGAATCTATCCCTCCCGAACGCTTATTAAGAGCCCAGCTACTGCAGGTTCTGTATACGATTCGCAGTGAAAGACAGTTAATGGAGCAAATGAATTACAACTTGCTATTTCGCTGGTTTGTTGGACTTTCGGTAGACGATATCGTGTGGAACCACTTTACTTTCAGTAAAAACCGAGATCGGTTACTGGAGCATGAGGTTATTTCCGCGCTTTTTACGGAAATTGTAGAGATGGCTCGCAAAAAAAATCTGGTTAGCGATGAACATTTCAGCGTCGATGGCACCCTAATTCAAGCATGGGCTTCACAGAAAAGTTTCCGCCCGACAAAGGGTGATGATGATGACGAAACACCAGGGAGTGGTCGTAATAAGGAGCGAGATTTTCGTGTTGAGAAACGTACAAATGATACGCATGCCTCGACCACAGACCCAGATTCAAGAATCTACAAGAAATCCCGAGGCTCAGAAGCAAAAATGGGTTACTTGGGGCATACCACAATGGAAAATCGAATTAGTTTAATCGTTAATGCAAAGGCAAGCCTAGCCACAGGAACCGCAGAGAGGGAAACAGCACTTAATATGCTTGCGAAATTGCCGGGTTCAACAGCCTGCTAAAGGGGAGAGGAACTCTCATTTGTTCGAGATGATATGGTTGAGAATACGCATATATTCCCCTACAAACAAATTTATACTATTCCTACTTATCAACACTTCGGACAGTTTCATGCAGCTATAGCCCCATAGTCACTGTACCGCTCGTAAATACGGGCAACTTTTCCGCAACTCAGGTCAAGATCTAACTCGTCAAAAAGTCTATCCA
>NZ_JALBWM010000215.1 GCF_023895975.1 Microbulbifer okhotskensis
GCGATCCACTTTCCAGATCGGCTGGAGAAATATATCAGCCTATAGCTGCTTGGCTGACACAGAGTTTTGAACACCCTCCGCAGAGATGATTTTGAAGAAAATTGAACGCGCCAAGACGGCTTTGATTTGAGCGCACTGTTTGTTACAGAGCACTAGAGGCAGAGTACCTGGCCGTGATGTGCGCCAATCTGACCAGCTGCTACGCACCACAGCGTATTATACCGGGCGGCGTTATGATGTAGGCGCATCTATTTGACCGTATTCGACATAAATTCCTAGCCCTGGCCGGCGGCTATTTCCCCCAGGTCTCAGAAGGCAATATTGAGCAGTATATTGTTGCTCCAATACTCGAGGGAAAATCTGCTGAAGTGGGCTCCTTGCGTATGGCCCAGCATTTACACAGTACCGCAGCGACCTCCATCTAAATCTATGGGAAAACATTAAGCTACGGATGTTTCCCTCCCCACCTCCCCACCTCTGCAGCGTGGGCTCCTCTGTTTGCCAAACCTCCATTCCGCTGCTCCAAACCTACCAAAAAGAGGATTACAGGGATTCATGCGGCAAGTATCCGTACCCCTGCTAGCTAGTGCCACCCCCTATCTGTTAGGCTTCCAATTAAATAGATCTATTAATCCGGGCGAAAGCAAGCGGGAATCGGCGCCCCACAGGGACAACAATGAAAATAATTAAATTATTGGTGATAGGGATTCTTGCCATTTTCAGTCAAATGGTGACTGCTGGTAGCGCAGAACCTGCAACCTTCACACGCCCTGGCATACTGTCCTACCATTTTTATTCCGACCTACTGGAGCGAGAGTACGTAATCGACGTTATGCTACCGCTCTCGTACACCCCGGAAAATAACGATCACTACCCTGTCATTTATATGACCGATGGCTTTCTACATTTCCCTATGACCGCACCCAACCTACTTCAGGAACAGGTCCCCGATGAGCTTGGCAATGCCAAAATGCCTCCGGTGATTCTGGTCGGTATCTCCCATGCCTTCGATAATCAGGACTTTTCCCAGAGAGTGATGGACCTCACTCCAGTACCCGGCGTGGTTAAGGGTACCGAACTCGGCGGCGGTGCGGATCGTTTTCTCGATTTTATAGAAGAAGAACTCAAGCCTTTTATCAACAATAGCTTTAAGGGCAATGAAGAAGACGAAACTCTGGTGGGCCACTCCTTGGGCGGCCTTCTCGCCCTCCACGCTCTTTTCAACCACACCAATAGCTTTGACCGATACGTTATTGGCAGCCCCAGTATATGGTGGGCCGACAAACAAATTCTGGAAAGCGAACTGGCTTATGCGGAGCGAAATTCCGATCTGGCAAAAAATGTGTATCTGTTTATCGGTGGCGAGGAAAAATGTAATGAAGTCGACTCAGTTTGCGGGGTGAAAGACCTCTCCCAGTTAGTGAAACGGCTAAAGTCCCGCAATTACAATGGCCTTACTTTAAAACAACGTATATTTGATAACGAAAACCACGGCAGTGTTGTTAATCCAGGTTATGACCGGGGAATAGAAAAAGTATTCAAGGCCAAGCTATTACCCAGAAAGTACTCCTTTTAACCCAAAGGGCGGCATTGTGATCAAGTCCAACCACACACAACGGCAAGCCCTGCCCCTAGAAAATGATAATTTAACTTACAATTACAACTCTGCCCTGCTCAGAAAATTACACAACAACTAATGAAGGCCACTTAAAATAAATCAACATAGAGAAGCACCTTTCACTTCATCCGCCTTAACATCTTAACCTCCCTTCTACTCAACTCCAGTACAGAAGCTAGAGCATGCAGTTTATCCTTACTCAAAATTTGGACTCTAATCGCATTCAGAAGCATAATAGTTCTCGTCCCAACATCGCCCTCACTTAACAAACATCGAAGCAATATATTTTTCGACTTCACATGGCCATCTTTCAACAGAGCAATAAACGCAGCTAACCGAATTTCTCTGTCGTTATCCGACAAGTACTTAATTATCTTTTTTCTGCCCCCATCTAAAGGTATCGAACCCAGCATCTGAAGGAGGGCTAACACTACATCACGATCAAATTTTTCCTCTAGGGCATTCATCAGTGATCTTTTAAACGCGTCATTCACCTCATAGCCTTCGAGTATCTGCCTTAGTGAATTCTCGACATTTCGACGTCGAAATTGGTCAGTTTTATTACTAAACTCTAGAGGAGCTACAACCAATTTTTGGCAATCTGGTATCACCTCACAAGCAGGCAGCTCCTCGTACAGCCCATTATTTATAGCTGAATAATTTCGCAACGGCAGCCCATGCGACCTTATAAATCGGGCATCATTCGGCAGCTCAGCAATAGGCCCCCATTGATCAATATCAACCTGTATAATTAGGCCGTCGCCCATTACACCCAAAGGGCAGATATAAATATCGCTTGCAACCACATCATTATCTAAAAAAATTGACTTAAGATTAACAAAGTCATGGAATGAGGACTCTCTAATCAGCACTTTTTTTGGACTCGCTCTGGACGCTGCGGCTATGTGAGTAAGCGCCAAGCCACTTATCCTTTTCACTGCTGTTATATTTCCACATACAGAACGAAAGTTATCTTTTATAGACGACACAACAATTGCCAAGTATTCTTCAGAATCCAAACCAACATATCTCCCATCAGAATACAAAAACTATAACCAGCAATATAATCATGGCGAATAGCTTCAACTGAAAAACAGGAGGTGGTTAAACCACCCTTATTGACTAATTACTATTCAGACGGCGCATATGCTCTTCACGGGATTTGCGCATATTGATCACATGGCTTCTACTTAGGCGGTCATGCAGTAAGTTGCCCCCAAGAAAGCAGTTAATAAACCATGTGAATTTTCCAAATACCGTGGTGAGAATAAAGCTGCCTATCCTCCAGAGTCCATGGCCATAGCCAATACGCTTGAACGCACGGTTAGTTACGCGATAGCCCATCAGGTGCTTGCCCGGTGTTGCCTGGAAGCGGGAACTTTCCAATATCCATGCGAAAAATAGATAAGCAAATACACAGATGGCAGCCGCCTCTAGGGTGGCGGTGTTTTCGAGTTATTGTCAATTCTGGTGTTCAACAGGCCTGATCAAGCAGCGCTCTGGTCG
>NZ_JALBWM010000216.1 GCF_023895975.1 Microbulbifer okhotskensis
TTTTAGGTCTATTCTGTTCGTTTTTACACCGGTTTATATGGGACAGCCCTGGGGGTCCGGTGCCAACCCCTACTACACCATGGCCGATACTGTAGACCAGGGTTACAAGTGTACCTGCCCTTCGCGCAAGTTCCCCTGCAAGCATGTGTTGGCGCTCTTGTGGCAGTTTGCCGATGGCCCGGATGATTTTATCGAGAGCGAATCACCGGAATGGGTAGTGGAATGGCTCGGCCGTCGCCGCAAAAACACATCGACAGCTCAGGTCGAGACAAAAACGTCGACCGGCAAAAATATTCATCAAACTCGAGATGAGACTCTGGCGAGTACTGAAGAGCTGGTTAAGAAAGAAGCAGCTAAAGCCAAGCGGGCAGCTCAGACCCAGGCGAAAACCAACAAGAGTATCGGCGCCGGCTTGAGTGAGTTCCAGCAGTGGGTAGGCGATCAGCTGCGTACCGGCATGGTGGGTTTTCTTAAGGAGCTCAGACAGCGCTGTCGCTATATTTCAGCTCGCTTGGTTGATTCCAAAGCTACTGGACTCGCCTCCCGAATTGATGAGTTACCCGCAAAAGTCCTGGGCCTGCCACCCCAGCTGCAAGCGCAGGTGGTGTTTAAAGAGTTGGGGCAGTTGTTGTTGTTGGGTGATGCTTGGTTTGCCGACCAGCTTGATGTGGACGCTCGCAGAGTCATCGCGGTGGCCGAGAGTCGCGAGCAGGTTTTGGAGAACCCTGACAGCAGGAGGCAATCGGGTATTTGGCATCAGGTGGGAGAAAAAGTGAGTACCCGCCGCGATGGTTTGGTCAGCCATGCTTCCTGGCTGCTGAAGCTCGATAGTGATACCCCGATAGTCGCTCTATTACTGGACCACTATCCGGCATCTGCGGGTCGCCGCGAAGTGGGGGTTGGTATTGGAGCCAGTGTTGAGGGAGAGCTGGCTTTCTACCCCAGTCGCTCTCCGCTCAGGGCGTTCCCGGTTGAGCTTAAGGTGTTGCCGGCGGGGAGCTGTGATGTATGGCCCACCGGCGGGGAGAGTATTTTGTCCCGATACCAACAGCAGCTCTCGGTGTTACCCTGGCTTGAGCAAATACCACATGCGCTGAAAGGGGGGCGTATCCTGCGCTGTGCGAATGGTAGTTACTGGTGGCATTGTTCCTCCGGGCAACAGGCATTGCCGTTAAGTAATCATCAAGTGCCATCCTTGCTGATGGGCTCAAAACTACAGGCGGTATTTGTACTTTGGGATGGTAACAGCGCTGAATTGCACAGTGCGCGTACCGAGAAGTGGGGGACGATTGCATGTTGACGACTGAGCAAATTCGTGAAGAGCAAGCACTATTGGAACGTCTGCAGCAGCGTTGGATGGTGGGTAGTGACCTCCCTATAGAGCCTGAAGCTTTGCCCGCGTCCTGGCGGCCACTATTCGAGGGGTTGGCGGAGGAGCGATTGCCTGCCGTGGCAGTGGCGCTACTCAGCCAGCATCAATGTGTGCTGTACCAGCCGCAAGCGCCTGAAGAGCTGCGTGAATATCCAATGTTACCTGATTTGAATATGCCGCTTCTCCCGTATCATATGCGCGCACAATTCAGGCGAGTGAGCGCAAGTATTCAGGCGCGGGCTATGAAGCCCGCTGGATTGTTGTTACAGCTTCTTTTACAGAGAGGTTATATCGCTCACCCGGCAGATTGGTTACCTTCAAATAATGATGAAGGGTTGCCGGAAATTTATCTGCCCTGGTCCCAATGGGTGGCCAATGAGCAGGGCGAAACCGGTGATTTCGGAGCGCTGAGCATGGATAACTGGGATGATTGGTATCCTGCCAGTCGCCTGGCTATGCTCAAAGAGCTGCGCTTTCACAATCCCACCGCAGCGCTAAACCTGATCCAAGCCTGTGCCGGACGTGAACCGGCAGAGAAGCGTTTGAAAATTGTGCAGGTGCTTTCAATTCGTCTGACGGAAGCCGATGTAATTTATCTGCAATCCCTGACAAATGATCGCTCGCAAAAGATTGTACGGGTTGCCAGCCAGTATTTGGCCAGGTTAGGGCGGTCAGCTCTGCTTGAGAAAAATACAGAAACGGCAGCCGCTGCGCAGGAGTTGGCAGAGTTTTATGAATTGAAGACAGTGGGGATGGTCAAGAAGCAACTTCAGCTGTTGCCGCGTAAGTTAAAAAGTAAAAAGCAGCAGGCGGTTCGCTCAGAAATTTTACAAACAGTCCCACTGCAGAATTTTGCAGAAGCGCTCGAAATAACTGTAGAGGAGTTGGCTGTCGCCTGGCAATTCGAGAAGAACCGGGATTATGACAACCGCAGCCTGGTGGCTGGCGCTGTGAATACCTTGCCAGATTTAGCGATTGCTCGGTTAGTAGATAGTATTGAAACCTATCTCGCTCGTAACGAAGCCGGTATATCCTTGTTGCATACTTTAATACCGCGACTTAAGCAATCGTGCCGCGCTGAGTTAATGTTCGAATTGTTGCGTAACAAAAAGGCCAAACTGGATTTTCAGGACCTACTCAGTTTCTTGTCGGAGCCTCTGACTGAACTCTCTTGGGACGAGCTGAGAAAAACCTCACCATGGAAGTCCCTAATGAAAAGGGTGGCTGAAGAACTGGCGGAAAATGGTTATTTGCAAACTACTTATTTGCAGCGGGAATTATCCGCGTTGGGCCTGATGCTACCCAGGGAGACGGTGCGGCCGCTACTGGAAGCCCTGTTTGAGCAGGGTGTGTTGCGTGCAGACCCGGCGGTGGATTGCCTAAAGTTTAACGGCGACCTTGAAGGTGTAGCTTAGTCGTAGCTGCAATTTACCATAAAGATTGAATTTTTAAGTTAAAGACAGAGTGACTCCTAAGAAACTCCGAAAAAATGGGGGTTTGTCGGTAGATCTCATCAATAAGGATTTCCCAATGAGCGATGTAATTCGTCAACCGGTAGAAATAACGTACCAGGCTGAGCTTGAAGCACTAAGAGAGGATGACTCTGCTAAAAAACCGGAAAACTGGAGCCTATCTCCCCAGTCAGTCGTTAAATATCTGATGGGGGGGGGAACTGCAGGGCTGTCCCATATAAATCAGCTTAAATCGTGACTGTAATTATCTTGTCTAA
>NZ_JALBWM010000217.1 GCF_023895975.1 Microbulbifer okhotskensis
CAGGTATTGTTTTAATTTGAAGTGAGAACCTTATTTTCTCAGTATCTGGCCGTGGCTCCTACCTATTTCGCCCCCTAAAACTGTCCGAAGTATTGATTCTACCATAACCAAACAATTCCACGGAGAGAAGATAAATATATCTTTTTCTCAAGAGTTCGCCTCACCACCTCCCAGCCCTATTCACTATAGATTCGCCGCCGTCCAATACTTGCTGCAAAAGTTATCTGAAACTAACTCACATATATACACGAAATTTAACCACCTCAAATGCTAAGCAAAATATTTTTACTAGAGCTAGATTACTCATCCTTGGCACACATGAAAGCCATCATCAGCAAGTTCGATATAACGAATTACCACCAAAAAATTTTATTTCCGTGCCGCAACTACCACAAAGCAGTCAAAATGTGATGCACCACTCAGTTTTTAAAGAGAGTCCCATTTATTGGTCAACGGCAAGTCGAGCAAGTCGTTTGGACCATAACGTCGATGTCTTTTTGTCTGGTGCCGAGATGTCAGTGGTATCGCTCCCAGCGTAACAAGTAAGGAATATCTCTATGAATATCTTTATGCAAAAGAAGATTCGCCTATTTTTAGCATTTTCTGTGATAGGCTTGCCCTGCCATGCGACAACACTGCCCAGTCCACCGGATACACCTTCGGAGACTGAAATGGGAACCACTGAACAGATTGAGCTGGGAAGACTATTATTTTTTGATAAGGAGCTAAGTGGTAATCGAAATATTTCCTGCGCAACTTGTCATCACCCCCTCACCCACACCGGCGATTCACTTTCCCTCTCGGTGGGAGAAGGTGGTCAAGGGCTAGGGGCGTTCCGCACTACAGGCTCAGGTTACGATGCGATTGCTGAGCGCGTACATCGTAATTCACCCGCTTTATTTAATCTTGGGCAACCCAATGCGACCCATCTTTTTCATGATGGCCGAGTGGCCATTGACCCCGAGCAAGAATCTGGCTTCATCAGCCCTGCGGGCTCAGATTTACCACTCGGGCTGAATAATATTGTTGCCGTGCAAGCTATGTTTCCAGTGACATCAGCGACAGAAATGGCAGGGCAAGGCGACGAAAATGAAATTTCAGCCGCTGTTGCTAACGGTGATCTGGCAGGCCCCTCCGGCGTCTGGGAACTATTGGCACAAAGGTTAAGCCATATACCAGGATATTTTGACCTATTTAAAGCGGCTTACCCCGATCAGATTGATAGTTCTACTGATATTACCTTCATAATGGCAGCTAATGCCATCGCAGCATTTGAAATCAGTACCTGGTCAGCCCGCAATGCGCCTTTCGATCAGCAATTGCGCGGAGAAAATGTGATGAGTGATTCAGCATTACGTGGAATGGTGCTATTTAACGAGAAAGGTTGTACCGGTTGCCATGGTGGCCCCCTACAATCAGATAATCGCTTTCATGCCATCGCAATGCCACAAATTGGCCCGGGTGAAGGAGATAACACCGATGGTTTTTCCGACGGTCTCGAAGATTTCGGCCGCGAACGTGCAACCATGGATATTGCTGACCGTTATAAGTTTCGCACCCCCTCCTTACGTAATGTTGAACTGACAGCTCCTTATGGACACGCCGGCGCTTATGCGACATTGGAAAATATAGTAAGACACTATATTAACCCGATCGGCTCTCTGATGAATTACGACCAAAATCAGGTGGTGCTGCCATCAAGAGTTGATTTAGATTCCATTGATTTTGTAGTTATGGACACCCCTCTGCGAGTCGGCGCCATAGCCCAAGCAGCGCTTCGCGAACCGCAACTCCGGCCTGTAAATATGACACCAGACGATGTCGCCGATATCGTAGAGTTTCTAAAAGCACTTACCGACCCGGAAAGCATAGATTTAACTGATAATATCCCCTACTCAGTACCTAGTGGACTGCCAATTATAGACTGACAAGGAAAATGTATGTTGGGTGTGATAGCATCACGCCCAACCGGCCACTGTATACCCACCCGTCAACTCACTACAGACAATGCCCGCACCAAAAATACACTGTGAAATATAACTAACTATGGGGAGTTTACTATTAATCTGCTTTCCAGATTATAAATGACCCCACCTCGCCATAGCCCATTGCCCTAATCACCGCTTCATTATCAAATGAAGGCAGGCTCTGGAGCTTATCAAGCAACTCAGAAAAACCTCGGGCATCATTCGACACTGCAACTTCCTTCCCTTTGTCCCTACTCACAAACATCCAGTATATATCTTCTGCATACGGACCTAAATTAATGGTATTAATGATAATTTCATTCACTTCAGACCATTGGATTTGTTCTTCAAATTTACCGGGAACAACCCTCCTTACTCTCTCTCTGTCAAACTCTACGAATTCTTTTTTTAACTCAGCTCTGTTTTCATGCCATCGCTCAAGAAGTGGTGAAAATAAAAAACCGATAAAACAGAACAAAAAGAACACGCCTACCCATAAGGCTCCATCACCACCTCCGTCTTCAGCCACAACAAACATTAAAATAGCGAATGCCAACGAGGAAGCTGCGTGTAGACAAACTCTTAATCTATATGGAAATTTCACAATGACCTTTACCTCCAGATTATCTCCAACCTAAATCAACCCAAGTGATATTCATCAATTGAACTAAGGGATTCCGAATTGTTTTGGCATTCCAATAAGAGGGAAACTTTTTATATCCAACGCCACCCATAAAAATAGAAACAATAAGGTTTGCCTATGTACATTTCAGATACCACACCCATAACTCCAACTCCACCAGGTACCCACCACCAGACACAAAGAGATGATTCATAGCAAAACCAGGGGTCCAACAAGAATTATACGCATCTACATCAGAGGTTAACAGCTTACGCTAGAAATTACGGGGGTGTTGTGATAGCTAATCAATAGGATTTTACATAGGCGCACTAGGCTCCTCGATAAAGACTTTACTTTCAATTAGGTATGCCTGTTTTAAAAATGCAAGACTTACGGAAACTCTTTCAGGCACTCGCCCGCTTTATGTCAATTATACTGCCGTATATCAATACTTCGGACAGTTTTAGGGGCGAAATAGGTAGGAACCACGGCCAGATA
>NZ_JALBWM010000218.1 GCF_023895975.1 Microbulbifer okhotskensis
CCCGCTGGAATTTCTAGTGGGTAAGCGTGTGTCGCTTATGTTGGCAATCTAGCAGCTTCATAAAATCATTTTTTTTTCAATAAACTGATAGCCCTGACCGTAGCGAGTTGCAATAAATCTAGGTGATTGTTTATTTTCTTTGAGTTTCTTACGCAGGTTAGCCATATGAGTATCAATGGCTCGATCAGTGATTTCAGCACTTGAACCCCATGCTTTGCTCATTAATTGGTCTCTGCTCAACACACTATTGATGGAATTGGCCAGAGCCAGCAGTAGGGCATATTCTACGGCGGTTAACTTGAGGGGTTCATCATCGCAAAGCACCTCTTTCTTGTTCAGGTCTATTTTAAGACCCTCGAAGAGTAGAGCATCACCCTGCTGGCCTCTCTTAGTTCTTTTTAGCAATGCGTTTACCCTGGAGATAAGTTCCCGTGGGCTGTAGGGCTTACAGACATAGTCATCTGCGCCAAGGTCAAAACCTTCCAGGCGGTCCTCCTCACTGATCCTTGCAGTTACCATGATACTAGGGATATTGCGGGCTACTGCCTGGCGCAAGAGATCTCGACCATCACCCTTGGGTAGCATCACGTCTAGAATTGCAAGATCTATCTCAATATTGACGAGTGCACGGGCAGCCTCTTCAACATTATCAAAATGCAGTACTCTATATTTTTGCTTTTGTAAGTAAAGGGTGAGTATTTCTGATGTACTCTTATCATCCTCGACATATAAGATGGTGTAGGTTGTGCCTTGCATGGGGTTGTTTTCGCTAAATCACTCAAACTGATATCTTATAATTTCAAGATTTAGCAGGCAAATGCTTGGCGTTAATGGGACATTGATCGGAAAGCTGAATAAGCCCGCCGGAGCGGACTTTCTGATTAAAAATATATGTTTCTATTTTGATAATCGATTACCAGTTTACCACTTTTAAAATAATCGATACCAAGATTGAGGAATGGTGTATCTTTGTAGCCTAGTTCCTCGAAGATTGGCATATCCCCGACATAGATTGATTTTTCCTGGATTTTGTGTCTGCCTAGTTCATAACTCAGATTTTGTATTTCCTTAACCGTCATTTTATTGCCAGTTGCACCTGAAACGTTCCTCTCTTCGCCCATTTTCAGGTGGTTTAATTGTTCGAAAAGTGCATTATTCATCAGCGTGTATCGCCCGCCTGTATCAAGGTGCACCTCTGCTTTAATTCCCGAAAAACTAGCGGTGGTTTTTATTTGCTTATTCTCAATTATAAATGGAACAGCTCGTAGTCCATAGGATTTGTCAGTAGAGCAGCCACCTTCTGCAAGGTTGAAAGTACTGTTGGTGAAATCAAATTCGACACAAAAATTTCTCAGATAATTGTGTCCCAGTATCCCCGGCTCTAGGCCATTGGTCAGAAGTAAGGATTTGGGCATATCGTAAAATATATATTCAAGATCAGAGGCTACCTTTCCAGAAATTGATGTTTCTTTAAGATATGCTGTGAGCATTTCAGCGTTACCGGTAGTTGTTGGTATTTCCCTGGAAATCAAGCTTTTCTCAGGAATCTTTAGGATATTGAGTATTGACTCCGGCAACACACCAGATTCAGTACCAGTATCAACAATAAGCGGGTAATCTTTTATTCCTTGTATATCTGCATATACATATACATGGCCGGAGGGGCTGATCATCATAGGGGTACTGGAGAATTCTGCCTCTGCGCCATTGGCAGTATTAGCACACCCACTGGCCAGACCAAGAACCACTAACGAAAAAAGTGTATGTTTCATTTATATCCCTGATTATTACTGTTATCAGGCATTTCATGCCGTTGAGAAGCAGTATCCGAGGGAATTGTCAGGGAATTATCAAGATCTATAAGAATGTGTTAAATGACAGTATATCCAGGGTGCTAAAAATGAGGACAAAAAATGGTTCTGTAATGTTGTCTTCTAAACTGCGTAAAGACGTAGTCTAGAAGTATATTTGGCGGTAAGAGCCATTTATTTAGCTTCAAAATTAGGGTATGTAGATGCACGGTTGAATTAAGAATAAATTCCTATAGATTTTTCTCTATCCTAGATCACACTCTCCTTAATCTTGGGTATTCTTGGCTTTGTAACAATCATACATGATGAGGAGAATTGATATGAAATTTGGGAGCATAGATTCATTAAAACTGGTGTTCTTGGCTATTGCAGGAATCCCTATAGTTTCACTATCCAGCAGCACCTTCGCAGTAAGCTGCGGGGATACTGTAACTGAGCCAGAAGTTCTGGATAAGTCTATAGAAGTCTGCTTGACCAGTCCCGCTGTAACCATTACCGATTCTGGAACATTGGATTTAAATGGCTACATAATCAGCTGTAGTGGTTCTGGAATAGGAGTGCGGATACTCGGCACCGGAAGAATTCTCAACGACTCAGTGGGTGGAAATTCTATAGAATCTTGTGAGACAGGTGTTTCTGCGGAAGGAAATGGAGCGCATTTTATTCAGGGTATAAATGCCGCTGATAATACTCTCTCCGGAATAACGCTCACAAGTAATAGCAACTTCGTTCTAGATTCTAGCTCGAATAAGAATGCAGGGATAGGGCTTCGGGTGTTAGGCGATTTTAACCAAGTGATAAACTCAGAAATGAGTGACAACCTTTTTCCTGGTATAGAAATTGTTGGGAATAGCAGCGTAGTAAATTCAAATGTTACCAGTTCTAACGCGGTGAGTGGTATAGTAATTTTTGGTTCAGACAATAGCCTTATAGTTGGAAATACATCAAACGATAATGGAACTAATGGAATTCTAATGGAGGCTTACAGTCAGCAGGGAAATGTTATTACTGGAAATACAACGATAGATAATGTTGGTAATGATCTAAGTGATCAAAATAGCCCCCCCTGTGTAGGTAACGTATGGATCGCCAATATTTTTGGTGACGCAAATGATGCGTGTATTCAATAAGTGATTTTGTAATGGGCCTGCAAATTTAATCTAGAATTGATGGCAGGTCCATTGCCGCGTTCAGGTTGCTATAAACATGCACTATAAAATGAGGGTGTAAATAATTCTGTGTAACCGCTCTTGCTAGTGGATTATTGGTAGT
>NZ_JALBWM010000219.1 GCF_023895975.1 Microbulbifer okhotskensis
GTTAGATCTTGACCTGAGTTGCGGAAAAGTTGCCCGTATTTACGAGCGGTACAGTAACTATGGGGCTATAGCTGCATGAAACTGTCCGAAGTGTTGTTGTCTCATGAATATATTTTTTGGGAAACTTTGTATTTAGTGCTGAATAGTTACAATCATTATTCTCCTATACTGTGAGGAGGTGTGCCAAAATGATCGCAGAACAAGTGAGGCTCGGATATGTGTAAAGAGCCACTTTCACGGGAGTTAAGGGCTCAACAGGCCTTACTTATTGTGCTGATCAAAAAATCCCATGATGGAATGCTGTTGGTTTTATTTGTCGGGCTATGTGATTCCATTGGCAGTGACCAGCTAATGGGCGGTTTTGCCTTCCTGCATAATAGACGCCCCATTCTCCGTGCTAGGGTCGAAGTGGAAAATCGACTGCGTTGGTTATGTGTCGTGGCATTTGAATCAATACCATTTTCCGTTCGAAAATTTGATGGAATATTTGACTTTGAGAGCGAGCATCTATGGCATGAGAATAGTTATATAGGCGTGGAAAAGTATGTCTATAGCATAACGTTATATGTCAATCAGAAAAATGAAGTCGAGAGGGTGGTTGTAATTGATAACCATGCGGCTCTGGATGGACGGTCAATTATGGCGCTTTTTTGTGATTTGGACGACTTTCTTGAGCCTTATAAGTACTTTGACGCACGGGATATAGAGTCATTTTTTGATAGCACAGGCAGTTGTCTTCCGTCAGCGGGTCATTTGGGAGCTGAATCCACCCCGCAGGGGGCGGGTGATCCTCAAAAGTGGCTAGTTGAAAAAATAGCCCCAGTCTTTCAACGCCGAAGGCATGTCATTCTTCGGTTGTTGTCGCCAGAAATTGTTGCTTACTTTGTGTTGTTCAATAGGAGGGAGCAGGTTTCATTAGCGAAAATTTATTACGCCATGGCGCTATTTGCTGCTCAGGGTTTGCCAACCTATCCGGGGACAGCTGAGGTAACTTTTTCAATCGACTCCGGAGCCTTGTGTGGACCACCTAATGGGTTGGATGTGGCTGGCACTTATTCTGCAATGGCTAATTCTCATACTTCTATAGAGGTGCGGTTGGGTGGTTTGATTGATCCCTCCAGAAATCTTCAGGAGCAACTGATATTGAGTTTAAGTAATCGTGCGCCATTTGCAATCAGTTTTGATTCGGGTTGCCAATTGAGTGATGTCGTGGAATTTACGTTTTATGTAATAGCGCAGAGCCCAATATTTTCCTTTGGCATGATTGTTCACAAACATGCAGTCCATCCATTAATGGTAATTACTTGTGCGACAAGTCAACATGCTGAATTTGTTTTCGGGTGTTTCGAAACATTGAATAGTCACGACGGTGCAAGCCACTTTGTTGTGCGCTAGGTGATCATTATGAAAATATTGGCTATGAATCGTTGCGTCACATGATTTTATAAAAATCTTTGAGTTAAAGGGGTATCTTATTATGTTGTTAGTTGTATAAAGTTGGGAGTGATTCGTGAGTGATGTCGTCACTGTTGTTGGTCAGGGCCTTTATCTTGCGGTGGCTGCAATTGTTGGCTTAGGTATTTCCCGTATATTGCGCATCGATAATACGCTGGGCTGCCTTTTGGCCGGGATACTGGCGGCACTTCTATTGCCTGTTATCGATTATGATACAGGACTGAGAGCCACCAGCCTGAGGGAGTTGGTATTTTTTGTTATTTTGCCGGTTTTAATTTTTGAGTCTGCCTGGCAGTTGGAGCCCAAAGTCTTAAAGCGATGGACCGGAGCAATCTTGTTGTTTTCAACACTGGGTTTGGTGATTTGTGCGGTACTGATAGCAGCGATAACCTATTACGGTATTGGTCACCCGGAAGGATTTCCGTGGGTTGCAGCGATGTTAACCGGAGCGATTTTAGCGGCAACCGATCCAGTATCGGTGATGAACAAGTTGAGGCAGGAAAAAACCGGTGAGGACTTGCTGACACTGATCGATGGAGAAAGTCTTTTCAATGATGCAGCAGCCGTGGTGCTCTATTCCCTCGTGTTAGGCTTGGCGACCTACGGAATTGTTGAAGGTTCTTCCATGGCCCCTGAGGCGCCCTCACTGGGTATCGGCTCAGTCAGTTTTTATTTTTGTATGGTATTTTTTGGTGGTGTCGCGGTGGGCTTTGTATGTGGTTTGATCACAACGCTGATTATTTTGTTTCTCCGGTCACCCAATGCGGCACTAATGACTTTGGTAATAGCGGCGTTTGGCAGCTTCTATCTGGCAGAAAGTATTTTACATGTGTCGGGTATCATTTCTGTCATGATGTGCGCAATCGTCGCTCGCGCCTGTCTCAGCAAACAAAATACTACCTATCTGGCTCATGCTGGGCCAACCTGGGAATGGATGGGTTTGTTTTTCACCAATATTATTTTCGTTATTATGGGGCTGGTAATTACCTTCGAAATGTTCAGCCACCAGTGGTTGGCAATGTTTATCGCCGCAGCTGCGGCTCTAGGGGCGCGAGCCCTTTCGGTCTTTCTGGTTGCCCCGCTTACACGATTTGTGGGTCCACCCATACCAAAATCCTGGCGACTCTTGATGAGTTGGGGCGGTTTAAGGGGGGTTATTGCGGTTGCGCTAGTATTATCGTTGCCGGTAGAGCTGCCCTACTGGTGGACTATTCAGTCAATGGTATTTGGTGTTGTACTTTTTTCCCTATTGGTACAAGGGACCACCAGTGGGCGTTTAATACGTAAATTAAATTTGTAGGCTGCACTGTTTTTTGGATATTTTAAGGCGGTGCTAGCCAGGCTGTAGACCAGCATTCTACTGCTGTACTGCTTGAGCCCTATAGGTACTTAGTACTCACGATCACCGCTGATAATGGTAAGGGATTTGTGCCACATGAGAAGATCGGTAAGGCTCAGTGTTGTGGTCAAATCTAACCGGACACCTCTCTAAGCACATTTCTCAAATTCGATAGGGGCTACGTCCCCCAGTGTTGTATGTATCCTACGTGAGTTGTAATACGCAATATAGGCTCT
>NZ_JALBWM010000021.1 GCF_023895975.1 Microbulbifer okhotskensis
AGCAGTACAGTGACTATGGGGCTATAGCTGTATGAAACTGTCCGAAGTGTTGATAGGGGTATAGAACACTTTTAATATGATCGTGAACTCAGTGTACCCGGAGCTAGAGCCTTTACAAACACTAAAAAAACGTCTTTACACACGTAACGTGGCTTCACGTATTAGCACAGATATCAGCCAGGTAGACGTTTCTGAAACGAAAATTCTAAATCTTTACAGGATTAAATCTAGTATCAGAAAATATGCCTGGACCGATGATCTCAAACAAGAACTTATCAATCATAGTAACAACCCGATGGAGTTGAGTAATGAATCTTGGTATTTCAGACCGTGTTGCCGTTGTCACTGGTGCAAGCTCGGGTATTGGTTATGCAATTGCGGAAGAGTTCCTTGCAAATGGCGCAAAGGTTGTTCTCGTTGCACGGCGAAAAGATCGCTTGCAGACAGCAGAGAACACGTTTCATAAGAATTTTAAATCCGGTATTATTTCAATCGCAGTAGATGTAACTGAGCCTGATTCTGTTCAGCGTATCCTTGATAAAACCCTCGATACCTTCGGGCCGCCAGAGATTCTCGTCAATAATGCCGGACGTGCCCAAGCAGGTGGCCTGTTGTCCTCGACGGAAGAAGACTGGGAGCAGATGACCGCAGTAAAGCTTACCTCCATGCGACGCATGTGCAAAGCTACTATTCCCTATATGCAGGAAAAGGGCTGGGGGAGGATTGTCAATATGTCATCAATTGGCGGTACCTATCCTAACCCCAAGTTATTTATTTCTCATGTCCTAAGTGCAGCTATCAATAATCTATCGAAGGCCCTGGCACTGGAAGTTGCTGCGGACAATATTCTGGTCAATACGATTGGTGTTGGAGCTGTAAAAACTGAGAATTGGAAAAATAATATGATCCCCTTTATCCGCAAGACCACACCAGAATTTGCAGGAATTTCGGATGAAGAACTCCTTGCTCGAGTATCAGCAAAGTGTACACCGGTAAAACACCCTGGCGCACCGGAAGATATCGCCTCTCTCACAGCTTACCTTTGCTCAGCACGCAACAACTTTGTGACCGGAGATACCATTAATGCATCCGGCGGGGCTGACCGTTTTATGTAGGCTTGTGAAGCTCCGCTAAACTTGATCAAATAGCTGATCATTTAACTGGCCAGTCAGCGGCACAGTTATGCTTTAAGATCACTGCGAAACCACGAATTCAAGGCACTAAATGGTCTACTTTATTAATCAATTTAGCTAGGGAACTTCCTTGATATTGGCAGAGGGAAGCGCGGCAGTCGAACGCTTCAAGTTGGGGAATTAGTCCTACTAAAATCCAATTAGAAATAACAGTTTGCCTCATAATTTCAATAGGAATTTAAACCATCCAAATCGACTCAGATACCTTATCCTGCAAGACCGAAACATGCTTGAAAACTTGATTGATTTCAGTAGCAATTATCAACGTCGATTTGATTGTTATTCTATAATTTGAAATCCGCGGAGGCCGGGGTAATCCCAGCATAAGTCCCTTTTGAAATTTATAGGAATACGATAAAGCGAGATTATCACCAACAAGTTACTCTATATTGAAGTAGAAATTCCGCCCTATCTAAACCGATGTTAAATCTGAATTTTTACAGCACCTCCCTCACAGGGAAATATAATATTCTGATTATATTTACTATCGAACTAGCTGTAGATTTCGACACACTTGTAACAGTAACACTACATACGAAACAGATACTTGATGGTGGTATAGGCTATATCTGGCTCAACTGTTGACCGGCAAGCTAAAAAGTACTAATTCAGACCACACTTAGCGTTTCCGTATCTTCTTGATAGATGGATTTAAAAACGGAATCACGTCTTTGATACGTTCTAATTTTGATATAATTAGATGTATAAGTTGTATTTCCAAGTGGCCTCTAAACTTTTAGGGAGAAACGGGATGCCAGCAATTAACCCTATTCCAGATGCGATGAGCGTAGTACTTATTCAATTTTCACCGAGTGCCGCATCTGATGCCAAAGGCGTCAAGAAAAACATTAAGAGGATTGGAGCGTATATTGATCGTGCGTGTTTATGTTTTCCTGGCGTGGACCTGATTATTTTCCCTGAATACAGCACCTACGGTTTCGGCTTCCACCCTTACGCCGCACATTTAAAATTAGCTTCGACAATACCAGGCCCTGAAACTGAAGCTTTCGGAAAAATTGCTAAGGAATATGGCGTTTGGTTGTGTGTATCCGTTGTTGAACGTGCGCCTGAACCGAATATGAAACCATATAATGCTATGGTGCTGATCAATAATGATGGCAAAGTCGCTCTATCCTATCGGAAAATGATCCCGTGGTGTCCCATGGAACCATGGAGTCCCGGACCCGACATGTCGGTTTGCAACGGACCGAAAGGATCGAAACTGGCTATTGCGATTTGCTCAGATCTTGATTATCCAGAGGTGGCGCGCGAAGCCGCCTGGAAGGGCGCAAATGTTATCCTTAGGCCCGCCAAATACATGTATCCCTGGGATCATATTTGGGGCATCACAAATCAGGTGCGTGCCTATGAAAACCAAGCCTATGTGGTAGCCGTCAATCACACAGGCGAGGATAGCTCCTACGCCTATTTTGGCCGATCTATGGCCTGCGATTTTGACGGAAATATCATATGTTCACTCGATGGCAACGAAGGCATGACAAAGGTGGACCTTTATCCGCAATTGGCCGATGCGGCACGTGATAGGCGACTATCAAACAACTATCTTTACCAGCTCAAGCACCGCGGGTATACCGGACTTCCTCCAAGGGGAGCAACCCATAATCCCTTCACCATTTATAGTGACTGGGACAACATTCCGAAACGCTGGAACCGAGACCCCAGTGAAGAGGCTGAGAAGATCTCCAATAGAGGGCGGAAGATTCTGGCAAAAGCAGCAGAAAAGAGAAAAATTGAACCGCCGGAATCCTCAGAAGAGTGATTACCCTATCTTCACCTCTTTTTCTGCGTGCAAGAAGTCCTCCCCAGAGAAACAATTGCGTTTCACGAAGGAGGCCGATGTAATGGTAGCTTTCTTCCTCCATACAATACGCAAACGATTAACCCAGCGAACAAACAGCTCCTTAAACTGCATCTTTAATGGAGCAGCATCTCAAATAGAAAGTCACGCAGTGCAGTATTATTTGCCCGCCGGATCAATACATAGGTCCGAGAAACAGCTTTTATTTACTTAAAAACCTATCGCTATAAAAAACAATTCCCCAAAGACCAAAACATCAATTATTTAAGTTTTTGATTGCACACAAATTACATGTTTGAAAATCGCAAGTATGAAAAGGACTCACGACCGACAGCCCTTTTTACTTTCCCGAATTAGAACTGCACAACCAAATCCAACTCAAATTTATTTACATCCACATCCGTATTCCAGATTGTTGCATAGATGTCACTCCCAAAACTGGAATGTTTAAAAACATTATCTAAAACTGTACTATAAGATGCTTCCACCGCTACATTACGATTGAAAAAGTGAGAAAAAATAAATTTATAATCGCTATTCTCATCATACTCGACACCAAGAGAGGTATTCTGAGTAAAGTAGTAATCTGCATCTAGCTTCCAGTAATTTGCATCCAGTTGCGAGTAATCATTCCAGCTATCATTATAGTAATAGCTAAAGCCAGCGGCTATATACTGACTTTCTCCAACCTTTGAGAAATATTTAGATGAAAATATCTGCCAATTAAATCGCTCATCGGTATAAAAATCAAAACCAATATAACTAGTATCATTCAGCTGATAGTTATATCTTGCTTCAGCATATACATCACCTTCGGTAACATTAAGCTCCAAAAGAAAATCAGGTGTAAATAGATACCCCAAGGATACAGAGTTGAAGCCCCCCCCCACAACTTGGTTAAATTAGCACCAAATTTAAACCCACTTTCAGTGAAGTATTCACCAGCAATAGCGTAATCATCATTGTCTCCACCCCCAATGTTTCGATGATAGTATGCCGCTGACAAGTTACTAGACTTATTTATACCCTTCGAGGTCCAAGAGACTCCTTACCAGAAAAGTAATAGCTTGTTTCAATCGAAAAATCATCGCCACTATCTGTATCAAAGTCCAAATTTGAATAACCGGCCGTGGTAATTGATTTGTACTCCTCAGCAACTGTAGTAGCCGTAAGTAACACTAGGGAAAGGGCCACAAAATAGATTTTCATCTTAAAATCCTCCATAAAGAACGGTTCCATGTTAGGGACTTGGATATGACTCCTACAGCGGGTGAAATGAGATACTCGATAGTGCCAGTGGCCGATGGATAATAGCAGAAACTAAAATAGTCCTACCGATTAGAAGAGGCCCAGTAACAGACGCGGCAAGTATTGAGCCATGGTTAATACTTCACCGGCTGAAGCATTGAAGGGATTCAATTACTGACGATTATTGGAGGAAACGGCGCCAAAAATCAAAGTCAGATTACTCTCTTGCAGAGCCGGCAATCGATTATTGGAGGTAGATTCCAGCAAGGCTGATACGGTAAAACGACATGGTATAGTTTGAATCGACCGGAGGGCCACATGCAGATTTTTTTAGGTAAAAGGGAATAAAGCTGGGGAAGGCGGATGCCTAAATATAACCTCTGACCGACTGTCTCGAGCTAAATCCTAGCAATTAAATTCACACCAAGACCGAGTTCAGAACCCTGATGTGAATCAATTAACACCTCAGCAAGGCACCAAAGCCTTAGCCACCCGCGAGTTAGTTTCCCGCCGCAGCTGTTCAGAAATAAAGTTCCCGGCCTCAGCGAGCAACTGTAAATCCACGCCGGTTTCAATACCCAGGCCATTGAGCATATAGAGCACATCCTCACTGGCAACATTGCCGGAGGCGCCGCGAGCATAGGGGCAGCCGCCCAGGCCGGCTACGGCGGAGTCCACTACGGCAACGCCCATTTGCAGGGCAGCGTAGATATTAGCCAACGCCTGACCGTAGGTATCGTGGAAGTGCACCGCGAGTTTTTCCACCGGTACACGGGCCATCACCTGTTCCAGCATACGCTTGGCGGCTTCCGGGGTGCCGACACCGATGGTGTCACCGAGAGAAATCTCGTAGCAGCCCATTTCCAACAGGGCGGCACTGACCTCGGCCACCTTGGCCGGGTCAATATCGCCTTCATAGGGGCAGCCCAGTACGCAGGAGACATAACCGCGCACGGGGATAGCGTCCTGTTTGGCTTTTTCCACCAGCGGGCGGAAGCGCTCCAGACTTTCGGCGATACTGCAATTGATATTTTTCTGGGTAAAGGCTTCCGAAGCTGCACCGAATACGGCGACCTCGTCGGCCTTGGCCTCCAGTGCGCGCTCATAGCCTTTTAAGTTGGGCGTCAGGGCGCTGTAGATTACACCGTCCTTGCGCTGGATACCCGCCAGCACTTCTTCACTCGCAGCCATCTGCGGGACCCACTTGGGGCTGACAAAACTGCCGGCTTCAATAACCGACAAACCGCTGGCACTGAGCTTATCCACCAAGGCGATACGGGTTTCCACCGAGATGGGTTGCTCTTCATTTTGCAGACCATCACGCGGACCCACTTCTACCATTTTGACTTGCTTGGGTAGTTTCATTATTGCGCCTCCGCGGCAAAATCCACCAGCAGGCTGCCGCCGTCCACCAGCTCACCTTCGGCACAGAAAAACTGATGTACCGTGCCGGCGCCAGGCGCGCGCAGGGTGTGCTCCATTTTCATCGCTTCCATTACCAGTAGCGGCTGGTCTTTTTCCACAGTAGAGCCTGGCTCTACCAGCAGGGAAATAATGGTGCCGTTCATGGGGGCATCGAGTCCGTGGGCCTGGTCGTTACTCTCTCCGATATCCGGCGGCAACAGCTTGAATTCCACCTGGGTGCCTTCGATAAACACCACACCGCCATCGCGGGTATCTACGGCGGAGAAATTAACACGGCGACCATCCACTAGGGCGATATCGCAACCCGGCAGCAGACGAACCTCGCCACTGTTTTTTTCCTCGGACAAGGCATCGCAGGTCCAGTGCAAGCTATCGCCTTCGGCGACAAAGCGGATTTGCGCATGATGGCCACGGTAATCCACAGTCTGGGTACGGCTGCCGGCCAGAGCATTGCGCCAATTGTTACCACTGTGCCAGGGGGAGAAGGGGTCCCGCTGTGGGGCGCTGACGCACAGATTGCGAACTTCACATTGATGCAGGTATGCAGCAATGGCTGCGCACTTCAGCGGAGTCAGTGCCTGTTCCTGGTGCAGCACTTGCGCTTCGTAGTCTTCGATAAAGTGGGTGGATACACGACCACACACGAATGCCTCGTGATTAATCACCCGGCGCAAGAACTCAATATTGTGACGCACGCCGGCGATCTGATAATCGCGCAGGGCGCGGTCTAGTTTGGCCAGGGCCTCTTTACGCGTGCGACCATGGCAGATCAACTTGGCGATCATTGGGTCGTAGTGCACGCTGATTTCATCGCCGGCCTGCACGCCGGTATCGACCCGTACGCCCTCACCTTCCGCCGGGGGCTGGTGGCGTAGCAACACACCGGTAGATGGCAGGAAGTCGTTGTCCGGATCTTCGGCATAGATACGCACTTCCATGGCGTGGCCGTTGATCTGCAGATCATCCTGGCCCAGCGGCAAAGGCTCGCCTGCGGCTACCGCCAGCTGCCAGGCCACCAAATCCTGGTCGGTGATCATTTCCGTCACCGGGTGCTCCACCTGCAGGCGGGTATTCATTTCCATAAAGTAGAAGGCACCGCTGGCATCCAGCAGGAATTCCACCGTGCCGGCTCCCACGTAACCGATCGCGTGGGCAGCTCGCAGCGCTGCATCCCCCATACGCGCACGCAGCTCCGCAGTCATACCCGGCGCCGGGGCCTCTTCCACTACTTTCTGGTGACGGCGTTGCACCGAGCAATCCCGCTCAAACAGATAAATACCATTGCCCTGCTGATCACAGAACACCTGGATCTCCACATGACGCGGGCTCACCACATAGCGTTCCAGCAACATAATGTCATCGTTAAAGGCGTTCATGGCCTCGCGCTTGGCAGCGGCCAGTGCTTCGTGGAATTCAGAGACACTGTCGACACGGCGCATACCCTTGCCGCCACCACCGGCGGCGGCTTTTAGCAGTACCGGGTAACCAATACGGTTGGCATGCCCCTCGAGAAGATCTTCATTCTGGTTGGTGCCGTGATAACCGGGTACCAGAGGTACACTGGCCTCTTCCATAATGCGCTTGGCGGCGGACTTTGAACCCATAGCCTCAATCGCACCGGTGGGCGGGCCGACAAAAATAATACCGGCATTGTCGCAGGCGCGGCAGAATTCGGCATTTTCCGACAGGAAACCGTAGCCGGGGTGGATAGCATCCGCCCCGGTCTGCTTCGCGGCATCCAGCACTTTGGTGGCATCCAGGTAAGATTCCCTGGCCGGGGCCGCCCCCAAATGTACCGATTCATCCGCCATCTGCACGTGTAGCGCGTCCGCATCAGCATCGGAATACACGGCAACGGTGGCCACCCCCAGTCGGCGAGCGGTCTTGATAATGCGGCAGGCAATTTCGCCGCGATTGGCTATTAACAGTTTGCGAATCATAAAGAACCCGAAATTTATCCGTCGCTACCATTCATCCACTTGGGCGCGCGTTTTTCTAAAAACGCGGCCAATCCTTCCTGTCCTTCCGGCGATACCCGCACGGCGGCGATCAACGCACTGGTCTGCCCTTGCAGTTCGTCGTTAACCACGCGATTGGACATAGACATAGCCAATTGCTTGGCCATGGCAACCGCCCGAGGACCATTGTCCGCGATGGCGGCCACCAGTTTCTGCACGTGCAGATCCAAATCGCCCTCGGCGCAAACTTCAGATACCAGACCAATTTCCGCTGCCCGCTCGGCGGAAAAACGCTCCGCAGTGACAAAATAGCGACGTGCATGGCGGGTACCGATGGCATTGATCACATAGGGGCTGATGGTGGCGGGCAACAGGCCGATTTTGACTTCGGACAAGCAAAAGCTGGCGCGTTCAGTGGCCACGGCCATATCGCAGCAGCTCACCAAGCCCACGGCGCCACCAAAAGCCGCACCCTGCACCCGCGCTATTGTGGGCGTAGGGAAAGTGTCGAGCTTATACAGCATGGCGGCGAGTGCAGCAGAATCGCGGCGATTTTCCTCTTCGGAATAAATCGCCATGCGCTTCATCCAATTGAGGTCAGCGCCGGCGGAAAAACTCTTGCCGTTGGAAGCCAGTACCAAGACTCGCACTGCAGGGTTTTGCGCCAGGTTTTCGAAAGTGGTTGCCAGAAGGTGAATCAGTTCATCGTCAAAAGCGTTGTGAATTTCCGGGCGGTTCAGGGTGACCGTCGCCACACCCTCGCTATCCACTTCGCACAGCAATTTATCGCTCATTGTCATTTCTCGAATGGGGCCTCTTTATATGCGGCGTGGGGATAAATCACCGGCGCCGCAATACTGCGATTTGTTACATGCGGAACACGCCGAACTGGGTCTCTTGCGGCGCCTTGTGGCTGGCAGCCGCCAGGCACAAGGCGAGCACGCGGCGGGTATCTGCCGGATCGATGACACCGTCATCCCACAGGCGCGCGGAGGCGTAATAGGGGTGCCCCTGATGTTCGTAATTATCCACAATCGGCCGCTTAAACTGGCGCTCTTCCTCTTCGCTCCAGGTTTCGCCGCGCGCTGCCATCTGGTCACGCTTTACCTGGGCCAGTACGCCGGCGGCCTGTTCGCCACCCATGACCGAGATACGCGCGTTGGGCCACATAAACAGGAAGTTGGGATCGTAGGCGCGGCCACACATACCGTAGTTACCGGCACCAAAAGAGCCGCCGATCAAGATGGTGATTTTTGGCACCTTGGCGGTGGCCACTGCGGTCACCATCTTGGCGCCGTGCTTGGCGATGCCGCCCGCTTCGTACTGCTTGCCCACCATAAAGCCGGTGATATTTTGCAGAAACACCAACGGAATCTTGCGCTGTGCACACAGTTCAATAAAGTGCGCGCCTTTTTGTGCGCTCTCCGCAAACAGGATGCCGTTGTTGGCGACAATGCCCACCGGGTAACCATTGATACGGGCAAAACCGGTCACCAGCGTAGTGCCGTACAGTGCTTTGAATTCATCGAATTCAGAACCGTCCACCACCCGCGCGATAACCTCGCGCACATCGAAAGGCTGGCGCGCGTCCTTGGGCACCACACCGTAGATATCTTGCGGTGGATACATCGGCTCTACCGGTTTCTGGATATCCAGGCCGGGAGTCTTGATACGGTTCAGACGCGCCACCGAACGACGCGCCAGCTGTAGGGCATGTACATCGTTGTTGGCGTAGTGATCGGAAACCCCGGAAGTGCGACAGTGCACCTCGGCCCCCCCCAATTCCTCCGCAGAAACCTCTTCGCCGGTGGCCGCTTTTACCAGCGGTGGCCCAGCCAGGAAGATGGTGGCCTGCTCCTTCACCATAATCGACTCATCCGCCATGGCCGGCACATAAGCACCGCCGGCAGTACAACTTCCCATGACTACGGCAATCTGTGGAATGTTTTGCGCAGACAGGTTGGCCTGGTTAAAGAAGATGCGGCCGAAATGTTCGCGGTCCGGGAATACATCGTCCTGGCGCGGCAGGTTGGCACCGCCGGAATCCACCAGATAAATACACGGCAGGTTGTTCTGCTCGGCAATCGTCTGCGCGCGCAGGTGTTTTTTCACCGTGAGCGGATAGTAGCTACCACCTTTTACCGTGGCATCGTTGGCGACGATGACACAGGGCTGGCCGGATACAGTGCCGATACCGGTAATAATACCCGCGGCCGGAACATTCTCACCATAAACATCGTGAGCGGCCAGTTGGGAAAACTCCATAAACGGACTACCCGGATCGAGCAGCGCATCGATACGATCCCGAGGTAATAATTTACCGCGGGCCAGGTGTTTTTCCCGTGCGCGCTCGCCACCACCCTGGGCAATGGCTTCCACTTTTTCACGCAGGTCTGCCACCAGCGCCTGCATTTGCTCGCGGTTTTCACTAAAGGCGGCGTCGCGTGTATTTATTTTGCTTTGCAACTGATTCATAAAATCTGATTCACTTTCCCGGAGAAAAGACCTCCACAGGGCGCGGTTTATTGCCGCAGTACCCGGCTAGAGACAGCTGCCGCCGGCAGACGCCAGCGGCGAGGAGAAATGCCCAGCCTTAGCGGGTTTCTTTAAACAGTTCACGACCGATCAGCATACGGCGCACTTCTGAAGTGCCCGCACCAATTTCGTAGAGCTTGGCATCGCGCAACAGGCGGCCAGTGGCGTACTCATTGATGTAGCCATTACCACCCAAGGTCTGGATGGCCTGTAGGGCCATCTGTGTTGCACGCTCTGCAGTAAACAGGATTACTGCAGCGGCGTCTTTGCGCGAGTCCTCACCGCGATCACAGGCTCTGGCCACCGCGTAAAGATAGGAGCGGCTGGCATTCAGGTCTGCGTACATATCGGCAATCTTGCCCTGCATCAGCTGGAATTCACCGATGGCCTTGCCGAACTGTTTACGGTCATGAATGTAGGGCACCACCACATCCAGACACGCCTGCATAATCCCTACGGGGCCACCGGAAAGAATGGTGCGCTCGTAATCGAGGCCACTCATCAATACCCGCACGCCGCCATTCAGTTCGCCGAGGATATTTTCTTCCGGTACTTCACAATCTTCGAACACCAGCTCACAGGTGTTCGAACCGCGCATGCCGAGTTTGTCGAGTTTTTGCGCTTGGGAGAAACCCGCAAAGCCGCGCTCGACAATAAACGCCGTAATACCGCCGGAACTGATGCCCGGTTCGGTGCGCGCGTAAATGACATAGGTGGTGGCATCGGGACCGTTGGTGATCCACATTTTGTTGCCGTTCAAGATGAAGCGATCACCGCGTTTCTCGGCACGTAATTGCAGGCTCACCACATCAGAGCCGGAGTTGGGCTCACTCATCGCCAGTGCGCCGACATGCTCACCGGAACACAGCTTGGGCAAATACTTGAGCTTCTGCTCACGAGTGCCGTTCTTGTGGATCTGGTTTACACACAGGTTTGAGTGGGCACCGTAGGACAGGCCTACGGAGGCAGAGGCGCGGGAGATTTCCTCCATGGCCACAGCGTGAGCCAGGTAACCCATATTGGAGCCGCCAAACTCCTCATCCACGGTCATGCCGAGCAGGCCCAGCTCACCGAACTTCTTCCACATATCCGCAGGGAACAGGTTTTCCTCATCGATCTGCGCCGCACGGGGCGCCAGCTCCGCCTGGCAGAATTTGTACACCATGTCACGGAGCATATCGATGTCTTCACCGAGACCGAAATTCAGGGTTGGGTAGGAGGTATTCATAGTGACTCCACTGATAATTAAAAGTGTTTTTCTTCTGGTCGCGCCCGCAGCTCACTCATCCCATTGGCCCCGTGTTACTACATGACACAGGGTTATAGGCATTCACCTGAGACCCGCCGAATTTATTAGGGACTTTCGTTCTTACGGCTGCGCACCAGAGCCACCTGGGCACGCGCCTCAGCTTCTTCCAGCTCCCCCATCAGGCTCTCAATATCCCGCAACTGCTGGCACAGGTGCTCACGCTTCTGGCCGATATGTTCCAGGAGGCGCTGCAACTGCTCCACATTGCCGTGGGCAGGATCGTACATATCGATAATCTCGCGGCTTTCATCCAGGGAAAACCCCAGCCGCTTGCCGCGCAGAATCAGCTTCAGGCGCACCCGCTCTTCAGGGCTATACACGCGGGTTTGGCCGCGCCGCTCCGGCTTGAGTAGGCCCTTATCCTCATAGAAACGGATAGTTCGGGTGGTGATATCAAATTCCCGTGCCAGTTCTGAAATACTGTAACTATGGGGCTCTACGATACTGGCTTTGGCTTTCATAAGTACTTCCTCGAGGCTCCGCCAAGCCTAGCAATAGTTTACGTTAACGTAAACGTAAAGGATGCGCCAAAAATACATCGCAAGGGGTTATCAGTCACTTAGCCCACCGGGGTCCTATGGGGCGTCGCCTCAGCGCCGAGAAGCTGCTGCAATTGGCTGTCGAGGAGTTTTTGATAGGAAGGCGTCAGACCTGTCACTTCCAGGGTCCAGCCGGCACCATGGTGCTCAATACGTCCAACCAGAGAAGTATCCTCCAGCAGTTCCGGGTGCAGAAACAGGCCCCGCGATTGATTGAGCAATTGATCCGCACAAAAATCCGGGCGTTCCGGCTGGGACGGCACTACCGCCAGAGCCAACTTCATACCGGTGGCACGGCTCACACTCTGCATCTCCCGCAGCAACAAACCGCAACAAACCGCGCGGAATGCGGCATCGGTTCCCGAGAAACCCAAACCGACTTGAGGCCCTGCACAACTCAGCGAGTGGGCGCCATAAATCCGTTGTAACAAGCGCATACGGCCGTCCAGCTCGCGCTGCAGGCCTTCCAGAGCACTGCGGCTCAGCTGGTTTCCAAGCTGAGCCCAATTCAGGGGGCGAAGGAAGAGTCCAATGCTGGACTCCGCCACTCTATCAACCTCTGCCGGGGAGTTTATTGTTTCTGCGGACAACTTGCGTCCACCGGATAGGCTGCCGGCGAGTAGCGCCGCGGCAGCACTAAACGGCAGTGCAAATACCAAAGTCAGCAGCAAGCTGGCCCAGGGAAAAGTAACGGAGCTACCAGGCACCAGTGCCAAGGTAATATTGCCAGCAATACTGTCGTGTAGGACCACCGGCTCAGTAATGGCCTCTCCGCTCTTCAGATCACCAACTTCAGCAAGCGTATTCGACTCTACATCTTCTATCAAAATGCCAGAAACTGAAGGCAACTCCAACAATTGACGGGAGATCAGCTGCAAGCTGATACGATCTCCAGCCATAATACTCTCCAGGCTTTGCCCGGCGAGGAAAGTCGCTGCCGCGTTTGCGGAAGTCCTGTCCCGCTCTATCGCCACCGCACGCTGCTGCCCATATAAATGCCCCAAGGCAGTCGCGCAGAACACGGCCAGCGTTGCCCAGATTGCGAACGCCAATAAACGCTGGCGAGCCTGTTTGGAAAGAAGTGCAAGCTGGGCCGGCACTTTACGAAGAGTGGATACTTTTAAAATTGACATAAATCGCGGCAGAAATTATTGCGTATTGTTTTTTGCCTTGCCTATAAATAGCCTTTTAAGACTCATTTACAGGCTGCCCCAAATTACTGACCCAAATACTTGAGTCAGCCGATATTTTTGCGACGGGCACTCAACTTGTGCACGCCAAATTAATTCCTGAGCGATTGGTAAACCTGGCGCCGAAATAGTTCAACCCGATGTATCTATCGCTTCAGAATTAGGTTGTCTCAAAACAGTACTGGACGCTGAACTCACTCTTGCGCCAAGCTGATCACCAGTATCTCAGATAGTGGCGGCAATTTTAGCGAAGATTCTGACTAGAGCTATAATGCGCCAGACATTTCATACAAGCGGACCAGTACTCATGGGTGATCAGACCAACTCACAAGAATTCCACCTCTCCCTCGAACAGATTACCCAGGCCCCCGCAGACTGCACTTTACGCTACCTGGACTTTCACGGCACCCAGGCAAAACTCGGCGTGGAATATTCCGGCACTGCGCCATTTACCCGTGACGGCATTAAGTTATCACCGGCACCGGAGCAAGCCGCACCGCTACAGGCGTCTTGGTGTGTCACCCTGCTCAGTCCCTCTGCCAGTCTGGCCCAACTACAACAGCTGATGCGCTTTTTTGACGGGCAACAGTGGACCTTGGTTGCTGCCGACACACTGGCACAGAGACCTGAGTGCACCGTGATTCGTTTCCAGATTGAAGGAGATCTTAATTTTGACCGCGCTCGCCTATCCTGCCTAAGAGTCGCCGATCAACTGGGAGCGGACCTGGTAATCCAAGCTGCCGCCACACAGAGAGTCCCGGCGCTCGCCGGCTTCGACATGGACTCGACCCTGATCGATGCGGAGGTTATTGACGAACTGGCAAAGATCACCGGAATCGGTGATCAAGTCACCGCGATCACTCAGGCCACCATGGCTGGAGATATGGATTTTTGCGAGAGCTTCAAAAGGCGTATGGCGCTACTGAAAGGCTTTTCCGAAAAACGCCTGGCAGAAATTGCCCAAGAATTGCCATTAAAAGAAGGGGCCTACGAGCTACTTACAGCCCTGCGTGCGCTGGGCTGTAAAACCGCGTTGCTTTCTGGGGGTTTTACTTATTTTGCTGAATTCCTGCGGCGCGAGCGCCTACCACTCGACTTTACCTATGCCAATGAGCTGAAATTTGCAGAAGGTGCACTGACCGGTGAAGTGGTCGAACCGATTATCGACGGCGATCGCAAGCGAAAACTGCTCACGGAAATTGCAGAAAAATTAAATATTAGCCTTGAGCGCGTTGTCGCTATGGGTGATGGCGCCAATGATATTCCCATGTTGAATCTGGGAGAGCTGGGTATCGCAATTCATCCAAAGCCCAAAGTAAGAATGCAGGCTCCACAAGCCATCAATTTATTTGGCCTGGATGCGGCACTCTACCTGTTTGGCCTCAACGATCGACAAATCGAAAAACTCGGGTAAGAACCCAGACTTAATCGTCACCGCATTGCATGTGGAAAAGGAAATGTTTGTCGCTTGTTGTTATCTGTGCAAGCGCTGGGGTTCCGCTCACAACCGACGATGAAAAGCCCCAGGACAACCAATAATAAAGCTCGTTTATACATAGGTGCCTCCCTTCCTGAGTAAATATTCTGGGGCAGCAGACTACGCAAAGGCTGCCCGTTTGAACAGTCATTCAATGATTTTTATGCCAGAAATCTGGCATAAAAATGATGCCTTCGTACCAGTTTGTTTAACTTTCCAGCAAACTGGTAAAAAATCCACACAAAGATATGCTTGCGACTGCGCGCCACTAGCTTATCGCAAAAATACTACCCGTGAGTAAAGCAGCTTAAGAGCCAATACTACGTAAAAAAAGAAAGGGAATCGGAGGGAGCCGCCGCAATTCTTAAGCCAGTGGCAGGAATTGCGGCGGCTGAAAAAGAAAGCGGTTAAGCCTCTTTCTTGCCGTAGATCACTAAGCTGTTCACCTTGACAGACAGCGGGTGGTAACCCACTTTGGCGCGCTCAAAAATTCGTGCAGCCACATCCTTTTTACCCGTCTCCACCATATTGCGATAAAGCGGGCGCAGGAACTTGTTGCGACCAATGCTGGTGAGGAAGTTTTCCAGGCGATCAAACGCCGGCTCGTAGTCGTTGCGCACGGCAATCATCAACCAGCTGAAAGCCACTTCGTTGTTGCGGGATTCAGTCAGGCCAAAAGCGTTATCGAGTTGCTTCAGTTGCGCATCAGACAGTTTCTCTGGCATACCGTCGAGGAAGTACTTCCATTGGTGGAAAGTCCAATCTTTGGTATCAATATCACCGGCCGCCAGCTGGCCATCCAGCCACTGTTGGCGCACTGGGTCCAGTTTGGCGAAAGCATCGGACTGCGGATGCGGCGCACCTTCTGGCACACCCGGTTCAAAAATCCACTGTTGAATACGCGCGCGATCCAGCTTGTCAGCGTGCTCCTTGAGTAGGGTTTCATCGAGGTACTTGACGAAGTCCTCTGTGGTGATGCTCTGGAAGGAGAAGTGGTTGAAGTACTCCATCAGGAAGCGGTCAAACGCTTCGCGGCCCACTTTTTGTTCCAGTTCATACAGGAACAAAGAACCTTTCTCGTAGGGGATATTGGAGAAGACTTCATCCGGATCACGACCGCGCAGGTCGATCGCCATGATCTCATCGCGGGGCTCTTTATCGGCCAGATCCGCCTGCAAATCGCCGTAGCCCAGAGCCATTTCCATCTGGTAGCGCTCATCACCGTAGACAAACTGCATGATACGGTTGGTCAGGTAAGTGGTGAAACCTTCGTTCAGCCACAGATCGCGCCAGCTGGCATTAGTTACCAGATTACCGGACCAGGAGTGGGCCAACTCGTGGGCGATCAGGGCCACCAAGCTCTTGTCACCGGCGATCACCGTCGGGGTGATAAAGCTCAGACGCGGGTTTTCCATACCGCCGAAGGGGAAGCTCGGCGGCAGAATCAGCAGGTCGTAACGATCCCAGTGGTAGGGACCATAAGCCTTCTCAGTCGCTTCCAGCATGGACTCGGTATCGGCAAACTCCGCCGCAGCAGATTCCAACATGGAGGGCTCGGCATAGACACCGGTGCGCTCACCCATGGGCTTGAATTGCAGATCACCGACGGCCAGCGCAATCAGGTAAGAAGGGATACGCTGGGGCATCTCAAACTCGTAGACGCCATTTTTGGCCGTCTTCGGGTCGTTGTTAGCGCTCATTACCGCGCGCAGTTCTCTCGGTGTGTGCACGGTAGCGTTGTAGGTGATACGAACTTTCGGGGAGTCCTGCAGCGGGATAAAGCTGCGCGCGTGAATCGCCTGGGCCTGGGTGAACAGGAAGGGGTGATTCTTACCGGCGGTCTGCTGTGGCTCTAGCCACTGCACACCGGAGGCACCCGGCGCAGTGCGGTAGCGGATGGTGATGCTCGTGGCATCTTCCGGCAGATCAATATTCAGCGGGGTACCCAGGTGACCGTCTTTCTCGCCCATGGAGAAGTTCACCGGGGCGCCATTGGCGGAAACCGAAACCACTTCCAGCTCGCGGGTATCAAGCACCATCGGCTGGTTCTTGTCGTTGAGACGCTCGAAGTCCAGCTTGGCTTCACCTTCCAGAACCTTGCGCGAAAAATCTACGCTCAGGTCCAGGTCCAGGTGCTGTACCTGGTAGTCATTGCTGTTGGCGAAGGAGTGGTAATCCACACCGGATTCCGGCGCCTTATCCACAACGTTTTTCTTCTCGATTACAGCGGCCGCTTTCATCGGCGCGCTCGCATTCTCAACTTCGGTCTTGGAGGGTTCTGATTTGGAACAACCTCCGGCAACAGCGAGGCCGCTAACAATCAGACCGGTACACAATAAACGGGGCAACATGGGTCAACTCCCTGAGTTCAGCTTTTTCAATTTGCGCCACAGGATACCCGAGGAAGCACAGATGAGAAACGACAGCGCCCTTTATCGGCGGAAGCGACCCCTCGCTGGGCCATAGACGCAAATCCTAAACGCCGACAGTCATACCGGTTTTTGCTGATAAAGCAGGTTAATGTCTCATTTTCGCCACTTGGGGAGGAATTTCATGACTAATCACATTATTTTGGGAAAAATTCTGACCAGCAATTAACACAGCGTTCATTTTCTGAATTCAGACTGCGGTTCCTTGATAACAAACCCAAAAAGGAACACCCATGTCTCTGTCCCGCAGGCGGTTTCTACAATTTACCGGCGCCAGCCTGGCGGCCCTGCCACTTCTAAAAGCTTACGGTTCCGGCCAAGAGCCGTTCCAGCACGGTGTGGCCAGTGGTGACCCCCTGGCGGACCGGGTGATTCTCTGGACCCGGATTACTCCGTCGCCAGACCCCACCTTCGAGTCTATGCTGCCCTACACCTGGCAGATCGCAATGGACCCGGAGATGGGTATGGTGGTCAACAGCGGCAGCGGCATTACTGGCCCCAACCTCGACTACACCATAAAAGTGGATGCCAGCGGGCTGCAGCCGGGTACTACCTATTACTACCGTTTCTACTCCAACGGCTTCGATTCCCCCGTAGGCCGGGCGCGGACTCTGCCCACCGGTCATGTGGATCGCCTGCGCTTCGCCGTCACCAGCTGCTCCAATTATCCCATGGGCTATTTCAATGCCTACCGGGAAATTGCCCAGCGCGCCGACCTGGATGTGGTACTGCACCTGGGAGACTACATCTACGAATACGGCCCCGGCGGCTACGGCACCGACACCGGCCTTGGGCGGGAGCCAATCCCCGCCAAGGAAATGGTGGATATCCAGGACTACCGCCAGCGCTACGCCCAATACCGTTCCGATCCTGACCTGCAGGAAGTGCACCGCCAACACCCGTTTATTTGTGTCTGGGACGATCATGAAACCACCAACAACTCTTGGGCAGGAGGTGCCGAAAACCACAATCCTCAGGACGGCGAGGGCGATTGGCTTGTACGCCGCGCCGTAGCTAACCAAGCCTACTTCGAGTGGATGCCAATCCGCGACAACGGCCTATTGGATCTCTTTGGTGACAGGGCCATTTACCGCAGCTTCCGCTTCGGTAACCTAATGGACCTGATGATGCTGGATACCCGCATCGCCGCACGAGCTGAGCAAGCGAACTGGTTTGACCAGCAGACTGCCGATAATCCAGAGCGCAGTATCCTCGGCACACAACAAGAGGAATGGTTGCATCGAGGCCTGACCCAGTCACAAGCCGACGGCGTGCGTTGGCGGGTGTTGGGGCAGCAGGTGATGATGGCTCAACTCACCCTGGCCAGAGACCTTTCCGTCAATATGGATCAGTGGGATGGCTATACCGCTTCACGCACACGCCTGTTCGACCATATTACCAATAACAATATCGATAACTTCATTGTACTCACTGGAGATATCCACAGCTCCTGGGCCTGGGACTTGGCCAGCAATCCGTTCAGTATTTTGAAGTACGGACGCCTCACCGGTCGAGGCGCCCTCGGTGGTGAGTTTGTCACACCTGGGGTGACCTCCAGCTTCCTAGATAAATCACACCTGACCGATGTCGCCGCCATCGCTATGGACGGATTGATTCCGCATCTGAAGTGGGTAGAGATCACTCAGCGCGGCTATTTGCTGATGGATGTCTCCCATTCCCGAACCAAGGCTCACTGGTATCACGTGGATACCGTCACCAGCCAAAACTATAACGCCGGTCTGGCGCGGATTTACAAGCAGAAAGCCGGGGAAAACCATATCCAGCGCGCCTGGAGCGAAAGCTCTGCCCCAGAAGTTGTATCTGCGCCGGCCCCCCAATACGGCGCCCTGGCACGCAATGCCATTGCCGCCCTGCGCAACCGCTACAACGTTTGATCGACGCCCAATAAAAAACCGCGCGGCCCGCAAAGGCTGCGCGGTTTTTTAGCAACTTCCTAGCGAAGCGGTTTATTCAAGACTGAAATCGAAGTTCATTTCTTCCGCAGGCGCCTGCACGTAATACCCCTGAATATAGTCAGTTCCCGTCTGCCACAAAGTGGGTAGCATGCTGGCCTGTTCGATATGCGGCACTATCACCTTGGTATCGGCCTCTCCCAGGCGCTGAACCAGTCCCGCCAGGGACTCGCTGCTCTCCCCTTCATCCTGTACCTCGCGTACAAAAGAAGGGTCTACCTTGGCGATATCCACCTTCACATGCTCCAGCGCTTTAAAAGGATTGAGGCCAGTGCCGAAATGACACATCGATACGCGACAACCCAGTTGTTGCACCTGGGTGGTGAAATCGCGAGCCGCGTGCAGGTTGCTGTTGATGTCTTCCTGGCGCAGCTGGAAAATTACCGTGTTCGGTGCCACCTTGGCAGCTTTAAAGGCAACGCCCAACCAACCCGGCAGACTGCTATCCACCAGAGAGGCGGTGGTGATATGCAGCATCAATGAGACATTCTTGCCTTCCGCCCGGGCCGCCGCAGCGGCCTTGATCGCGGTGATAATGACCCAACGATCCATCTTTGCCGACAAGCCCGCATCCCCCAGCTCTTGCAGAAAAGCCAATGGTGCCAGCTCCTCTTTCTCATCGAGCATACGCACGAGCACCTCGTACATCTGCTCGCCGGTGCCCTGTAGGCTGAGGATCGGCTGGTACAGCAGTTTCAGGTTGCCGGCTTCAAGGGCCTGCACCACCCGCGCGCGGTGGTAGGTATCCGCATCGGCGCCGCCCTCGGTATCCGGTTCATAGAGCGCGAAATTACCGCCTTTCTTTTCTTCGCCCAAAGCTTGCTTGTGCGCGGTAAGTGCCTGATCCAGCACCTGTTGCGCACCGCTGGAGGCCTCGCTCATCAGGGATATACCGATTGAGACGGTAATTTGGAGTGTTTTACCGTCGGCATCAAAAATTTTGTCGGAAATCTTTCTCAGTATTTCCCGCGCGCGCTGCTCGATACTATCCGGTGTCGTATCCGGGCTGAGCAGGCAGAAGGCATCTTCACTATAGCGCGCCAGGGTGTCGCCACTGCGCTGACTGACTTTGAGTAGTTCCGCTATGCCTTTTTGCAAGGCATCGGCTCCAGCCACCCCCACGACTTTCTGCACTTCCTGCTCAAAACGATCCACCTGAATCAGCATCAGGCCACCCGTATTATGGGATTCCGCTGCAGATTTAATACTGGAGTCCAGCACCTGTAAGAAGTGCTGTCGGTTGAACAGGCCGGTGAGCGGATCGCGATTTTTTATATCACTGAGCTGGGCTTCCAACTGTTCAGTATCACCGCGGCGCGAGGCGATACGCACCTGCAAACAACGCTCGTCGTCATAGGTGGTACTGAGCACTTCAGCACGGGTGGGTAGCGAATCACCAGAGGCGGTCTTGGCGGTGAATTTCCACTCCTTTGCCTCCAGTTCGTTATTGTCGATGGCGCAGCGCTTAAGAAATTCACGCCCCGCCTCCTGCTCATTTTCTGCCAGCATATCGATCAGGGGCTGATACTCGATCTCCTCGCCACTGTCGTAACCAAAGCGTTCGGCGAGAGAGTCATTGGCGTAGACGATCAAGCCATCGGAGACGTAGGAAATCGCATCTTTGGAGCTGTCGAGAAGTTCCTTCGCCCGCTTCAAGGTCGCGTGATAACGGCGGTCGTGCACACGTGCCTGACGGCGGTTTGCCAGGGCTGCCAACTCTCGCTGGATAACAAACAAAAGGTGTTGATCCTCATCCACCACCACCACATCGCGCGCCCCAAGCTTCAAGCCTTCCACCACTGGCTGGGCGCCGTTGCGCTCGGTCAACATGATGACCGGGACATCTTTTTGCAGCTTGCTGATGGTGCGCAAAGCCACTGAAGCTGGAACTTGTGTACTGCTCTCTGCAGCAATTACCAGGTCCCAGGTTTTGTCCTGCAGCAGCCGATTAAAGGCTGCCTCGCTGGCAACGTGCTGTGCTCGGTTGGGACGGCCGGCATTGTGCAGCATACTCACAAGGCGCTGGGCTTCCGATGGGGTATCGTGGATCAGGAGAAGTCGAATTGTGTCGTTGCTACTCATTATTTGCTCTATTTTTTAATGGCGGCACACCGCTACCGCGAGCAGTAATTTTAGGGGGCGTCGAGGATGGCATACAAGGGGAAGAAAAAGTGGTACCTGTGACCCAAATCACACAACACTCCCTGTACAAAATGATCCCTGCTCTCCATCAGCGACGCAATTACGGCGGTGCAAACTTTCCCGGAGTTAGTATTTCCATACCAGATGGAAAACAAGTCGCCTGAGAAATGGGCCGTCTGACCAATATATCGAGCGTTGCCGCAGAGCATTTAGCATAGATCAATTTGGCGAAAACTTATTTATTAGGCTTGGGGCTTTTCAACCGATACAAGCCCCACAGGTTAAAGGTCCTCTGACACCACGGGAGACTTTGACGGCACACCAGGGATTTCACGTACCAGTTTTGGTACCAAGTAACCTGGCAAGCATTGCCGGAGCTGCCCCATAATTTCCAAAGCCCTTGCATCTGTGACTTCAAAATGGGCCGCCCCATTGACTCGATCCAACTGATGCAGATAGTAGGGCAGCACACCTGCATCGAACAGGGATTCACTCAATGCCTCCAGCGCTTCGCAGCTGTCATTCACGCCTTTCAGTAGCACCGTTTGATTGAGCAGGGTGACACCCGCTGCACGCAAACGCTGCAAAGCTGAGCGCACCTCTCCATCTATCTCATTGGCATGATTGCAGTGCAAAACCAGCACCGGCTTCAAACGGGAAGCGGCAAACCACTTCAACATGCCTTCACTGATACGACTGGGTGCGACAATTGGCAGGCGGCTGTGAATACGCAACTTGTCCAGGTGAGGCACCTGGGCCAACTCCCCGGACAGCCAACTGAGTTGACGATCACTCAACACCAAAGGATCGCCACCGCTCAATATGACCTCGCGCAGCTCGGTGTGCGCACGAATATATTCCAGTGCCGCCAAGCCTTGCCGTCGCGTCAGATGGTTATCACCGTAGGGAAATTCACGGCGAAAACAGTAACGGCAATTCACCGCGCACTGTCCGGCAGCAATCAGTAAAAGACGCCCATGGTATTTGTGCACCACACCCGGCAGCGGATTGGCCTCGGTCTCTTGCAACGGATCAGCAGTAAATCCCGGCACCTGCTGCAGTTCTGCGACACCCGGTAAAACCTGTAGCAATAGAGGGTCATTGGGATCGCCGCAGCGCATCCGCCGAACAAAGGGACGGGGAATACGCAGGGAAAATTCTGCCGCAGCCTGTAAGGCCACGGGAAGCTGAGAGGGGTCCAGCTGTAGTAATTGAATTAACTCTGCCGGCTCAGTGACCAGATCGGACATTTCATCCTGCCAGCGGCGGGATTCCTGTGTGTCGATAAGCTCTATGCCGGGGTCCGATAACGCCATCATGGGGATTCACTGCAAAATAAGAAATTGTAACAGATCCCTCTAAAGCCTCTACATTGACCCGACAGCCACGAACCGGTAAAAGAAAACCGTATTGCCCGTGTCAAACTGCACAGGACCGTAACCCGTAACACTAAAAGATCCACGTTTTCCAGCTCAGCTGCGGTTATCTAACAGGCTGTTGCAAATGACTGTCCCAGCAGCTGGCCAAATAAAACCGTAATAAATCCCACTCCAAACTTTCATTCGTTGACGTTTCGCTATAGCCCTAACCACTTGGGAAATTACTTTTCTTTACTCCTATTCAAAAGTACATCACCGCAACAATGAGTTACAGGCATCTACTTCCAGCCCACATAACTCATAAAGAGCTTTACCGCAAGCGTAAAAAACAAATTATACCCACTCTTTAAATACCATTTTAAGAATAAAAAATAGCTCCGAGAAAAAGTTAAAAAGGATAAAGCAAAGAAAACAATATTTATTAGCGGAATTTTTATTGCTAATGCAGGTCGCGCCTAAAAACGGCCACTCAATCTCAAAAATTTCATAATTCCCATATTCACAATAGGGATATTTCGATGTTAGCTTTAACGCCGGGAAAGTAAAAGATTTTGTCAGCTTGCCTAAGTGTCAAGCACTACTGAAATAGAAATAAAGCATCAACAAGGTGTTCGGATAGAACATTTAGAATTACAAAAAGGAATTATTCGATGGAAATGCAGCTTGAATTGCTTGAAGCAAATAAAAATCTTCTGATAGAGCAAATTCGCGCACATCCTTTCCTCAAGCGTTGTCGCGAAGGCTCGATCACCCTGGAGGAGCTGAAAATTTTTCTGCTGCAGCAAGGTATCTACAGCAGATACTTCGTTAGGTACCTGTGTGCAATGATGGCCAACCTTCCCAGCAATAACGAAGTTCTTGAGTTGGCAGAAAACCTGATGGAAGAGCTCGGTCTGGAACCGAACAGCCCAACACCTCACGCAGTAATGTACCGTGAAATGCTTGAGAATTTTGGTTTGAGCCTGGAAAACTCCGAAGCTTTACCCGGAACCAGGCACCTGGTCGATACCATGTTCAAAAACTGCCGCGACCTCAGAGCCAGTGCCGGCCTGGGTGCGCTCTGCCTGGGTGCTGAGGCACTGGTGCCTGACCTTTACACTGATATCGTTACCGGTTTCCGCTCCTGTGATATCACCGACAAAGAAATGAAATTTTTTCTGCTGCACATTGAGTGCGATGACGGCCACGCAGAAACCATTCGAAACATTATGGTGGATATCGGTTGCAAAGACACCAGCCAACTTGACGTTATGCTCGAAGCCGGGCGTCACCTGGTCGAAGCCCGTCTGCAATTCTTTGATTCTATTGAAACTGCATATCGTGCTTCATTGTACGCGCAGACTGAAGCTGTTCCAGCTAGCTAGCAAGTATTGATTAACTCACTCACAGATGTTACTGGAGAACGCTCAGGCATAGGGATATGCCACCAACATGAATTCGGCGGAGACCGAAAGTTTGGGCGTTAAGTTTTTAAAAAAAATTTTCGATGTGAGAATAAAACAGGATTATTGTGCAAATTTTAGCTAACTTGCTGTGAGAATTGGAGATATACATGGCTGATACACTATCGTTAGCAAAAAGCGAGCTGGTTAGGCAGGCCAGCAAAGCTATGCAACAACATCTCAGCTCGCCCGAGTGGTCGCTGAGAGAAAAGCTGGCACTTACTTGCCGTATTTTATTTGCCGATGGCCACGACTCGGGGCTGGCCGGACAAATTACTGCTCGCGCGGAGAAACCAGGCACCTACTATACCCAGCGCCTCGGCCTCGGTTTTGATGAAATTACCTCATCCAACCTGCTTGAGGTAAATGAAGACCTCGAAGTACTTTCCGGTGAGGGGATGGCCAACCCCGCCAACCGTTTTCATTCCTGGATTTATCGCGCGCGCGCCGACGTAAACTGTATTGTGCACACACACCCAATGCATATTTGCGCACTTTCCATGCTGGAGCGGCCCCTGAAAATCTCCCACATGGATGCCTGTATGCTCTACGAGGATATCGCCTTCCTCAAAGACTGGCCCGGCGTACCTGTGGGCAACAGCGAGGGGGAACTGATTGCTGCTGCAATCAAAGATAAACGCGCGATTCTGCTCGGTCACCATGGCCTGGTTATGGCCTGCCGCTCCGTTGAAGAGGCCTGTGTAATGGCAGTGCAAGCCGAGCGCGCTGCCAAGCTGCAAATACTGGCCGAGTCTGCCGGCACCATCCAGGATATTGATCCCGAACTAGGCCGCGAGGCCCACGACTGGATTTTGCAAGAGAAGCGCTCTCAAGCAACCTTTGCGTATTTTGCACGACGTACGCAGAGGAGAGGCTATGGCGGTGGAGAAGACCCACTGAGTTGATTATTCCAAAGTAAATGGGCACACGTCCATTTACCGGCAAGCCACACGAGCACGTGATTCTGGCAAAATCAGAGCCATTCCTCAATCCAATTGATCCCAGCTATTCGTTCAAGCTCTCGCCCTCCTGTATAATCCCGCCCCATCATGCAGGGCTGGCGGCAGAGTCTCTCTACTCCAGCCCGACGAGTTACCTGAGGCTACCATTTTGGCGGCAGCAAGCGACATTCAGCTTGGCTTGCCAGGGTGTGCTCCAAGTCGGTGAAAAATAAAAAACTCGTTAGAAATCATATAGATAAATGAATTAAAGGGCTCTAATTGCTATGGCTAGTTACTCCACTAACGAATTCAAGGGCGGCCTCAAGGTGATGCTGGACGGCGACCCCTGCTCAATCGTGGAAAACGAATTCGTCAAACCTGGTAAGGGCCAGGCATTCAGCCGCGTCAAACTGCGCAACCTGAAAACCGGCCGTGTTTGGGAGCGCACCTTCCGCTCCGGTGAGAGCCTGGAAGCTGCGGACGTAATGGACCGCGAAATGGAATACTTGTACAACGACGGCGAGTTCTACCATTTTATGGAGCCGGAGTCTTTCGAGCAGCACCAGGCCAGCACTGACGCCGTGGGCGATGCGGCCAAGTGGCTCAAAGAGCAGGATATCTGCACCATCACCCTGTACAACGGCAGTCCCCTGGCAGTCACTCCACCCAACCACGTTATTCTGGAAATTACCGATACCGATCCCGGTCTGCGCGGCGACACTGCCCAGGGCGGCACCAAGCCCGCCACTCTGGCGACCGGTGCTGTCGTAAAGGTCCCCCTGTTCCTGGAAATCGGCGAAACCATCAAGGTGGATACCCGCACCGCTGAATACCTGGGCCGTGCCAAGGAAGATTGAGTGCCTCCTCCCTTCGGGCGGCCAACGGCCGCTCGTTTCCAGAGTTACCCTCCATGAGTAAAAATGCTTGGCGCCCCACCGCCTCCATTAAGGCCCTGCGCCAGCGCGCCGCGCTGCTCGCACAGATCCGCACCTTCTTTTCCCAGCGAGGGGTTCTTGAAACCGAAGTACCGGTGCTGTCCCAGCGCGCCACCAGCGACCCACATATCGAGTCCATCAGCACTCAGTGCAGTGGAGAAACTGCCTATCTCGCCACCAGCCCGGAATTGGGCCTGAAACGCTTGCTCGCCGCCGGACTGGGAGATTGCTACTACCTGGGTAAAGCCTTCCGTCAGGGCGAATCCGGCGGTCGCCATAACCCCGAGTTCTCCATGCTCGAATGGTATCGCTGCGGCTGGGACGATCGCCAACTTATGGCAGAGGTGACAGAGCTGCTCAGTGCTATCTTGGCCACAGACCAAGTGCAATCTCTCAGTTATCGGGAGCTGTTTTTACGCGAGCTACAATTGGACCCACACAGCGCCAGTAATGCAGAACTCGTATCTTGTGTCGCACGTGAGATGGAACTGTCATTTACTCCCCGCGAACGCAATGAGTGCTTGGATCTGTTGATGAGTCACCGCCTGGAAGCCAGCATGAACGAGGGAATCACACTCATTTATGATTTTCCTGCGGAACAGGCAGCACTGGCCAAAGTGCTTAACGATCAACAGGGCACGCCGGTTGCACGGCGCTTCGAAGCCTATGCTGGAGGACTGGAGTTGGCCAACGGCTACTGGGAACTGACTGATAGCAAAGAACAGTTGCGGCGTTTTGAAAAAGACCTGGCGTACCGCCGCGACCACTTGCGCCCGCTACAGCCGTTTGATGAACGCTTGGTGTCAGCCCTGGCGGAGGGTATGCCGGACTGCGCCGGTGTGGCACTGGGGGTAGACCGGCTGCTGATGCTGGCGGCAGGCTATGATTCCATCGATAAGGTTATCGCTTTTCCCTTCAGTCGCGCATAGTGACAACTTACTGCGGAGCAAACTGGTAGCGGGCCACTTCCCCCACGGCAAAAAAACCGCTATCGAGTAGTAATTGCTGCCGATCCGCCGGTACCAAGGCGACCAGATTGCGATGATGACTACTGCAGGCCCGATCGGCCAGGTGGTAAAACAGTGCCCGCCCTATTCCTCGCTGTTGGTGGGATTTAAGGGTCACCAAGTCATAGAGGCCCAGCGCATCTGCTGCGGCAAACAAACAACCCGCAGCCACCGGAGTACCCTCAAGGCTCGCAAGAAAAAGCTTAAGTCGCCCTCGCCGCTGCTCTGGGATTCCCTGTAGACCTTCATAAAACCGGGCTAGTTGAGCCCCCTCCTGCTCTCCCGCCACTGCCGCTTGCACAGCGCCATAGGCTGGCAAGTCCTCTTCCTGTACTGCACTGATCGTGAGTTTATCCACGGCGGAAGCATCGCCAACACTCAGGTGAGGGATTTCCACCGCCATTGCTACCTGGGACTGCCGCCGCTTTAACCCCACCGCTTCCAGCGCGGCGTCATCCAGGGGCTTTGAAGCACTGTGCCACAGCGTGAAGGGACTGCGCCGCTCGGCGAAGTAATCCACCGCAAAGCGCTGAAATATGCGCGGCGGCATGACCATATTGGAAATAACCTGGTTGAGACCCACCGAGGGCAAACCGCTATCACTGCGTACAATACCAGTGATCTCTTTGGTGTGATCGGGGTTGAACAGGCCCGCGCGGTAACCCGCATAGGCCTCCAGGTTGCGACAGACAAGATTTTTAGCGCTAAGACTATATTTCATGGGTCAAAGGATAGTGCCCTTGAGTCATTTCCCCAGGTCCCCGTGACACTTTTGTCAGCGGAGTCACAAGTCTTACTTCTGCACTTGCGACAAGGCGCACTGGTCCATGGACATGGCCGGCTCGGCACAAGTAGCCGCCCCAACAACTTTTGCCGGTACGCCGGCCACCAGAACCTTGGCCGGTACCGATTTTAGTACCACACTACCGGAGGCAATCTGGGCGCACTCTCCAATGTCGATATTGCCAAGCACCTTGCTGCCCGCACCGATCAGGACCCCGTGGCGAATCTTCGGATGACGATCGCCAGTCTCTTTACCAGTACCACCAAGGGTTACCGACTGCATGATGGAAACATTGTTTTCCACCACCGCGGTTTCACCGATCACTATGCCAGTCGCGTGGTCCAGCAATATACCCTCACCCAGACGGGCCGCCGGGTGAATATCCACACTGAATACCACTGATACTCGGTGTTGTAGGAACATGGCCAGAGAACGGCGCTGCTGCTTCCACAGCCAATGCGCCACCCGGTGAACCTGAAGGGTGTGAAAACCTTTGAAATACAGAAAGGGTTCATGCAGGGACTGACACGCCGAGTCGCGCAGGTAAATGGCATTCAGGTCTGCACGAGCGGCATGGCCGATCGATGGATCGGCCTTTAAGGCCTCATCAATCACCTCGCGAATCAACAGCGCCGGCGCCACCGCATTGTCGAGCTTGTTTGCCAAGTGGAAGCTGAGCGCCGCCTCCAGAGAATTGTGATTGAGGATCGTCGCGTGCAGAAAGCTGGCCAGAATCGGCTCTCTCTCTACCTGTTGTGCCACCTCAGTGCGAATTTTCTCCCAAATGAGGTCTGCTTCGGCTTCAGTGCATGTCGCATCCATTGTTGCTCTCTCCATGTTACACAGTGCCCAATGTAAGTGGCGGCTCCAACAACGCCGACTGCTGCTCGCGCAATGCCAGTATATGCTCTGCCCAGTAGCGCCCTGTATTAAACCAGGGGAATGCCTGGGGGAAAGCCGGGTCTTGCCAGCGGCGCGCCAGCCAGGCAGCGTGATGCATCTGGCGCAGACAGCGCAACGGCTCCACCAGCTGCAGCTGCTGGGGATCGAAACTATAAAAGGTTTCGTAGCCCTCAAGTACCGCATCCAGGTAAGCGGTTTGCTCCGCGCGATTACCGGAGATCAGCATCCAGATATCCTGGATAGCCGGGCCCATCAGACAATCATCCAAATCTACAAACCAGGGCGTGTCCTCGCGCCACAGGAAGTTACCGCTATGGCAGTCACCATGCAGGCGCAACAGGTCCCATTCGCGTTCAAATAGAGGCGCGACCTGCTCGATAATATGGCCGGTTACGGACGCATAAGCCTCGCGGTTCTCCCTAGGCAAAAAGTCGCCACTGAGAATAAATTCACGGCTATCAATGGCAAAGTGCTGCAGGCTTAGGGTCGGCCGATGAGAAAAAGGCTGGGCACTGCCGAGCGCGTGTATACGCCCAAGCATGGTACCCACCTGCTCCAGATGCTCGAAATTATCCAGTTCCAGCTGGCGTCCACCGCGACGGGGGAACAGGGCGAAACGAAAACCTGCAGATTCCATTAGGGTACGCCCGTCAATCAGTAACGGCGCCACCACAGGAATTTCCGCTTCCGCCATCTCCAGAGTGAACTGGTGCTCTTCCAGTATCTGTTCGTCGCTCCAACGACCGGGGCGGTAGAACTTGGCAATCAGTGGTTCGGCGCCCTCAATACCCACCTGGTAAACACGGTTTTCATAACTGTTTAAAGGGAAAATCCGCGCATCGGAAATAAGCCCGCTGCTCTCGACGCAGTCGATCACCACGTCCGGCGTAAGGGCTTCATAGGGATGATGGCTCTGGGTCATAGCGGGTACCAACTGGATTGCAGCTGGCTATGCTAACGCGGTCCTGGGGGCGGGGACAAACACTGAATAACACCGCGATGCGCCGCTCTGATCTCATCGGACCCATGCGCTAAGCACTGTGCGACCACACTCTGCAGCACGAGGCCCACACTAAAGAGTATCAGCTGCCATTTTTACGCTGTTGCTGGAGTAATTGGACCAGCTGGTCGCGACCAAACACGCTGGCGAAGTCCTCTGCCGAGTGTCCGGCTTTATTCGCCTGCAACGGATCGCAATTCTGCTTTAGCAGGGTGCTGGCGATAGCCATTTCAGCGCGGAAAATTGCGGCCATCAACGCAGTATTACCGCGGCGATCCTGAGCACAGGCATCAGCACCTTTTTGCAAAAGGTAATCCACCGCCTCTGCGTTGCCGTTGTAGGTGGCAATCATCAGAGCTGAATAGCCCTTTGCGTTGCGTAACTCCAGAGGAAAGCCCGCCTGTGAAAATTCGCGTAACACCTGGGTATCACCCACCCGTGCGGCGGCAAAATAATACCGGGAGAGTTCGACCAAATCAGAGTCAGCATTTTCCGGCTCCACCGCTTGAGCAGTAGCGCTGAGAAAAAGTAGCGCAAATAAAAATGATTTCATAATTTCACCCCTGCAAAGTGGCGGGTGGTCGGAGACACCCGCGCGCTAAAATTACTCAGCCAGTTTTTTCACTCGAGTTAGGTCTCCGCCAACGGCTTGTGTCAGGCGCTGGCCGTATTCCCTATCGGCTCGATAGAAATTACTCAGCATCACATGCTTAGTCGCGCGATCACGAACCTTGCTGAGATCACCGGCGAGATTTTCGATCAGATTATGGCGCTCTTCCGGACTCAGGCTGCGATAGAAAGCCCCTGCTTGGGCAAAGGGCAGTTTCTTTTCAATCGCCTTTTGCTGTGTGCTACCGATCAGCGGCTTGCTGCTGAATAAACCACTAGCGTTCTCATCCCGCACATGAATACGGCTCGGCTGGTAGTTCACATCGGAGCTCTGCTGGCCGTAATTACCGCTACCATCCTGGTTCCAATTATTGACCACAACGCGGGGACGATTGATCGGCAATTGCTGGTGATTGGCACCCAAGCGATACATTTGCGTATCGGAGTAAGAGAATACACGCCCCTGCAGCAGGCGGTCTTCAGACGGTTCAATGCCGGGAACAATATTTGCCGGGGAAAACGCAGCTTGCTCGGTTTCCTGGAAGAAGTTTGTCGGCACACGGTTGAGTGTCATGGTACCCACTTTGCTTTCCTCCACACCCAGCCACATTTTTGTGGCATCGAGCGGGTTGTAATTAAAGCTGTAGAGCTGGGAAGGCTTCAGCACTTTAATATATAAATCCCACTTGGGGTAATCGCCCTTTTTAATAGCTGTGTACATATCGCGAGTCGCGTGGCTGAAGTCTTTACTCTGGATTTTCTCTGCTTCTTGCGCAGTCAGATTTTTAATCCCCTGGCGGGTTTTCCAGTGGAACTTCACATAATTCACTTTGCCCTCGTCGTTGACAAATTTATAGGCATGAACGCCCCAGCCATCCATCTGGCGCAAGTTGGCTGGCGTGCCGTAATCGGAATAGACCCAACTCAACATATGAGTGGCTTCCGGCACATGGCTAAAGAAATCAAAGAAACGGTTGGGGTCTTGTCGATTGGTTACCGGGGACGGTTTCAGCGAGTGCACCATATCCGGGAATTTAATTGCATCACGGATAAAAAATACCGGTAGGTTATTACCGACCAGATCCCAGTTGCCTTCTTCGGAATAAAATTTGGTAGCAAACCCACGCGGATCACGCAGGGTTTCCGGGGAGCCCTTAGAATGAATTACCGTTGAAAAGCGTACAAAAACCGGGGTCTTGGAGCCAGGATCAAACACAGCCGCCCGAGTTAAATCACTGAGATCCGCCGTCGCCACAAACTCGCCGTGAACGCCGGTACCGCGAGCATGTACAACGCGCTCTGGGATACGTTCGCGAGCAAATCGTTGCAAATTTTGAACAAGTTGCACGTCCTGCAGCAAGTTGCCGCCATTCTCGCCTGCCGTTTGCGCATTCTGATTATCACCGACTGGAGCGCCATTATCACGGGTCAATGTCTCTGCATTGGCAGCGCCTATCATGCTGATAGTTAATGCTAATAAGGATAAGTATTTCATGGGATTATTTGTCTCTACAGCCAATTCTATTACAAGAGTAGAGTTTATAGGGACAGACAATGGGCGAGAAATTAGATCTGATTATCGTTCTTATAGCAGAGATCAATCATTAAAATTTGATCTAGTAAATGGGGAGCCATACGAATAAAAAAAACTACCCCGCATCTTTACTCTCCCACTTATACTTCGGCATAAGATACCAGAGGACGCCTGCAATCAAAAATAAAATCGGTATATCCCCCGCTAAGTGAATCCGGTCGGTTTTATCAATCAAAGCCTGGATCAGCATGATGACACCATGAACAAGGCTGGACCATATGGTAAACCAGATCAAACTGATATTTGCCGCGGGATTTTTTGCCGCACGTATCAGGAAAACCCCCAAAGTGACATAGATACCGACAATCATCTGCTCGTATTCCGGCTGTCGGGGCGTCCACCCCCAGCCCTGCGGCCAAACCCACATCATCATCGGGTAGATTACCAATATAAAAAGCACACCGATAACCATCAGTGCTTTAGGCAGATACTTTGCGCGGGCAATATCATCCATGTTTTATTCCAAACCGGTTTTCAGCGACTGGCTTTTTTCAATCCTGTAAATCCGCCGGTAAATGACAGACCACTTCCAACTTATGTCCGTCCGGGTCCAACACAATGGCGGCATAATAATCCGGGTGGAATTGCTCATAGACACCCGGCGGGCCATCTTCCTTCCCTCCGGCCTCTAGCGCTAAGCGATAAAAATCCCTAACCACCTGGCGCTCTTCGGCACGAAAAGCAATATGCAGTTGCGGGGTAGTACTGGTCCCACCCCGAATCCATAGTTCAGGCTTATCGGCCCAGCCAAAACCCGCCCAGTCGTCAAACTCCATCACCAATCCATAGCCCAATGGCATCAGCGCCTGCTGATAGAAGCCCCTGCTGCGCTCATAGTTATGCACATGAATACGTATGTGATCAAGCATGGTGGAAACACCCTCTTTTCCGCCTCAAGGGCGGCCGGATTCCTCTGCAAGATAGCTCAGGGAATCCAGCGATGCTTTTTAGCCACAGGAAATATGTGGAAACTTGTGGGGCCTATATTGCAATACATAGTAATACCCGCCATTACACCGTTAAATGGCCGTAATAAAACGCTAAGGGCTGAGATACCAGTGATAAAAGCCATAGGAGGCGACACCCAAACCGAAAATCAGTTGTCCCGTCAGTAAAACCCGAAAGGCGAAGGTATAGCGCGCGAGATCTCCCCGGCGAATAGCATCATTGGAAAAAATTCTCGCCTCTTCGGGGAATCCCATTTCCAGTGTTTTCAAGGCGGGAACAGCGAGCTTAAGAAGCTGGCGACTGCGGATATCCATCAGCCAAAAAATAGTCACCAATATGACGACAAATCCTCCTAACAACGCCAGTATTAGCGGGTGGAAATCCTTCTCTACGGCAGTGAAAATCCCTCCCTCCACAAACATCGTTAGGATAACGAAAAAGTTAAACACCTTAAGGCGTTGATCTGCAGCAAAGCGATAGTGTTCACAAAGGTACTGTCCCTGTTCCAATTAGAATCTCCTCAAACGTAAATACTCAGAGAGGGAATCAACAATCAGACAAACTCCCTCCACAGAAAATAACCAGTGCAGACCTCTGGCGAAAAACAGGCGATCGTTTGCCCAATGAAAAGGCCGGGATGAACCCGGCCATCGATAATCTTTTACCGGCACACTTATACTTAGCAATTTTCCCGATGATCAATCAATGCGTCAACTGCCGATGGGTCGGCAAGGGTGGAAATATCACCGAGATTGTCCAGTTCGTTGCAGGCTATTTTTCGCAGGATACGCCGCATAATCTTGCCCGAACGGGTTTTTGGCAGGGCCGGCGCCCACTGGATAAAATCCGGTTTTGCGATAGGCCCTATTTCCTTGCTGCACAGATCAATCAGCTCGCACTTCAACGTATCACTCGGTTGGCACCCGGACTTGAGCATGACAAAAGCATAAATCCCCTGCCCTTTAATGTCGTGTGGATAACCAACCACTGCCGCTTCCGCAGTGTCACCGTGCAGCACCAAGGCGCTTTCAATTTCCGCGGTTCCCAGTCGATGACCGGAGACATTCAGAACATCATCGATACGCCCGGTTATCCAGTAATCACCCTCTCCATCGCGGCGGGCTCCGTCCCCGGTAAAGTAGTAACCGGGGAATGAAGAAAAGTAGGTATCAAGCATTCGCTGGCGATTGCCATAAACACCTCGGATCATCGAGGGCCAACTGTTTTTAATAACCAAGGAACCCTCACCCTCGCCAATAATCTCCTGCCCTTCACTATCCAACAGCGCCGGCTGTACACCAAAGAAAGGGCGCGTTGCCGAACCGGGCTTAAGAGGCATTGCACCGGGGAGCGGTGTGATCATATGCGCCCCGGTTTCTGTCTGCCACCAGGTGTCCACAATCGGGCAGCGCTCATCACCCACTACGCTGAAATACCACTCCCAAGCCTCCGGGTTAATCGGCTCACCCACAGTGCCCAGCAGACGCAGAGAGTTTCTTTTGGTGGATTTTACAAAGTCATCTCCAGCGCCCATCAGGGCGCGAATCGCCGTGGGTGCGGTATAAAAAATATTGACTTGATGCTTATCCACAACCTGCCAGAAACGTGAGGCATCCGGGTAAGTGGGCACTCCCTCGAACATCAAACTGGTTGCCCCTGCGCACAGGGGGCCATAGACAATGTAGCTGTGCCCGGTAATCCAGCCCACATCGGCGGTACACCAGAAGACCTCTCCCTCACGATAATCAAAGGTATATTTGAACGTCATGGTGGCCATCAACAGATAGCCCGCAGTGGTATGTAAAACACCTTTCGGCTTTCCAGTAGAGCCAGAGGTATAAAGAATAAATAGCGGGTCTTCTGCCCCCATAGCTTCAGGGGGGCAGTCGGGCTCCATCTGCGGGATCAAATCGCCATACCAGATATCCCGCTTGCTATCCCAATCCACTGCCGTGCCGGTGTGCTTAACCACAATCGCCGTATGTACGTTCGGACACTCGGCCAGGGCTTTATCCACATTGGCTTTCAGGGGCACACGCTTGCCGCCACGCACGGCTTCATCTGCGGTGATTACCAGGCGACAATCAGAATCGAGAATGCGATCCTTCAGGGAAGTTGGGGAAAAACCGCCAAATACTACTGAATGCACAGCCCCAATACGGGCACAGGCGAGCATTGCATAGGCGGCCTCTGGGATCATCGGCATATACAGACAAATCCGATCTCCCTTTTTAACCCCGCGGGATTTCATTAGGTTCGCTAGGCGACACACCTTCTCGTGAAGGATGCGGTAGCTGATTGCCTGACTATTGGCGGGATCATCCCCCTCCCACAAGATAGCTGTTTGCTCACCCCGGGTCGTCAGGTGCCGGTCAATACAGTTTACCGTCACATTGAGCCGACCATCGGCAAACCAGGCCGCATGGCCCTTGTACATGTCCTCTTCCAACACCTGGGCAAATGGCCTGTCCCACTGCAGAAAATCCTTGGCTTGCTGTGCCCAAAAAGCTTCCGGATTGTCCACCGACTGACGGTACATCCTTTCATAGTCTTCTGCGCTAATCAGCGCATTTGCAGCAAAGTTGGTAGGGACCGGACGGGTGTGCACTTCTGACATCATCTTCTCCTTTATTATTAGCGCGGCACAAATGGCCAAGAGAAAGTCGAGCTTGTTAAAGCCTGATCGGTATCACTTTATAGCATTGCCACCTCGAAACAATCCCCACTGACCTCTGAGCAAGCAAGTACATAGACATCAATTCCCGGTAAAACGTTAAGTAACACAACGCACTTGGTGATCGGCAATAGACGGTGGGAATAGCGAGATGGAGTCTATACAGTAAGCGGCTTTCAGTCGAAGACTGTCGAATATAGCCCCAGGTTGTTTTCTGTAAATTTAACGAACATTAAATCCAAACATTATTTTCAGCTGTTAGCTCACCATCGACATCACCGGTATTGACCACCCCTCTGGGTTCAACCAGTAAAATTTCACACTCTTGCTGAGATTTTGGCTTGTGTTCAACCCCCTTGGGCACCACATACATCTCTCCAGGGCCCAATGACACCGTGCTATCACGAAATTCAATTTCCAAGTTTCCGGAGATCACAATAAATACTTCATCAGTATCCGGGTGATCATGCCAGGCAAATTCTCCCTGTACCTTTACCAACTTAAATTGGTAATTATTCATCTCCGCGATAACTTTTGGAGACCAATGCTCAGAAAAGGTTGCCAGTTTATCTTTGAAATTTATTGCTCTCGGTTCCATCCTTTCTGTACCTATATTTTTAAAAACTATTTTCTATTTACAGTTGCTATAAATCCTGCCCCTAACGAACAATACTGATAAGCCGCCTAAGCTCACTGGCTGCGTATTGACTAAAAACTCTAATCCCAGACTGCATCAAAATGGCTGCCACGACTCCACTGCCCTTCTTTTTTATTCCCGAAAAATTTCCATCATAAATATACTGACTGCCACAAGATGGGCTATTTTCTGTGAGCACCGCATACTGGATGTCTTGTTCCTTGCATAACCTAAGAGCCAATTCGGCCCCCAATACGAACTTATCGCTCAGATCGCTCTTATCACTTCCCAGAATCTGAGCACTGCCAGATAGAACAGCGACTCCGTCACCCCCCAAAATTTCTGCCGGCACTCTGGGAATAGGCAAGCCCACCGAAATTTCCGGGCACAAGGCCACAATGTCCTGTGTCTCCAGTAGCCAGTTAAAGTCAGCGCTATGAACTTCAACAGCACTACCGTTATAGCGTACTGCACAACCCAGAAGGCAAGAACTTACCAATATTTTAACCATATACACCTAACACCAAAGTGGAGACAATAGACAAAATTATAAAACGGGCGTACCTGTGCTTCAGAAGGGCAATAATCACACACTGCAGTGGACGACTCTGCAAGGCAGTTACGGCAAAATGCTACTTTAGTAAGACAGCGTGCTATCTACCGTACCACTGTATGGAGCCAGTAACCCCATAATTTCAACACGGAAATCCATACCATGGGCCGCTCAACATTTCTACTAATAACTTGTTTGGTAATTGCCCCAGTGGTCAATGCCAAACAACTGGCAATTACTTTCGATGATGCCCCCCGCGCAGCCAATGGCTACTTTGATGGCTCGACCCGGGCGAATACCCTGATAGAAAATCTAAGTAAAAATAAAGTGGGCCGGGTCGCCTTTTTCTCCAACACGCAATCCCTGGATAAACAAGGGTTGAGTAGAATGCGGCTCTACGATGAGGCCGGGCACCTTATTGGAAATCATACCCACAGCCATCCCAACTTCCTGGATACCGACCTCCCCACATACCAGGAGGACTTTCTAAAGGCGCACCAATTACTTAAGCAGTTCAACAATTTCCAACCCTATTTTCGCTTCCCCTATTTGCGCGAGGGTGAAACACTGGAAAAGCGCGACGGTATGAGAACCCTGCTGCAGAAGAATGAATATAAAAATGCCTATATCACACTGAATAACTACGATTGGTATATCGAAGTACTTTTCCAGAAGGCTTTAAAAGAGGGTAAATCTGTTGATTTGCAAAGACTCTCCAATATGTACATCGATGTGCTTATGGAAAGTATTGAATATTACGACGAAATGGCCATCAAATATCTGGGACGTTCGCCCAAACATGTACTTCTATTGCACGAGACGGACATCTCCGCACTGTTTATCGGCGATCTGGCACAGCGGTTGAGGCAAGATGGATGGGAGATAATCCCACCGAAAGAGGCATATCAAGATCCGGTTGCTGAATACCAGCTCAATCAACCAATCAAATACAACCCCGGCAGAATCGGTGAAATTGCTTTAGGCAAAGGACAAAAGAAGGAGCTGTGGCACTACACACTGAACGAAGACTACCTCGAAAAAAGATTCCAACAGGAGGTTCTGTTGCTCTCGGACAATTAGTCCATTCAAGACATTGCCAGACCGGCTGCTTCAGAACCCAGATATCCGTGGAAATGAGTGAATGCGATTGGCAATAAGCAGTCGGGGAAAACTACCACAGGGCGGTAACGCCCTGTGGCTAACCCCATTTACACTTCGGCGAGCTGCACCGGAATCGTATTAGTGCTGCGCTCCACCTTGTTGTTCCCATCCAGGTAAACCAGTTTGGGCTTGTGACTATCCGCCTCACCCTCCGTCAGCTGGGCATAGGAAGCGATAATAATACGATCGCCCACCTGAACTCTGCGAGCAGCAGCGCCGTTCATGGAAATAATACCGGAGCCTCGCTCGGCCAGAATGACATAGGTGTGCAAGCGTTCGCCATTGGTCACATTGTAAATATCAATTTTCTCGAATTCACGCAGACCGGCCAGCTCTACCAAGTCTTCATCGATTGCACAGGAGCCGTCATACCAGAGTTCGGCCTGGGTCACCGCGGCCATGTGCAATTTGCACTTCAACATTTCAATTTGCATGGGTGGATGCCCCTCAGAGTTCCAGGGAAACATTGTCAATCAGGCGCGCTGCACTGGTGTACATAGCGCCCAAAATCGTGATTTGTTTGTCATCATCTGCGGCCGGCTGTAAATCCCGGCTGTAACAGATGCAGAAGTAATCGACCCGAAAGCCTCTATCTTCTATTCGCTTGCGCGCTTCATCTTCTAAGTCGGTAAAATCTCGACGTCCCGCCACAATCTCATCCTTGACCCAGTTCAGCGACTGGTTCAACACTGCCACTCTGGGCCGCTCATCCGTGCTGATATAGCCATTGCGAGAACTCATGGCCAGGCCATCGCCCTCACGGTGTACTGGCGCGGCAACGACTTCCACCGGCATACACAGGTCTTCCACCATACGGCGAATCACCGCCAATTGCTGGAAATCTTTAATACCAAAAACCGCCTTGTTCGGCTGCACAATATTGAACAGCTTCGCCACGACAGTGGTAACACCCTCAAAATGGCCCGGACGGCTAGCGCCACACAGCACATCGGTCATAGCCGGGCAAACCACACGGGTCTGCTGGTCCATACCGTTGGGGTATATCTCACTTTCATCCGGGTGAAAGAGGACGTCGCAGTCCGCTTCGCGCAACTTGGCGATATCCCGCTCCATAGTGCGCGGGTAGGTGTCCCAGTCTTCGTTCAGACCAAACTGCAGGCGATTGACGAAGATAGATACCACCACCAAGTCACAGTGCTGCTGGGCGATCCTGACCAGCTCTATATGGGCATCGTGTAAATTGCCCATCGTTGGCACAAAGCCGACCGTCTTGCCGTCGCTACGGGCTTGGGCCAGCGCATCGCGCAGGCTTGTTACGTGGTGGAAGACTTGCATCACTCTACCGCTCACTATGTATCAGCGCGGCATCATACTCGCTGAGACCGGGCGTCTCAACATAGCAAAACGGCCACTTTTATAAAGGTTTCCCCCAAGAATCCAGCCTGTGTCCCGGTAAATCAGCCATTGCCAGCCCCTGAATTATGGGTCACCGCCAAATCCCACGACTACGCGAAATTCTACCTCAGCCAGTTCAGGAAGTGTTCAGTCCCGCCAAGGCAAACTGCACGCCAAGATACACAAAAGACTTCAAACGACATAAAAGAGCCATCCGGGCTCAGGAGCGCTGTTATGAGACACTTCGCTACTGCCATCGCCGCTGCGGGCCTATTGCTGATAGCAACCCCCGCGCTGTCCGAAGTGCACCGCGGACACCAACGTGCAATGGACAACGACCACCACGGGCAGGGACGAGCTCAACGGGAACAGCGCCACCTGGAACGCGGCCACAAAAAGCATCACGACAATCGCCAGCAGGAAAAGAAACACCGCAGGCAGGAGCGCAAGAAAGAACAGCACAGGCAAGAGCGCAGGCAAGAGCGCAAGAAAGAACAACGCAGGCAAGAACGCCAGCACCGTCGCGAGGTTCGCCATGCCTACGACAAAGGTTACAAGAAGGGGCACAATAAAGGTCACAATAAAGGTCACCGACATGAGCGTCGCGCCGCACACCGGCCCCACTACCGTCACGGCTACCAAGGGCACCGCCCTCACCACCGTCCTTCACACTATGGTTATGGCTATCGCTGGCGCCACCTGCCACGCAACTTTGTCAACATCAATCTGGGAGCGGCGGGCTTCTACTATAGCGACGGTATCTTTTACCGCCCGGCGTCCCACGGTTATGTCGTCAGTCATGCACCACATGGAGCTGTCGTACACAGCCTGCCGGCCTCAGCACTGACTGTTATTGTGGGTGGCCTCAATTACTACGTTGCTTATGACACCTACTACTTGTGGGACCACTCCCAGCGCGGCTACCGCGTAGTATCCAAGCCCGGACTGTTCTGATACCCAATACCCCCCTCCTCGGCGGTCTTCGGGCCGCCTTTTTTACCTGCGCAAGCCCTGGATTAATCCCCGTCAATAGCGGCCTGTCACAGGGTGCGAAAACGCTACCTATCCACTGCATTTTCATTTGCTTTTTTACCTACAAAATTTAGCGTTTTTTTATCTATAGTTATTGCTTTCCGGCCCTGCTGGGCCCAAGATTCGCGCCCGCCAAATATCAACAGAAAGGCGCCATGAAAAAGCAACAAGTTAAAGATTGGACTTGCGAAGATTCAGCCGAACTCTACGGCATCCGCAACTGGGGCGCCGGCTATTTCGATTTAAATGAAAGCGGTGAGATCTCGGTCCAGCTTGAGGGCCCCAACGGAGACTCCCATAGTGTTTCCCTGATGGACATTGCCCGCGGCGCCACCGAGCGCGGCCTGGGTATGCCCCTGCTATTGCGTATCGAGAATTTGCTCGATGCGCAGATCGCCCGTATCAATGAAACGTTTGCCCGCGCCATCCATGACTGCGGCTATGGCAACGTGTTTCGCGGTGTCTTCCCAATCAAGGTGAACCAGCAGTGCCAGGTAATCGAGGAGATCGCCAGTGCCGGCCGCCGCTTTAATCACGGTTTGGAAGCCGGCAGTAAAGCAGAGCTAATCGCAGCACTATCCATCCTCGACAACACCGAATCCCTGATCGTCTGCAACGGCTATAAAGATGAGGAGTTTATTAACCTCGGCCTACAGGCCCAGCGCCTGGGGGTACAGGTTTTCTTCGTAGTGGAAACGCCCTCGGAAGTGGAGACCATTATCCGCTGCGCCGAACGCGAGCAGGTGCGCCCCAATATTGGCGCGCGAATAAAACTCGCCTCCAAAGTGGGCGGCTACTGGAACGCCACCAGCGGCGACCGCAGTATCTTTGGCCTCGGCAGTAACGACCTGATCGCCATGGTCGACCAGCTGCGCAGCCACAATATGCTCGACTGCCTCAAGCTGCTGCATTACCACCTGGGATCGCAGGTGCCGAATATTCGCGATATCCGCACCGGCGTATTGGAAGCCTGCCGCTATTACGCTGATCTGGTTGAAGAAGGCGCGCCCATGGGCTATCTGGATCTGGGCGGCGGCTTGGCGGTGGACTATGACGGCTCCAAAACCAATTACACTCACTCGAAAAACTACTCCCTGGACGAATACTGCGTCGACGTGGTGGAAGCCATTATGGGCACCCTCGACAGCGAGGGCGTGGCGCACCCGGTCATTATTACCGAGTCCGGTCGCGCTACCGTGGCTTACTCCTCGGTGCTGCTGTTCGATATCCTCGACACCACCCGTTTCGAACCGGTGGAACTCGAGCACACCAGGATCAGTGAGGGAGATCATCAGATGCTCCTTAACCTGCAGGATGCAGTGGGCAGTATCACCCCCAAAAACCTGCAGGAGAGCTATAACGATGCCCTCTACTACCGCGACGAAGTGCGCTCCTTGTACCTGCACGGTCAAGTGAGCTTGCGCGAGCGCGCCAATGCCGAAAACCTGTTCCTGCAGGGCTCCCAGGAAATTCGCAAGCTCCTCGATGAAGCGGAAGAAATTCCAGCGGACCTGCAGGCACTACCAGAGGTACTGTCTGATATTTATTACGCGAATATGAGCGTATTCCAGTCGGTGCCGGATATCTGGGCTATCGACCAGGTATTCCCACTACTGCCCGTTCACCGTCTGGATGAGGCGCCGACGCGCTCCGCCATTATCGCCGACATCACCTGCGACTGTGACGGCAAGATCGATCGCTTTATCGGCCGCGAGAAAGAGCAAAAAACCCTGCCCTTGCATGAACTGAAAAATGGCGAGGACTATATCCTCGGTACCTTCCTGATCGGCGCCTACCAGGAAACTCTCGGTGACCTGCACAACCTGTTCGGCGATACCAACGTGGTGAGTGTGCGCATTCAGGAAGATGGCAGTATCGACTTCAGCCACGAGATCCATGGCGACAGTATTTCTGATGTACTGAGTTACGTAGAATATCAACCCAAAGCGCTGTTTGAGCGCTTCCGTCGCCTGGCGGAGCGCGCGGTCAAACAGGGGTTGATTACCGTCGCCCAGCGCAAGCAAATTTTGCAAACCTATACCGCCAGCATGAGCGGTTACACCTACTTTGAAAAATAAGGCCCCGCGCCTTTGAGACGATAGCGGCGAGAAAAGCTGCAGATTAAGGAGATCTTTATGGCCAACGTACTGATCATCGGCGCCGGCGGCGTCGGCCAGGTGGTTGCGCACAAATGCGCGCAGGTTGAGGAAGTATTTGAAAATATCACCCTCGCCAGCCGCACCAAGAGCAAGTGTGACAAGATTGCAGCCATGCTGCCGCGCAAAATCGATACCGCCGAAGTGGACGCGGACAATGTGCCGGAGCTGGTCAAGCTAATTAAAAAAGTGAAGCCGGATCTGATCATCAATGTGGCCCTGCCCTACCAGGACCTGCATATCATGGATGCCTGCCTGGAAACCGGCGTGCACTACATGGACACCGCCAACTACGAGCCGCCGGAAGAGGCCAAGTTCGAATACAAGTGGCAGTGGGCCTACCAGGAAAAGTTTGAGAAGGCCGGTCTCATGGCTCTGCTCGGCAGCGGTTTCGATCCCGGCGTGACCAGCGTATTTACCGCTTACGCCAAGAAGCATCATTTCGATCGTATCCACACCCTGGATATCCTCGACTGCAATGCGGGTGACCACGGCCTGCCGTTCGCCACCAACTTCAATCCGGAAATCAATATCCGCGAGATCACCGCCAACGGTCGCTACTGGGAAAACGGTCAGTGGGTAACCACCCAGCCGATGGAAGAGAAGCGTGTTTTCAACTTCCCCGAAGGCATCGGTGACAAGGACATTTACCTGCTGTATCACGAAGAGCTGGAATCCCTAACCAAACACTTCCCGGAAATCGAGCGCGCGCGCTTCTGGATGACCTTTGGCGACAGCTACCTGAAGCACTTGGAAGTGCTCCAAAACGTTGGTATGACGGGAATTGAGCCGGTGGAATTCCAGGGCCAGCAAATTGTGCCCATTCAGTTCCTCAAAGAGCTGCTGCCAGACCCCGCCAGTCTGGGGCCGCTGACCAAAGGCAAAACCTGCATCGGCAATATTATCCGTGGCAGCAAAGACGGCAAAGAGAAGATCTACTACATCTACAACACCTGTGATCACCAGGATTGCTACCAGGAGGTGCAGTCTCAAGCGATTTCCTACACCACCGGTGTACCTGCCATGATCGGCGCCAAGATGATGCTGGAAGGCAAGTGGATGAAACCCGGCGTGTGGAATGTGGAGCAGATGGACCCGGATCCCTTTATGGACGACCTGAACAAGTACGGCCTGCCCTGGCAGGAAACCTGGCTGGATAAACCCTTCCAATAAAACGTACTTTTCTACGACCTTTCCGGGATGGGCCCCAGTGCCCATCCCGCCGTATCAGGATAAAACGCCCCCCATGGACCTCACTCCCCGCGTAGATTATTTCGGCAGCTTTGACCCCTGCCGGGTACCCTCGCCCTGTTTTGTTATCGACGAGATCGCCCTGCGCGATAACCTGGAGCTTCTCGCCGATGTACAAAAGCGCAGCGGTGCCAAGGTGCTCGCCGCACTTAAGGCCTTCTCCATGTTCAGTAGCGGACCCATAGTGGCCGAATACCTGTCCGGCACCTGCGCCAGTGGCCTGTATGAGGCCAAGTTGGGATTTGAGGAATACGGTGGTCGCCACTTGGGCAAAGAAGTGCACGTATTCAGTGCCGGCTACAAGGATGAGGAGCTGCGCGAGATACTGCAGTTTGCCCACCACGTCATCTTTAATTCCTTCTCCCAATGGAAGCGCTACCGAGATATGTGCCTCGATATGCAAAAGCAGCGCCCGGAGCTTCGTTTCGGCCTGCGCATCAACCCCGAGCACTCCGAAGGCCACACCGACCTCTACGATCCCTGCGCCCCCTGTTCGCGCCTGGGTATCGTGCGCTCACTATTTGAAGATGAATCGCTGCAAGGCATTACCGGCTTGCACTTCCACACCTTATGCGAACAGGACTTCAAACCACTGCAGCGCACCATTGTCGCCGTGGAGGAGAAGTTTGGCGACTTGATCCCGCAGATGGAGTGGATCAATTTCGGCGGCGGCCACCATATCACTCGCCGCGATTACCAAGTGGATGAACTGGTGGAAGCGGTGCGCGATTTTGCCAGCAAATACGATGTACAGGTCTATCTGGAACCCGGTGAAGCCATCTCCCTATTTGCCGGTATTCTCGTTGCAGAGGTCGTCGACATCGCCTGGAATGGGGAAAACCAGGCCATCCTCGACGCCTCCGCCACCTGCCATATGCCGGATGTGCTGGAGATGCCTTACCGGCCGGAAATCACCGGCGCCTCACGCCCCGGTGAACTACCGCACAGCTACCGTTTGGGCGGGCAGAGTTGCCTGGCCGGCGACAGTATCGGCGAGTACAGCTTTAGCCAGCCCTTGAGAATCGGAGAACGCCTGGTGTTTGAGGAAATGGCCTACTACACCATGGTAAAAACCAATACTTTCAACGGTATCCCCCTGCCCGCCATCGCCCTGTGGAATTCGGATAGCGACGATCTAAAAATGATCAAGACCTTCGGCTATGAGGACTTCAAAGAACGCCTCTCCTAGGGCCTGCGGGCCCTAAATACCAACCGATCGAAATAGAGAAACGGTGGCAGCCATTCGCGGGCCCCATCGCCAGAGGATATGTAGATGCTGTCAGAAAACGATTACCCCATTTTTCTCGGCTCCGAAATCGAGCAGCCGAAGCCGGAAGACGCCCTCTTCCATATTATTCCGATCCCCTATGAGGAAACCGTTTCCTACGGCGGCGGCACCGGCAAAGGCCCGGCGGCCATCCTGGAAGCGTCCTGGCAATTGGAGACATTCGACAATTTCTCCAACCCCTGCGACCTGGGCATCTACACCCACTCGCCGGTCTCAGTTTCCGGTCCGGCAGAGGAGGTCATGGACAATATCGCCTCAGCCACCAAGGAAGTGCTCACATTGGGTAAAATGCCGGTGGGTATCGGCGGTGAACACTCAGTCACCTGGGGCATTATCAAGGGCTTACTGGATGCGGGCGAAACCGATTTCGGCGTAGTGCAAATAGATGCCCACGCCGACCTGCGCGACCGCTATGAGGGCCACAAACACAGCCATGCCAGCGTGATGCGCTTGGTGGTTGAGGCCGGTGTTCCCCTATTCCAGCTAGGCATCCGAGCATTCTGTGAAGAGGAAGTACAGGCGCGGAAGGATCACAATGTGGACTATCTGGATGCCCATCAGCTGGTACCCAACAACGTACAGGAATTCGAGTTACCGCAGAATTTCCCCAAGAAAGTCTTCTTTACCCTCGATATCGACGGCATGGACCCCTCAGTCTTCCCCTCTACCGGTACGCCAGTACCCGGTGGCCTGGGCTGGTACCAAACCCTTAACCTATTCGAATCCGTCGCTCGCCAAAGAGAGATCATTGGCTTCGATATTCTGGAATTTGCGCCGATCGAGGGCTTTCACGCCTATGATTTCGCTGCCGCACAGCTGATGTACAAGTTGATGGGCATTATCCAGCGCAACCGCTGACCCACAATTCTGGCTCTGGCACTTTGACAATTCTTAACCAATTATCCTGTCTTACCTGACAGGATAAGGGTTAGTATGTCGATGTGAGTAATCACTTCGCTGGAGAAACTGTGAATAAACTGAATGTCGTAATTGGCGCCAGTGCGTTCCTGGCACTGGCCGCTTTTGCCTTTAGCCCACCCGCCGATGCACGCAACTATGAGCGCGGGGGGGACCACCGCCACCATCGCGGCGGTGGAGGTGGCTACTATCGTGGGCCACGGGTTTCAATCGGGTTTATCGCCCCCATACTGCCAGTCGGGCACGTGCGTGTCGCTGTGGGTGGACGCCCATACTATTATCACGGCGGTCATTTCTACCGTCATGGACCTCGTGGCTATGTCGTGGTTGCCGCCCCGCTAGGCGCTTCTGTGGTGACCCTGCCAACCAGTGCAGTACAAGTGCAGGTGGGTGGCATTCCTTACTACCAGTATGCGAACTCCTACTACCAGTGGCATCCGGCCAGCCGCTCCTATGTTGTGGTAGCACCGCCAGCACCTGTTGCTGTAGTACCGGCGCCTATTGCTGTAGTGCCGGCGCCAGCACCCGTCGTTGTAGCGGCGGCACCAGTTTCCGCACCAGCAACAGTTCCCGCCACTCCAAACCCAGGGCCGGAGGGCTTTCTGGCCGGCCAGGTAGTGGAAACCTTGCCTAAGGGCTATGCCGCTGAAATCATCAATGGCATCCAATACTACCGCTATGGGGGCAACTACTTTATGCCAACCCAGCGCGATGGTCATGAAGTTTATGTGGTGGTCAAGCTGTAACTCGTACTTCCCTTGCCAGCCCGTGAAAACGGGCAAACTGCCCCAGAGCCCGGTGAAAGCTCGCCTTAAGTGACCCGCCGGGTTTTTCCTTCCAGTGCAAACTGTCAATCCGCAGCAGCCCCGCGCTGCGGTCAGCTTTCAGGTCCACCAGCCCCACAAAGCGATCCGCGTATAAAATCGGCAGGCAAAAGTAGCCGTAGCGGCGTTTGGCGGCAGGCACATAGCACTCTAACTGGTATTCAAATTCGAACAGGCGCCGCAGGCGCTTGCGCTGCAATATCAACGGGTCGAAAGGCGATAATAGACGCACCTTGCGCGATACCCGTGCCGGGCTCCTTTCCAACTGCTCCGTCAATATCAGCTCCCTACCCAGTGGCGACAGCTCACCACTCGCCAACATGGCTTTTACGCCTCGCTGTATCAACGGCTTGTCTTCGCGACGCAGGTAGGCGATTTCCTCAGCGCGACCCGTGCCCTGGCAGCCCAGAAAAGTACGCACCAGATGGCAGCTGTATTCAAGCTGTGAGGCAGTGCTGGTTGGCGTTTTTGCCGGCAGTATGCGTTCGGGCAGATCAAAGACTTTCTGAAAGCCTTCGCGATGGCTGACCATCAACTCACCCTCATGAAACAGCTGCTCCAGGGCCTTTTTCTCGTCGGACCACTTCCACCAACCGCTCTTGGTGCGTACAAAGTCACTGGCGCGCAATGGGCCCTCAGCACCGACTCGATCCAGTACATAGCGACATAGCTTGGTATTCTTCTCAAACCAATGGCGTTGCCCGGCACGGATACGATCCATTCGCACCCGCGCGTAGGGATAATGGGCCATTGGCAGGTAAGCCGCGGCGTGGGACCAGTACTCGAAAATCTCGCGGCGCTGTTCCGACTCAGCCAGGTGTGATTCTCGATAGCCCGGCAGGCGGTTGTACAGTTGGTGATGGTGGGCGCGGGTAATACGCTGAATAGCGTCCAACTGCAAGGCGCCCAGGTGCTGCAGTAAACTGGGGAGCCCTGCGGACCAAGGGCGATGGATAAACTGGCGCTCTAGCGCCAGGGCGCGGATCTTTTGCTCGGATAACAAGATGGAGCTCCCATGATTCCGGCTGGCTGGCACCCTCGAACCCAATACAGAAATCTAGGCGAGAGACTTACTCGCCCTGATAGTATTCCGGTGCCAGATTATCGAAACGCGTATATTTACCAATAAAGGCCGCGCGGCAAGTACCGATCTCACCATTACGCTGCTTGCCGATAATCAGCTCTGCCAAGCCCTTGTCCGGGGTATCCTCGTTGTAGTATTCATCGCGGTAAATAAACAGAATCACATCCGCATCCTGCTCGATGGCGCCGGATTCCCGCAAATCTGAGTTCATCGGGCGTTTGTTGGGGCGTTGCTCCACCCCCCGGTTGAGCTGCGACAGAGCGATCACCGGACATTCGTACTCTTTTGCCAGGGCCTTGAGAGAGCGCGAGATCTCGGAGATCTCCTGAGTCCGCCCCTCGGTAGAACCCGTCACCTGCATCAGCTGCAGGTAGTCCACCATAATCATGGCCGGCATGCTCATGGCCTCGGCGTCCTCACGGCTCAGCTTGGGGTTCTCGCGCATCAGCTTGTTCAGGTGGTCACGCACCGTGCGCTTGGTCCTCGCGCGTACTTCACTGGGGCTGAGTGCCGGCGTATCGTCAATATACAGGGCCTTACCCTTCATTTTCTGCACGGCGCTGGAGAGCTTGGGCCAATCCTCCTCCTGCAGTTTGCCATTCCTGATGCGGCCCTGGTCGATGCGACCGATAGACGACAACATCCGCATGACCAGGCTATCGGAGGGCATCTCCATACTGAACACCATAGTGGGGCGTTCCTGTACCAGCATGGCGCTTTCGATAAAGTTCAGCGCCAGCGCGGTCTTACCCATAGAGGGGCGCGCGGCGAGAATAACCAGCTCCCCGGGCTGCCAGCCAGAGGTGCGTTGATCCAACTCCGTAAGGCCGGTACTCAGGCCGGTAATATCCCCTTCGGTTTTAAACAGCTCGTCGATGCGCTCGACGGTCTTTTTCAGCAGGGTATCCACACCGATGAAACCGCCCTCTTTGGCGCGGCCCTCGGCGATCTCCGCCACGCGACGCTCGGCCATCTGCAGCAGGTCGGCGGAAGCGAGACCACCGGGATTAAAACTGGTGCGACTGATTTCACCAGCGGCGGCGATCAGCTGGCGCAGCATGGAGCGCTCACGCACAATTTTGGCGTAGGCGACGATATTCGCTGCGGACGGGGTGTTCTCGGCCAGTTCGGCCAAATACGCGGGGCCGCCCACATCACCCAAGAGGTCGCGGCTGCCGAGGCCTTCAGCGAGGGTAACGATATCCAGGGGCTGCTCGCCATCGCTCAGCGCGCGCATCACCGCGAAAATTTTGCGGTGGCTGGCAGTGAAGAAGTCCTCTTCACTTAATTGTTCTGAAACGGCATCGATGCGGCCCGGGTCCAACATCAGGCCGCCGAGCACAGACTGCTCCGCCTCTACCGAATGCGGTAGCGGTGAACTGTCTTCACTGTGGAGCGCTTCTTGTGGCGTGGGGTATTCGTCGATCATTGGATTTTACTGGATATCAAAAACAAAACAGGCGCTGACCCGACAGGGAGCAGCGCCCGATTGTAGCGCGGCTGGCGCCCGAAGCACCAACCACTCGTCAGCAAAACCTTATTCGGCTTCGATAACGACTTTAACTGCAGCAATGACGTCGGAGTGCAGCTGTACGTCTACGTCGTACTCACCCAGATCGCGCAGCGCGCCTTCAGGCAGCTTCACTTCAGCTTTAGCTACGTCAATACCGCCACCTGCAGTGATCGCTTCAGCGATATCGCGAGTGCCGATAGAACCGAACAGCTTGCCTTCGTCGCCTGCGTTTGCAGCGATGGTAACAACCAGGCCGGCCAATTTGGTAGCACGGCTTTCAGCTTCAGCAATCTTAGAAGCAGCAGCGGCTTCCAGTTCGGCACGCTTGGCTTCGAACTCTGCAACATTGGCTGCGGTAGCCGGAATTGCCTTGCCTGTCGGCAACAGGAAGTTGCGGCCAAAACCGGCTTTAACTTCAACGCGGTCACCCACATTGCCCAGTTTGCCTACTTTATCGAGCAGAATAACTTCCATCTCGGTTTCCTCAATTTCTGTCTTGTGCGAAGCGCGCCTATTTGGCGGAACGCCCGCGAATATCGATCCAGCTATCTACCAGGGCCAGGCCACACAGGAAGCCAGCCAGAGGCAGCCCCCCGATCACCAGCATCAAATACATCGCCACCAGGGGACCTACCCCCCAACCGCGACTGGCGACCAACCAGTGAATCAGTGCGATACCGGCCACCACCAGTGGGAAGGCAACAACGGCTCCCCAAAAAGCGTAACCGGGCGTTACCAGGCTGACCACCCAAAGCAACATGCTCGCAGCTGCCAGCCACAGAGGCAAGCGCAGCTGCTGAAACTCCTGGCGAAAACCGCCGGGATTATATAGCACCGCTTGCCAGTAACGCCCCAGAACCAAAGCCAGTGTGGCGCTCATCGCCGATATCAGGCTCAGGTAACCGGTGATCTGTAATTCACCCGAAAATATCTGCTCCAGCTCGTCCATAGGGACAGCCGCTGGCTGTGCCGCAGCATTCTCGACGGCTTGCAGGAAACCCTGCAAAAGTCCACCGCCAAAGAGCGAGGTGAGCAATATGCCCACCGCCGAAGCCGCCGTTACAGTCACCAGGCCGACAACCCAGGAGTGACTGCTGCGCAACGCCATAGCACCGCAAAAAACTGCGGCAAAATGGCTGGCGGAAATACCAGTCACCAAGGGTGATACATGACCACTCATGCCCATAACGACAATCGGCAACAGCGCCCAGGCCAAAACCATCAGGCCGTCACTGCCACCGCGACGCAAACTCACTAGCGCAAGGATTGCCGGGCTTATCAGCGGTATCCCCACCATGGTGAGGACCACCGCCCTGACGCGCCCGCGCATAATAAACTCAGCTACGGCGCGCATGTCTAGATAGCTTCTCTATTAATGAGTCTAAGCAAACTGCAGCTTAGGCTTCGTGGCTGTCCGTGTACGGCAGCAGTGCCAGGTAGCGCGCGCGCTTGACCGCAGTGGCCAGCTGACGCTGATACTTGGCTTTAGTACCGGTAATACGACTCGGAACAATCTTGCCAGTTTCAGAGACGTAGGCTTTCAGAGTATCGAGATCTTTGTAGTCGATACGCTTGACACCTTCAGCGGTGAAACGGCAGAACTTGCGACGACGGAAAAAACGTGCCATCTGATAATCCCCTTATTCTTCGCTTTCAGCGTTATCGGAAGAAGTTTCTTCCGCGGCGTTGGAAGAAGGTTTCTCTTCCTCAGTGCGCTCGCGACGCTCAGTGCGCTCTGCACGAGCTGCCTTGCGCTCACGGCTCTCTTTTTCCGCTTTCATGATCGGGCTCTCTTCAGTGATCGCCTCGTCTTCACGAATTACCAGATTGCGGATAACCGCATCGTTGTAACGGAAGTTAGTGGTCAGTTCCTCCAGGGCCTCTTCAGTACATTCGACGTTCAGCAGAATGTAGTGAGCCTTGTGGATCTTGTTAATCGGGTAAGCCAGGCGGAGGCGGCCCCAGTCTTCCAAACGGTGAACCTGCCCACCGCTCTCCTTGATGGACGCGGTATAACGCTCCACCATGCCAGGTACCTGCTCGCTCTGGTCCGGGTGAACCAGGAATACAACTTCGTAATGACGCATTTTTGCTCCTTACGGGTTAATCAGCCTCTCGGACAATCCGATAAGGCAAGGAGTGCAACGGGTACGGATACACCGGGCCCATTGCGGGCGGCGTATTCTAGGCAGTTGCGGTGTTGGTTGCAAGTTGATCAATTTCCCACTCCCTTAGCCTTCACCAACCCGGTTGCAAGTTGATCCATTTGACGGCTGATCTGTCACCGCAACCGCAATACTGATTTGACCGATTAGGACACCGCCCTGCGCGGTCTGGTCATGGGTTTGGCGGGACTGCTTCGCCTATGATGCCGGGCATTAACGGGAGAGAAGTAGCATGCCCCAAGAAACCCGCACTCTTAACTTTGGCCCCTTTCGCGTGCCGGTTACCACTGTTCGCAATGGCCAAGGCCCGCTTGCGCTGGTACTTCCCGCCATGGGTGTACCTGCCAACCGCTATCGGCTCCTGCTGGAGGAGCTGCAAAAGCTCGGCTTCAGCACGGCGATCAGCGAATTGCCCGGCACCGGTGAGAGCCTGCCACGCCCCCACCGGGATGCCGATTACGGTTACAACGACTTGGTGTTTTCGTTTATCCCTCAGTTGCTGCGGCTGCTGGGACGAGACTTCCCCGACGGACCCGCACTGATTCTCGGCCACAGTATTGGCGGCCAGACCAGCACCTTGGCGGCACGCGCAGGCCTCACTGGTAACGCCAAGGTTGTCAGCATCGCCTCCGGGCACGTCGATCACCGCAGTTGGAGTGGTCTGCACAAATACGCCATTTTGCTTTTTGCTTCGATCGTCAGTGTGACTTCGAGCCTGCTGGGTTATTTTCCCGGTGCCCGCATGGGCTTTGGCTGGCACGAGGCCCGCAAGTTAATGAAAGACTGGGCAAGATCCATTTTTAATGGCCGCTTTGCTCCTGAAGATCGTTTTGGACAAATGGAAAAAACAAACCAGCCCACCCTGCATATTGCACTGGACGGCGACCCTTTCGCTCCTGTTCAGGCCGCCCGTAAATTAGCGGCGATCGTCGGTGGCGAAACCCGGGAGATGCAACCCACCTACCCCAAAGGCAATCCGCACCTCAGCTGGATCAAGAATCCCGCCCCCGTAGTTGAGGCGGTACAACAGTGGCTACATACAGATCCCGCCCCGAACTGATTTTCCTTTTTCTCACTTTCCGGCATGGCTAAGAAAGCGATTCACAGCTTTCTTAACCATGTATTAATAGCGCTTGCCCACTTCACCCTTCCCCCATATCGCAGTCAACGATCTCAATTGCCTTTCCAGTTTTCACTGTTCAGTTCCGATTATGGCCAGTAAGCCAATCTCTTGAACGATAAATTCACCACTGAAACGACATCGCTCAAGTAGGTTATCCCGATGAACAACAGCCCATTCAATACCTTCACCCAATTGCACCAAGCCGCTGCCCCCCTGGTTCTACCAAATGCCTGGGATGCCGCCAGCGCTTTACTCTGCCAAAACACAGGCGCCCTAGCGGTGGGTACCAGCAGTGCCGCCGTCGCCTGGTCGCTGGGTTATGCCGACGGCGGTGCGCTGCCTGTCGAGGAACATTTACACGCTATCGCGCGAATTGCCCGGGTAACCTCGTTACCTCTGACTGTGGATATTGAGGATGGATATTCTCAAAACCCCGAAGAGATCGCAGAATTGGCCTGTAAAATGGTAAAGCTGGGTGTAGTGGGTATCAATATTGAAGAGGGTCGCGGCATACCAGAACCCCTAAGTGAGAAAATTCACGCTATCCGCAAAGCACTTAACGGCCGCCCGCTTTTTATTAACGCGCGTACAGACGTTTATCTCAATGCACTCGCCAGCGGTGATAAAGCGATAAATATGTGTATAGAGAGACTAGAGCTTTATAAGAGTGCCGGTGCAGACAGCGGCTTTGTACCGGGGCTCGCTGCGGTTGAGGAAGCGAGGAGTTTGGCAGCAGGTATCAACCTGCCACTCAATATTATGCTGCTTCCGGGAATGGCACCTGTATCGGAGTTTTTTGCCGCAGGCATAAAGCGCTTTAGTACCGGACCGGCATTATTCCAATCTGTCTACGGCCATTTAAACGAATCATTAAAACAGCTGACACCGGTTAAAAGTAACACTGATTTGTTTAGTAAGGCGCTGGACTACAGCACACTGAACTCAGCCTTTATTAAAGAGGCGTATAGAGAAGCAATATAACCGGGGCATATCGATGCCCGTCTGATTGCTATTTACGAAAGCTCCGCAGGCGAACCTTTTGAGTGACCTTTCTAGAAAAAAGCAAGCATCAACCAGAAAAAAATATTGAGGTAATAAGAACCTAATATCGAATTAAAACAAAAGCTCCAGCAGAACCCCCAGAAAATATTACTGCTTAAATAGCTATCCCTGGAATCTCCGACAAAGAAATATAAAATCCTTATTTGGGTTTTAAATTGAGCAGAAATAATGCTGGAGTGCACTTAATGTAAAAGGTGAGCCTTGGAAGACCCCCATATTTATTAAGGTAAGAACCGACAATCAAGACATGCTTTGATTGTCGGCTCAATGTTTACCTATACTGTAGTATCCCCCAGATCAACAAGTGGTAGCTAGATTGCCAACATAAGCGACACACGCTTACCCACTAGAAATTCCAGCGGGC
>NZ_JALBWM010000220.1 GCF_023895975.1 Microbulbifer okhotskensis
AGCAGTACAGTGACTATGGGGCTATAGCTGCATGAAACTGTCCGAAGTGTTGAATTGCCAATCACAAGTTAATTCTCTGCCTAAATGAGAATCTCTGGATAATTACAGAATTTGATTCCACCGTTGAGTAAAGTGAGGCTCTTGTCGCTTTTTACCCGGATGCCATCTGTTGGCGGATTAATCAATAGAGCAATGTAAGGGGCTTGGGTCTTCAAAGTGGAGTAATATTTTTTTCACTTAAGAGTAAGCGGGATGTGGGCGTTATGGGGTGTAATCACGTAGTGGTTTACTTTTATAAATGTCCGAAAGATAAAAATAGTATTGGAAAATTGATAGAGCTAATTTCGAAGGTAAGAATAATAGAACATAGACCGCATCAGTGCGGAGAAGCAAGAGTCTACTATCTCTACAGAATATGGAGAGCGCTATGTTCAACCCACGAATGACTGAAACGGAATTTCTTCTGGACCAAGCAAACTATATCCAGCCAGGCGCACATAATGATGTAAGGCGCGGAGTCTGCTACGCATTATCCTATATGTGGCTGCGGCTCGGGTTACAACCTGGAGGTCATTTGAATATGCACTTGCAGGTCGGGTTGCAGCAGAGGTTTCACAATACTGGAATCGGAAATGCGCGCAACCGAGCAGCTCCGGGAAGGTTTCTAATGGCCGTTGGGGGCTCCACCTCCAGCTTTGGGCAACCAATCTACTCCTTGCAAAGGGCAATTGCTGCACAGCAACAGATTCAAGGGAATACGATGGCGATTTCTTCTGGATTGAGAACCATTGCTCAGCGAGATGGATATACAGAGCATTGTATCGCACGCGGTCACCAGCTTAACCGATTTGAACCTTTCTCAACATTCTTAAAATGGATTCGACAGAGAGCAGGAAGTCTCAATCAAGGTTTTGCTCTAATAGGATTTTTAGGTCCTAACAGCGGTCATGCTATTACGATTCAGGTGCAAAACGGCAATGTATGGAGACTGTTCGACCCTAACTTCGGTTCTTTTATTTTCCAGGGATACCATCGTTTTAAGGCAGAACTTCATCAGTTGGCTTTAATCTACCTTGCAATGGGCGCTGCTGGTGGAAGCTGGATGATTTCCACTTTTAGGTGAGGCCTACTGATGCGGAGCCTGCTTCAATCGGGAGAGCTGAAGTGGGCTGCCACGAGCTGGGGCGTCAAACTTATTAGAGTATCACTCGAATATTAGAGGTATAGGAGCGATCTGAAAAGTGATGCTGCGAGAATCCCTTCCGATACACCGGCGAGCACTGGTGCCCAACAGGTCTGGCAATCATTAAAACTCTGACATTCGCCGGAATGATGAGCTGGAGAGCGCACCAGAACTAAAGAAAGATGCCTATCAGGTGATCTACTATTGAGTCAAAATACTCCAAGTTACCCGGAATTGGGCAATTTGAAGATGCTACTCCAACCAATGAAAGATAAAATACCCCTAAATAGTGAGTCCACTGTGGGTATATAAGGGCACTATAATGATATATATCAAGTGGGCGGCTATTTTTTGAGGTAAAAGTCTCCATAGATCTATAAAGGCAGTATCCCGGCATACTGACACAGGAGTTTACACTCAGCGATAATGAAGGATTGGCACGAGAACCGGATATAGAACAAGTATACATATGGGGCAGTGTGGGTGAGGTATGAACGACCGAGTACTCTGACATACGCCATCGGAAAACAATTGAGTCTTGAGTTAAGGTGAAGAATGATGATGGACGTGAAAATCAAAGAAGGCCAAGAGTGGAAATATGATAATCGTGAGGGTGAAGAAAGTTCACGGGCAATCATACTTAAAATTGAAGAGTCGAAAGACAACTCTTTGATTGTTCACATTCATGTTTCAGGCATAAAGATTAATAATCCGAATGGCGATGAGAGTATAGAGGAAATTACTCATATGCCATTTTCCATTGAGGCTCTGGGAGCAAGCTTACATGAATTTATCGGGGAGTCGGATATCCCAGATTATCTGGATGGTTATAACTCATGGAAGCGAGAGTATGAAAGCGGAAATGCAGGCGTATTTTCTATCTCCATCGGTGAGTCAGTAAAATACATGGATGACACGATTAATAGTTGAGCTAGTTGTGTGGCGGTCTATCCAGTTAGGTTTGATGCCTTTTCATCCTTGACAAAATCTATGCTTCTAAGTCGGTCATCGCCACTGTATCTAGTGGCGCTAGCTTAGTTCCAATGACAAAGAATGAAGCTATTCAATTATTGAGTACCGTTAATGAAAGCTATTAGCTTAATAAGAAAAGGGGGGCGACCCCGAGAATGCGCGGCTATTTTCGGAGTGTGTGCCGAGTGTGGTGCTTAACCAGCGGGGTGAAAGTCCCCCGTACTGGGTAAATGAAAACACCTCTCTCTGTCGTCAAGGCGTTGTCTGTGGTTTTCCCTCGCCAACAGATGACCACAATGAAATTGTGTTGAGCTTGGATTAGCAGCTAATCACCAAGCAGGCCGTTAGGTTCTGGGCCAGAGACAATGATGATTCTACGATCTTTCTTAGACCCCCCCCCGAATTTTTGAACCGCCCTATGACTCTAAACATTGAGTGAGAGAGTGATCGAAGGGCTGAGCGGGACTCCATACCTCGACTTATAAGAGGGGGGTACCAGTAAAGAGACAGATTTATTGCACTCGCTTCTTTTCTAAAAAGATCACAGGCTTAGAAGCAATACTAGAGGTTGCCACTTTGTATGTTTGCAGCACGGTGGAGAAGCCGTCACGATAAGCGGACGAATAAGGGGTGACCGTTGCTGATTTGTACGGGGCTGGCTGGGGTAGGGTGATTTACTTGCCCGCTTAACTGGCAAGGGCAGGTGAGGCTGCGGGGTTATCGGTCGAATTAATTGCAAATTTGATCTAGGAATCTTATTTTGTGCAGAAGGCATCCAGAAAGGTGGAAGATGTGGCGAGGGTGTAAATAATTCTGTGTAACCGCTCTTGCTAGTGGATTATTGGTAG
>NZ_JALBWM010000221.1 GCF_023895975.1 Microbulbifer okhotskensis
TGACCGTTCTTTTCCAGGGGATTAACTGATGCACTTCAAAGTTGAATGCAGGTTTGAAAGCCTTGCGCTATACCAAAATAATTAATCCAACCACGAAGGTATACGGTAAGTTCTTTCATTTTCTTCTCCATCGAAATACCACGGGATCGCCCTGTAATCTGGCGGATGCGATATTTAAATTGGAGCAGAGACTTATCATGCCAGACAAGCTTTGCACCCAGAAAAGAAAACCCCAGAAACTTACAGCGGCTAACAGGTACCACCTGGCTTTTAGCATCGTTGACTTTGAGTTTAAGCTTGCGCTCAACAAAGCGTTTAATGCTCGCCATAACCCGTTCACCGGCACGCTTAGAGGAAACAACAATCACAAAATCATCCGCATAGCGGACAAAGTGGTGCTGGCGTTTTTCCAGCTTTTTATCGAGCAAGTCGAGTACAATATTGGACAGCAGCGGCGATAAAGGACCCCCTTGTGGCACCCCCTCATAACATGCTTGCCAACATCCATTTTCTACCCTGCCTGCACGCAAGTTGCTTGCAATCAGTTTAAGTAAACGCTTATCTCCAATTCTTTGGCTGAGTAGACTCATGAGAAAATCATGATTTACCCGGTCGAAGAATTTGGAGAGATCGACATCCACCGCTATTCGTTTCCCGACTTCGATATACTTTTGTAGCTTTTTCACCGCATGATGCTGTGACCGCTTTGGGCGAAACCCATAGCTAAACTCCGAAAAAATCGTATCGAAAATGGGATTGATGACCTGGGCGATAGCTTGCTGAATGACACGATCAAAAATCGTGGGTATCCCAAGGCCTCGCTGGCCACCATCTGGCTTACGAATGTAGACACGCCTAACGGGAAGGGGTTGATAATGACCTTGCCGAATGGTTTCGACAATTTCATCGCCAACTGCCTTAAAATGCTGCACAAAATCATCGATGGTAATTCCATCAATGCCTGCTGCACCTTTATTGCTTCGAACGTGTTTCCATGCAGCACTGAGATTTTCTTTGCTGAGGATAGTATCGAGCAGATCTTCATTTGAGTTAAGTATCATGGCAGTGCGCTACCTCAATTTTATATCCGACTGGAAACATATCGGTAGTCTAGCCCTGTCTTTTAGCTCGTGGATTTAGGTTCAGGCCTTCACCCTGTCCAAGGTATTAATCTTGGCATTTGGCTACTATGCCGTCTGCTGACTTCTCTTTAATCACCTCAGCCATTACTGACCGAGGCGCTGATGTGTTCCACCACTTTTGTCGATCCCCGCGATGGTGGCTAGCGGAGTGGGCCTATTTATCAGTCAGCGGCCACGCTGACAGCTTCACAGCAGCAAGTTAAACAGATCTCTCCAGATAAGAACGTGAACTTTCACTACGCAACTGCATCATTTACTCTACCCGTTAGATCACACGGCTTCGGTGTCCTTGGCCACCTCGCCTCCAGGCTAAGCCTTATAGGATGTTTCTGTTCGTCAGCTCGTAGTTTTGCTAGCGGCTTCCTCCCCACAAGACCTCACGGTACTGCAGTTGCCATTCGCTAGTAGTTAGCATCTAATGGAACCCATTAAACGGTGATCTTCCTACAGGGGACTTTCACCCCATTAGTCCACGCCCATGCTGGGCGTACCAAGCAGCAGCAAGCCGACCTCCGGCAATTCGCACCTTTTGCGCAAAGAACTGCACAAAAGGCGCCAATTACCTCCGGCGGTTGTGCTGGACGTTATACGGGTAGGAGAATCAATGGAGATAGTGGTTTTCCTATTTAAGACAATTTGGGTTGTTGGTTTTCTCTCTGGTTTAGCTGCTGCCGCTAGCATGTTCGCCCTAAGCAGGCATGCAGTTGCTGCACCAAGATTCCTTGTGTTGTCTGGAGTATCTTTGCTATTTGCGAAGTACTATCCGCATCACAATAAGCAAAGGAAGATTACTCTTGCTCTATGGCTTGTTTGTATTTTGTCTATTTTCCTAGGATTTTTAGTGCTCTTTCTTGGTGTTCCTGGGTTCAGGGATCTTATTTTTCAATCTTTGGGGGAAGGCAGCGTATAACAAAGCCAAGAAGCAGGCTCGCCCAGACCCTTCGGGCCTCGGTTGGACAGCCTACGCGGCGCGCTTCGCACGCAAACGCTCCGGCTGCCCCTGTTGGCAACGTTATGTTTCCTCGCACCAAGGTATATAGAATGAACAAATCAGAAAAGTTCTGGGACAGTGCGTCCAAAAACTACGATAAAACTGAGGAGCGATTTGAGTATATTCATAGTAGATCTAGGGAGAATACAAGTAAGCTTCTGAAGAGTGATGACATTGTTCTAGATTATGGATGCGGAACAGGCACTGCGGCTTGTCAATTTTCTAATCTGGTTAAGGAAATTGATGCAATTGATATTTCGGCGAAAATGATTGAGGTAGCAAAAGATAAGGCCGCTGCCGGTAAAATTGAAAACGTAAATTTCGAACAGTCAGATATTTTTGATAGCAAGTATTCTTCTCATTCATATGATGTGATTCTGGCTTTTAATATGTTGCATACTGTTGCTAGCCCACATGATGTAATAGCGCGAATAGGTGAATTGTTAAAGCCAGAAGGTCTATTCATCTCTGTAACACCCTGTCTAGGCCAAAAAATGTCATTCTTAGTTAATCTTCAAATTCAACTAGTCGGATTTTTGTGTAAATTTGGTGTCATTCCAATTCCCATAAGACGAATAATGAGCACAGAAGTAAACACTTTGCTAGAAGCTGGTGGATTTAAAGCAGTTGAATCTGAGGAGATATATAAAGGTGCATCTAGCTATTTCGTAGCAGCGAAGAAGACAAAAACATAAATCGGGTAGCCGGTAGTTTCTAGCTACCGGCTCCCACACCACCCATCGTGCGAGTCCGCAATGGGCGGTTCTCTATCCGTAATGAATCTCTACCCAACGATAGTGGAGGCTGTAATTTAAATTGTGTAACTGCTCATGCCCCCATACTCTATACCGGA
>NZ_JALBWM010000222.1 GCF_023895975.1 Microbulbifer okhotskensis
AGCAGTACAGTGACTATGGGGCTATAGCTGTATGAAACTGTCCGAAGTGTTGAATTCAAAGACTTAACGATTAAGGCATGAAAAATCTATGGGCTATGATCTACGGCGAGATAGTCTGACGAGTTGTAGTTTATCGTTTAAGAGAATTTCCATCGTTGGTGGGTAAGGTTAGGTTGAGCGCATAATTACTTGGTAAATCAGTCATCGTCAATTGACGTGAGGACGGGTGGCGCTATCTTCTTGTTGTGATCTTTTTATGCTGCATGTCTGTTGGGAATACTAAAGAAGTTGTAAAGCAGCTTTTAAAATATAGAGAAGATATTTGACCTATGATCTTCAGACTCGACATATCTTTTACATCTCCACATCGTCATTTTAGAGTTGCATTGAGAAGGTTCTTCGTTTCGGCGATAGCATATCTGATAGGGTTTGGAAATTGACCATCCCCTTTTTATGTTGCTAAAGGTTTGATAGTTTGTGAATGATGGATTTTTTCCACCCGTAACTTGGATTTGACAAATAGTATCCCAGCTTTCCAGTTGAATCTTTACAGAAGATGCCAGGGAGGCGGAGGATAGTAAGAGTAAAGTCAGGCAAATGCACAATTCTTTCACTTTTAGCTTTCCTATCTAGTGACCTAATATTCAGGTTTCCCATTGAGCCATTATATGGCTTTGTAGGCGCTGTCACGAATTTTGATAAGGCCCTGGTGGGTATTCCTATAGATAGGGTTGTGATTTGAGTGGCACAGGGCAAAACCAGGCAGTCAGAAACTTGGGGAATGTTCAAAAATCTGTGTATAGCCTCCACCGCATTTGTGGTGGAAATTGGAGTGCGGTAATTGATTAATTGACCTGATCAAGAATATTGGCCAGATTCTCTCTGCTCTCCTTACCTCTAACAATCCGGGAATTTTAATGAACACTCTACCCGAGATATCCCATATAAATCGGTGTAAAAACAAATAAAATAGACCTAAAACAGCCATCCTTTTTGATGCATAGAGGGCTTTTCAAACAACATGGATAGCGTCAGCCTTTTACACCACTTTGGTCACATGGAAGATCTTCGAGTTGATCGGTACAATTTGAACGCCCTGCCCGATATTTTAATTATCACTTTTTTCGGTGTGGAAAGCTGTAGAGATTTTGTTTATTTTTCATAATCGAAGAAAAATTCCCTAATAAAATTTACTCCATTCAATAATGGAGTACCCTCAAAAAACACTTTCACCCAGGTTATTTCACGTTTAGGTCCGAGTAGTTTAAGCACTGCTTTCTTCTGTGGGCTCATGCTGTCCAGTAAAAACTCCGTAACGCGATCGCGATTGATGGCAAGACGTTAAGGCGAGCTTTGATTAGGCCAGCCAGCGATTTCCTATACATATGGTGAGTACTTTTACGCTCGAAGCTCGACTTGTCCTTGCTTGGCAAAAGGTAGAAGAAAAGTCGAATGAGATTACGGCCATACTGAAGTTACAGGAGATTCTTGATCTCACTGGGGTGTTGAAAGCTCGCTGCACTGATTTTTAGATGTGGTTTTCGTGAGGATGATAGTCGCTTTAGGTCAGGTAATGCACCAGAGAACATAGCAATCTTGGGGTATTTGGCACTAAATTAGTTGCAGGCGGCAAAGTCTAGTTTTAATAAAGATATCAGTATTAAAAACCTTCGAGAAAAGCAAGCTTGGATAGCGAAATTTTAGATAAGATAATTACAACCTTCATTTAGCTGATTTATATGGGACAGCTCTTGGGGGTAACCTAATCCTTTGCCCCTTTGTAGGTATCTGCTTGTCCGGTAGGCTTAATAGCTGATGCACTTACGGGCATAATCCCATCTAGCTGCATGGTGGGGTGGGAGATATGCCCGCAGTGCAGTAGCGGAAAATTTTTCCACCTGTTTGATGTGCTGCATGAGTTAATTTTCCCTGCCAGCAACCTGTTCTGCTGTATAAATACCAAATATATAAGGATGCCCGGCGTCTTGGGTAGAGATTGGAGATAATTCAGCGATGATCAGACCGGCGCTTGTCCGTTGTTGATACTGTGTGATCATCTTGGTGTGACAACTCCATTCCTATCCGCACGATTGCGTGTCATAGGCGCTATAACAAACGATTTGAGAGTGGTATATCTAGCAGGTCGTGGAGCTGGAACGAGCTAACCATGTTTAACCTCCCTTTTGACGACCTTAAGGCTAGGACAGTTGAGCTGTGGCCAGTAGTGCTGGGTCAATTTCTCCATTCTGTCAACCCCTCTGACAATTTTGATTTTTCGCTAGTGAGAAAATTAGAATATTGTTTTTAAGGGGCAGTACTCATTGCTATTCACTAGAGCGCCAACACAAGACGGGATGCTGCCTGAGCTTTTATGGCAAACAGTAAGGATTACGACTAGTGGTTTATAAAAGTGTGTCTATTGTTGGTAAGCAGGTTGAAGTGATATTCCAAGGCTCTGTGAGGTTTGTAAAAATCAATACGATATATGTTTAAGTGGCCATACTTCTCAATAAATCTTTTGTTAAATAAACTGGAGTTTTCAATGCCCAAGCGTTTATTTTCTATGATTCTGGTGACATTCATTTTTCTAATAGGTATTACTGGCGTCGTTTTCGCGCAAGCTAACAGCCTGCTGGACAATAAGAAACTCGCAATGCAGGCAATTGAGCTTTGGATGAGGGATTCAAAAATTGATCCGTCAATGATTCTCTCGTCTAATTATGTGAACCATCTTGATTCTGCGGTCAGCACTGGGATTGGTTCACAAAAGCGTAATTTGAAAGAATTCGAAGATGAGGTATCGAAGTTCCGTGCCGCTTTCAAGGATATGAAGTTGCTTAACACAATGCAGGTGGCCGAGGGCAATCTGGTTTCTACCCATGTTGTGATTAGCATTAAGCATGTCGGTTCGTTCATGGGGGAGACCCCAGGGCTGTCCCATATAAATCAGCTTAAATCGTGGCTGTAATTATCTTGTCT